>JANYJL010000070.1 GCA_025361845.1 Rhizobacter sp.
GCGCCTGGTGCTCGCCTTGTGCCTGGGCAGCTCGGTGGCCTTGCAGATCGACCTCGGTCGCGGCACGCTGGAATTCCACTTCGGCGTGTTCGTCGTCCTCGCGCTCCTGCTGGTGTACCGCGACTGGCGGCCCATCGTCGCGGCCGCAGCCTTCTTCGCGGTGCACCACGTGCTGTTCGACCGGCTGCAGGCCGCGGGCGTGGGCGTGTACTGCAGTCCCGAGCCGAACTTCCTGAAGATCGTGATGCACGCGGCCTACGTGGTGCTGCAGACCGCGCTTGAAATCGTCATCGCCGTGAAGATGCGTGCGGTCGCGGCCCAGGGCGATGAACTCGGCCGGCTCGTGCATGCCGTCGGCGCTGACGCCACCCTCACGCTCGACCTGCGCCAGGTGCAGGTGGCGAGCCCCGGCGCCGTGGCCTTGAAAGATGCGCTCGCCCGTGTGTACCAGGCCCTGGTGCAGGTGCAGTCCTCGGCCGGCAATGTGCAGATGGCCAGCCACGAGATCGCCGCCGGCAGCCTGGACCTGAGCCACCGCACCGAGCAGACCGCCGGCAGCCTGAAGGAAACGGCCTCGTCGATGGAGCAGATCACGAGCACGGTGCGCCAGACCGCCGCCTCGGCCCAGCAGGCCAACCAGCTCGCGGCATCGGCCTCGGAGGTCGCCTCGCGCGGCGGCGCGGTGGTGGCGCAAGTCGTCACCACGATGGAGCAGATCAATGCCAGCTCGAAGAAGATCGCCGACATCATCGGCGTGATCGACGGCATCGCCTTCCAGACCAACATCCTCGCCTTGAACGCCGCCGTGGAAGCGGCGCGCGCCGGCGAGCAGGGCCGCGGCTTCGCGGTGGTGGCGAGCGAGGTGCGCTCGCTCGCGCAGCGCAGCGCCGAAGCGGCGAAGGAAATCAAGGCCCTGATCGGCAGCTCGGTCGACAAGGTCGACACCGGCACCCGGCTGGTGGCCGATGCCGGCCAGACGATGAACGAGATCGTGGCCAGCGTGCAGCGGGTCTCGGACGTGATCGGCGCGATCACCAACGCCTCGTCCGAACAGTCCAACGGCATCGGGCAGGTCAACGCCTCGGTGTCGCAGCTCGACCAGATGACGCAGCAGAACTCGGCGCTGGTCGAACAGTCGAGCGCGGCCGCCGAAAGCCTGAAGGAACAGGCCGCGCGCATGTTGCAGGTGCTGGCCGGCTTCCGGATCCACGCCACTGCGGCGGCCTGATGCGCAACGCCGCTCAAGCTGCCGACAGCCCCTCATCCCCGAACGGAGTGACCCCATGAACATGATCAACGACGCCAAACACATTGCCCGGCACGAAGCGGCGCGCGCGGCGCAGGCGCAGGGCGGTGAATTCCTGACCTTCCGGCTCGGCGCCGAGGAGTACGGCATCGACATTCTGAAGGTGCAGGAAATCCGCTCCTACGAACAACCGACCCGCATCGCCAACGCCCCGCCGTTCGTGAAGGGCGTGGTCAACCTGCGTGGCGTGATCGTGCCGATCGTCGACCTGCGCCTGAAGCTCGGCTGCGAGACGGCCGACTACAACAGCTTCACGGTCGTGATCGTGCTCAACGTCAAAGGCCGCGTGGTCGGCGCTGTCGTCGACTCGGTCTCGGACGTGTTGGAACTCAAGGCCGACACCATCAAGCCCGCACCCGAAATGGCCTCGGCCATCGACGAGGGCTACATCACCGGCATCGGTTCGATCAACGACCGCATGCTGATCCTGATGGACATTGAAGCGCTCATGGCGAGTGCCGAGATGGGCTTGATCAACGACCTGCACTGAACCCGAAGAATGACTGCGCTGCTGTCAGCGCGCCCGAACCCGGGCGCTGAATACGAGCTGACCGCGGCGGATTTCGAGCGTGTGCGCAGCCTGATCCTGCAACGCGCCGGCATCAGCTTGCACTCGGGCAAACAGGCGATGGTGCAGGGGCGCCTCTCGCGCCGCGTGCGCAAGACCGAGCACGCGAGCATCGCAGAGTACCTGCGCTGGATTGAACCGCTGCGTGGTGCAGAAGGTGAGGCCGAATGGCAGGAGTTCATCAACTGCCTGACCACCAACCTGACCGCTTTCTTCCGCGAAGAACACCACTTTCCGCTGCTCGCCGAAGCCATGCGTTCTCACCAAAACGCGCACCGTGGTGCCGCGATACGCGTCTGGTGCAACGCCGCCTCGACCGGCGAGGAGCCGTACTCACTGGCGATGACGGCGATCGACACGCTGGGCACGAAGCCCGCCGTCAGCATCACCGCCAGCGACATCGACACGAACGTGCTCGACACTGCACGCCGCGGTGTCTACGGCGCCGATGCGCGGGGCCTGACACCCGAACTCCTGCGCCGTCACTTCCTGCGCGGCAAGGGCGCAAACCAGGGTCGCATCCGCATCAAGCCCGAACTGGCCAGCCTGATCGACTTCCGGCCCTTCAACCTGATGGACGCGCACTGGTCGCTCGGCGAGCCCTTCGACATCGTGTTCTGCCGCAACGTGATGATCTACTTCGACGCCGAGACGCAGATGCGTGTGCTCGAAGGCATGCACCGCGTGATGCGCCCGGGCGCGCTGCTGTTCGCCGGCCACTCCGAGAATTTCAGCCAGGCGCGCAGCCTGTTCCGCCTGCGCGGCAAGACGGTCTACGAACGCCTCTGAGCGCACACCGCATGGCCCTTCCTCCTCCGCCAGCTTCAGCTTCCCTCGGCAGCGACAGTGCCCGGCTGCTGCGCCTCAAGAGCCAGGCGCGCGGGCCGGGCGAAGCCTCGTTCTTCTTCTCCGACGCGCACTTCAAGTGCGAAGCCGTGCGCGTGCTGCCCGGCGAGTATTTCGTCGATACCGAAGACACGCTGATCGTCACCACGCTCGGCTCGTGCATCGCCGCCTGCCTGTGGGACCGTGACGCGCGCATCGGCGGCATGAACCACTTCATGTTGCCCGAGGGCAGCGGCGACTCGGGCCGCTACGGCTCGTTCGCGATGGAAATGCTGATCAACCAGATGATGAAGCGCGGCGCCTCGCGCCTGTCCCTCGAAGCGAAGGTGTTCGGTGGCGGCCAGATCATCGGTGGCGCAGGTGCCACCAGCACCCTCAACGTGGGTGAACGCAACACCGCCTTCGTGCTCGACTACCTGAAGGCCGAGCGCATCCCCGTGGTCAGCCGCGATGTGCTGGGGCCGCACCCGCGCAAGGTCTGTTTCCTGCCCGCGAGTGGCAAGGCGATGGTCAAGCGCCTGGGCAGCATGAACACCGACCGGCTGGTCGCGCAGGAACGCACCGCAGCCCACCACACCACGCCGCAGGCGGTGGGCGCGGGCACGGTGGACCTGTTCTGACGCCGCTGGCGGTTCAAGATTTCCCGACGCATCCGGAGTACGCAGATGGCACCAGGAATAAAAAAGACACGCGTGTTGGTGGTCGACGATTCGGCCCTGGCGCGCAGCCTGCTCGGCGAGATCATCAACCGCCAGAGCGACATGGAATGTGTGGGCGCGGCCAGCGACCCGCTGGTGGCGCGCAAAATGATCCGCGACATCAACCCCGATGTGCTGACACTCGATGTCGAGATGCCGCGCATGGACGGCATCGATTTCCTCGGCAAGCTGATGCGCCTGCGGCCGATGCCGGTGGTGATGGTCTCCACCCTCACCGAGCGCGGTGCCGAGGTGACGCTGCGCGCACTGGAGCTGGGCGCGGTCGACTTCGTGGCGAAGCCGAAGATCGGCCTGGCCGACGGCATCCGCGCGCTCGAGACCGACATCACCGACAAGATCCGCATCGCCGCCGCGGCGCACGTGCGGCGCGCGCCGCCCGTGGCCAGCCTGCCGCCGGCCGGTGCGACCAGCACGGCCGCTGCCGCACCACGTTCCATCGGGCGCCTGTCGACCGAGAAGATCATCTTCATCGGCGCCTCAACCGGCGGTACCGAAGCGACGCGTGAACTGCTGATGCAACTGCCTGCCGATTCGCCCGCCGTGATGATCACCCAGCACATGCCGCCGGGCTTCACGACCAGCTACGCCAAGCGCCTGGACGGCCTGTGCCGCATCAGCGTAAAAGAAGCCATCGACGGTGAACGGGTGCTGCCCGGTCATGCCTACGTGGCGCCGGGGGGCATGCACCTGAGCGTGGAGCGCTCGGGCGCGAACTACATCGCCCGTGTGCGCGACGGCGACCCGGTGAACCGCCACAAACCCTCGGTCGAGGTGTTGTTCAGGTCGGCCGCGCGCGTGGTCGGCCCGAACGCGTTGGGGGTGATGCTCACCGGCATGGGTGCCGACGGCGCCCTCGCGATGAAAGAGATGCGCGAGGCCGGCAGCTACAACCTGGTGCAGGACGAAGCGAGCTGCGTGGTCTACGGCATGCCGCGCGAAGCGGTGGCGGCCGGCGCGGCACACGAGGTGCTGCCGCTCTTGCAGATAGCGCCGCAGCTCATCGCGCGGCTGCGCCAGACGGGTGGTGTGGCGATGCACCGGGTGTAGCGAGCACCGCGACGCTCGAAGAAGACACCGCGCATCAGATCGGTTGCAGGTCGATGAGCGCGCGCTTGAGGCCGGCCGAGCTGAGGCTCTCGACAAACACGCAGCGCTTGGCGTTGCGTTTGCAGTGGTCCTTCACACGCCAGCAGGCGTTGTGGCTGAGGCAACCGGTCTGGCAGATCACGAGGTCGGCGCCGCCAAGGTGGCTTCGAGCCTGCCGACGCTCTCTTCCTCGCCACCGTCGCAGTGAAGAATGCGCCCCGCTTTGTTCGAGCATGGAATCGACACGCTGCAAGTCGACACGCCCCGCCATGCCCACCTGGTGTTGCAGCATGTGGACCACGCCCAGCACCCGGTGTTCGAGTGCCGGCGTGTAACGTGCATGCGAGAGCGTGGCCCAGAACACGCCGGCCAGGTCGGTGCCTTGCGAAGCCTCGGCCATCGGCGTGCGGTGATTGCAGTCGGCAATCGCACCGCAGTGAAGTCACGTTCGCACATGCCGGTGTCCGGCTTCTTCGAACTGAAGGCGCGTGCCGAGCCCGAGTGTCCCGCTGTGCAAGCCGCGGCCCGAGGTCCGGCGGTGACGGGCGATGTTCATGCGGGCGAACTGAATTACTTCGTCAGGATCAACTTGCCCAGGGCCGTGCCCCGCAGGCGGGAACGGTCTCCCCTTCTCGCTGCGCCCATTGCCCTGCGAGGCGGCCGATGATGGTGCGGAACTCGGGCGAGAGCAGCGGGTGCGCTGCAATGCGCGCCAGGTTCGACGCGATCTGGGTGTCAGAACCCCAGGCTCGCCAGCAGATCGTCGACCTCGCGCTGGTTGGCCACCACGTCGGTGCGGCCTTCCGGGTTGACCACGGGGCCGTTCAGGCCGGCGCTAGCGGCCTCTTGCATCGGCTCCAGCGGTGCGGCCTGCACCAGCAGCTTCACGAGATTGGCCTCGAGGTCGCCGGCCAGGGCCACGACGCGTGCGACCACCTGGCCGGTGAGGTCATGAAAATCCTGCGCCAGCATGATGTCGGTGAGGTGGGCGTCGATGCGCGCGGTGGCGGCTTCGACCTCGGCCACGAAGTTCAGCACCGCGCCCGAGGCCACGGCCTTCACCGGGTCGGCAACGATGGCCGCGGCGATGCGCCGGGTTTCTGCCGAGATGGCCGATTGATCGAGCTTGGCCTGGTCGACCGAGTTGAGCACCTTGTTGGCCGCCTCGCCGGTCTTGCTGGCGATGTAGGCCAGGCGGCTGCGTGCGTCGGGCAGGTTCTCGGCCGCGTTCTTCAGGCTCGGCATCACGCCGAGCTGGTTCAGCGCGTCGTGCAGGTGGCGGGTGATGAGCCCGAGCTGCTTGAACACGTCGGCCGATGCGGCGGACGGCGCAGGCGCCAAGGTGTCGGGGCTGTCCATTTTCATTGTTACTGCCTCGTTGCCGCTCAAGCCGTCGCGGCGAGTTTTTGCAGGATCTTCTGCACCTTGTCTTCGAGCGTCGCCTTGGTGAAGGGCTTGACGATGTAGCCGGCAGCACCGTCTTGCGCGGCACGCACGATGTCTTCTTTGCGCGCTTCAGCGGTGACCATCAGCACCGGGATGTGCCTCAGGCTGTCGTCGGTCTTGACGGCCTTGAGCAGGTCGAAGCCGTTCATGTTGGGCATGTTGATGTCGCTCACGACGAAGTCGAACTTCGCTGCTTTCAGCATGCTGAGCGCGACGACGCCGTCCTCGGCCTCCTCCGCGTTCTGGCAGCCCATCTCCTTGAGCAGGCCGCGAACGATGCGCCGCATGGTCGAGAAGTCGTCAACGATCAGGAATTTCAGGTCGGTCGGGGTGCTCATGGGGGTTCCTCGCGGGAAGGGCGCGCTGGGTTGCTATCGGGTGGATGCGTGTGTAGCTTGAGGTGCAAGCGCCCCGACCACGACCGGCGGCACGGCCGCTGCCGGTGGCTCGCCCGGTGCGGCTTCGGGCGGCTCCTCGGGCACAGGGGCGGTGCGGAAGAAGCGGTCCTCGGCCTCGCGGTTCATCACGATGATGCTGATGCGGCGGTTCGCCGGGCTGTCGGGTTGGTCCTTCTCGAACAGGCTGCTCGATGCGAGGCCTTGCACGCGAAGGGTGCGGTTCTCGGGCAAGCCGCCACTGATCAATTCGCGGCGCGAAGCATTGGCGCGGTCGCTCGACAACTCCCAATTGCTGTAGCCGCGGTCGCCGCCCGGGAACGGCACGGCATCGGTGTGGCCTTCGAGCGTGAGCCGGTTCGGCACCTCTGCAAGCACCGAGCCGATCTCGCGCAAGAGATCGCGCATGTTCGGTCGCACGACGGCACTGCCGCTGTCGAACATCGGCCGGTTCTGTTCATCGACGATCTGGATGCGCAGGCCGTCGCGGGTCATGTCGAGGCGAATCTGCGAGCGCATCGCGGCGAGTTTCGGGTTGGAGGCGAGCACGTCCTCGACCTTGTCGCGCAACTCTTCCAGGCGCGCGGCTTCGGCCTTGCGCTGTTCGGCCTTGAACGCCTGCAGGTTGATGGTGCGGCGTTTGGCTTCGACGTCGCCCTGCTTGACCTGGCCGCCACTGCGCGAGAGGTCTTGCCCGCCGCCCTTGACGACATGCGACGAATCACCCGACCCGCTGCCACCGTTGAGCAAGGCCACCTTGAGCGGCGAGGCGAAGAAATCGGCAATGCCCTTCTTGTCGCCCTCGGTCGTGGAGCCGAGCAGCCACATCAGCAGGAAGAAGGCCATCATGGCCGTCACGAAGTCGGCGTAGGCGATCTTCCACGCACCGCCGTGAACGGCATGGCCGCCCTTCTTGACGCGCTTGATGATGATCGGTTGCAGCTTCTTGGCATCACCAGCCATGTCGTGCTCCGTTTATGTCGAAGGAGTCGCGGGCCAGCGCCGGGCCGCCCCGAGCGGACCGCTCGTCCCCTCGGGGGGCAGGAGCCGTACCCGGCGACGTGGGGGCCATCATTTCTTGCCTTTGACGTGGCTTTCGAGTTCGCCGAAGGTCGGTCGATCGCCCGAGTACAAGACCTTGCGGCCGAACTCGACCGCCACTTGCGGCGCGTAGCCCTGCATGCTGGCCAGCAGCGTGGTCTTGATGCACTGCAATTCCTTGCCCGCGTCCTCGACCTTCTGCTCCAGCAAACCGCCCAGCGGCTCGACAAAGCCGTAGGCCAGCAAGATGCCGAGGAAGGTGCCGACCAGGGCCGAGGCAATCATGCCGCCGAGAATGGCCGGCGCCTGGCCGACCGAGCCCATCGTGTTGACCACGCCGAGCACGGCCGCGACGATGCCGAAAGCCGGCAGGCCGCCTGCGAGCCGGCCGATCGCGGCGACGGCGGCGTGTTCTTCGGCGTGGTGGGTGTCGATCTCGCTGTCCATCAGCGATTCGATCTCATGGGCGTTCAGGTTGCCCGAGACCATCATGCGCAGATAGTCCGTGACGAACTCGGTGACATGGTGGTCGTTGCCCACGTTCGGGTACTTCTGGAACAGGGGCGAACTGTGCGGGTCTTCCACATCCTTCTCGATCGACATCAGGCCTTCCTTGCGCGCCTTCTGAAGAATGTCGTAGAGCAACGCCAGCAATTCCATGTAGCGCGCCTTGCTGAACTTGCTGCCCTTGAAGCACTTCCCCAGGCCGGCGAGCGTCGCCTTGATGACCTTCATCTGGTTGTTCGCCAGGAAGGCACCGGCCGCAGCGCCGAAGATGGTGATCATCTCGAACGGCAGCGCGTGCAGCACCACGCTGATGTTGCCACCGTGGAAGATGTACACCCCAAAGATGCAGACCATCGCAAGGGCCCAACCGACGAGAACAAACATGGTGTGAGGTCCGGGAATGCGGGCTCGGTGAGCCTTCGTTGACGCTTTATCGACGTCCGCGCTGCCGGCTTGAGCGCAAACCCGCACGGTCTGGCGACCAACCAAAAAAAACGGATCCCGAGGGACCCGCTTCAAAGACACCCGGGGGTGTCAGGAGGAGACAAGCAAGAAAACGGTGACGTTGATCGGTGTATCGGTTCGTCGAATGAAAACTTGAGTGTGAAAGCCAGACTCAATGCATCTGGATGCCGCCGGCGGCCTTGCCCTTGCCGGCACGGGCGGGCGGGCAGCACAGGCCGCACACATAGTGTTTGGCAATCTCGTGCGGGTGGGTCACGAAGTGGCCACCACACTTGGAGCATTTGGTCATCGTCAACATGCCGTTGTCGACGAACTTCACGAGACGCCAGGCGCGCGTGACGGACAGCAGCGCTTCGAGGTCCTGCGCCTTCGTCTGTTCCTGGTAGAGCTGGTAGGCCTTGATGACGGTGTCGATCTCGTCCATCTCGGCGACCTTGTTCAGGTACTCGTGGATGTTGAGGAAGAGGCTGGCATGGATGTTCGGCTGCCAGGTCATGAACCAGTCGGTCGAGAAAGGCAACTGGCCCTTGCTCGGCGACTTGCCGGCGACTTCCTTGTACAGGCGCAGCAGGCGCTCGTAGGACAAGTCGGTCTCCGATTCCAGCACTTGCAGCCGTGCGCCCAGGTTGATCAACGTGACAGCACGGTCGATCTGCTTGGCTTCGGTCAGGATGCTCTTGCTGCGGGCCATGTTCTTCTCTCCTCTTGGTGTTGTTGTCTTGTGCGGCTTAAGCAGCTTCTTGATGGCGGCCGGCCATCAGGATGGAAGCGTGAAGGCGGGTGGTCGTGTCGTTCGCAGCCGACTTGCCGTGGTTCGTCAGCAGGCTCCAAACCAGATCGTCGTCCATGCGGAAGCGGCACAGCAGGGTGTTGCCCGAAGCGATCTTCATCATCTGCGCCGGCGTCAGCAGGTTCAGCAGCGCGGCGTTCTCTTCGCTGATGCCCAGGCGGTAGAGGGCTTGTTCGCGGTCGGTGCGGATGAGGCTCTGGGCCAGCATCAGGTAGGACAAGTTGGCTTCGCGAATTTCGGTCAGGATCTGGTCGGCGTTCATGCGGTGTACTCCGGGGAATGTGCTGTTGTTGGTTCGGTTCGGTCGGTCGGTCTGTCTGGGCCCTGAAGGCTTCAACGTGAAACGAAGTGTGCTCACCCGAGACGGGGCGCAACATCAGGTCGGCGCTGTGGCTTGAGTCCAGTTTCTTCCACACCCCGTGTCAGGCAACTTCCTACAAGGCTGACGGGGCCGGGCCGAACTGGCGGCCGTTCGCCCCGGTACTTCGGCGACTCCCCGGCCCGGCCTGGCGGTCGAATAGCGGTCAGCGGCGCGCGTGTCCCCGGTGGATGCGCCGCGCCGAATTTCACCGTGAGGCCGCCCTTGAAGATCGACGCCTTCCTGTTCCTGCAACGCAGTGACATCGCCCACTACGCGGCCACGCGACCTGCGTTCGGCGACATCCCGCACCTGTTCATCGACGCCGGCCTGGTGGAAGAGGCGGTGAAGGCCGGCCTAGACCAACGAAACTTCAGCTACCGCCCGCTCGACGTGGGCCGCCACTTCCAGGCCCGTGTGGTGCAGGAAGCGCACACCCGCGCCGGCATGATCGATCTGCTGCTGACCCACGAGCGCCAGCGCCTGTTCGGCAAAGGCGCATGGCAGGGCTGGGACCACGGGCCGCTGCGCCTGTTCCTGACCCGCGCGATGGTGGCGCGTTACCTCGGTGTAGCCTGCGACGCCACGTTCGGCGAAACGCCGATCGGCCTGTTCCGGCCGAGCCGGCCGCAGCTCTTCTACTTCGACTCCTTCCTCACCACCGATCTGTTCGCCGCCTCGTCCGAACGCTGGCGCGTCGTCGACCACTACGACACGGTGCTGAACTGGGTGCCCGAACACGCGCACCACTGCTTCGATTTCGGCCGCATCGCGAGCCTCGCCGCCGCCGGCCAGGCCGCCGCCGTGACCCACATTCCGACCTGCTACCAGCACCACGAGCGCCTGCTCGGCGAGATCACGCGGCGCTTTCCGAACAACATCGATCTGCCGAGCGCTTTCTGGGACTTGCCGGTGCGGCGCACTGCGCCGATGTGGGCACGGCTGGAAGACGTGCCGCGCGACCACATCAGCGAACGCGCCCTCGCCTATCGCGAACGCGCGCGCCGCGTTTTCGAAGCGCAACTCGGCCCGCTGATCCCGAACCACGCGGCCTTGCAGGCCCAGGTGGAGGTGCTGGCGCAGCGCTGCTTCGTGCAGGCGGTGAACTACGAGGGCCTGTCGGCGGCGCTGCGCGGCACCCAGCCTCACTTCGTGCTGGCCGACCACGACACCGGCAACAACGGGCCGCTGTTTTCGGTCGCCGCGCAACTCGATGCGCCGATCACCGTGCTGCCGCATTCGGCCTACCCGATCATGATGATGCCGCACGCGTTGAAGGTGCGCGCGGTTCAACGGCACGGCTTTCAGACCCGCACGCAGACCGTACTCGGCGAGCCGGTGCCGACCGTCGGCGTGCCGCTGACCCGCCCGGCCGCGCCCGTCGTGCGCCAGCGCGCCCAGCAGGTCTGCCTGCTGCTCAACACGCTGTACAGCCAGGGCCTGTCGCACATCGATTTCGCAGGCATGACCCGCTTTCACCGCGCGCTTGCGGCCCTGTGCCAGCAGCACGGCGCGCAGCTCTCGGTGCGCTTGAAGCCGAACGGCGCGGCGGTGTTGATGGCGGCCTCGGGCTTCGAGATGTCGCCCGAAGCGCTGTTCGCCGATCTGAAGCTGCCGCTGGAGCAGGTGGCCGAGCGCACCGACCTGTGCATTGCCTATGGCGAAGTGACCACGGCGACGATCGATTTCCTGGAACGCGGGTGTCACCTGCTGCACACCTGCGAGCAGCTGCGGCCCACCGACTACTGGGCCGCGCCCTCTTACCTGGCCGATGGCACCGTGACCTCGCGCCACGACGCCGCCACGCTGGCCGAAGTGGCTGCGCTGCTGGCCGACCCGGCGCTGTTCCGACAGCGCACCGCGGTCCAACAGCAGCGCTACATGCAAGGCTTGAAGGCGCCCGGCGCCGTGTTCGACGCGGCCTGAGCGCCGCGCGCCCCAAACAGAACAGCGAGCCGGCGGCTCGCTGTGTCGTTTGAAGAGGGGCCACGCGGCCCCGCAGCCTCAGCCGTGTTTTTGCATCACCACCGCCATGCCATTCGTCATCTCGAACGGGAAGGCCGCGGCCACGTTGCGCTCGAACCACTGGATGAAGGCACGCGCGCCAGGGTCGCGGTAGAAGTCGTCGAAGGTGGACTTGTAGGCGAGGAAGCCGTCGCCGCCGAGCACCGAGGCGATCACCGCGTTCTGGCGGAAGAAGCCCAGCGGCGCCACGTCCACCAGGTCGAGCCCGGCCGAATCGGCGGCGAGTTGAAGTTCGTCGATCGAGGCCGAGGCATAGAACATCGTTTTGTCGCCACCGCGCACGCGGTTGTCGTAGCCGAACTTCGCGTGTTCGAGCGTGCCGTTGCGATTCGCCAGCTCATAGTTGCCGCGGCTCGTGTGGTCGAACACCAGGGTGCCGCCGGGTTGCAGCACCCGCGCCGCTTCTTTCACGATCACGGGCCAGTCGCGGAAGTGCGGAATCACCCAGCGCGTCGTGACCCCGGCGAAGGAGGCATCGGGAAACGGCAGCGCGTACACATCGCCCTGTTGCAAGGTGATGCGGTCGCCTTCGGATTCGGGGCGTATCTTGTCGAGCATGGCCTGGCTGATGTCGACGCCGTAGGCATCGAAGCCGAGTGCGGCGAGCGACTTGATGAGCACGCCGGTGCCGCAGCCCAGATCGAGCACGCGGCTGCGCGGGGCGATGCGGCGGGTCAACTGGCCGAGGTATTCATCGGTCAGGAAGCTCGTGATGTCGGTCTTCGAATTCGTGCTCGCGTCGTAGGCGCGGGCACGTTCGGTGGACGTCCAGGCACCGGTCTTGAACGCCTTCATCGCGTCGAATGTGTTGAGAACTGCGGACATGGTTCTTCCTTGTCGTGGGGTTGTTCAGGCCACCGACGCGGCTTGGCGAGTGAGCTCGCCGCACAGCGTGGGGATCATCGAAAACTGCGGGTACTTGTGCAGCAGGCGCTGGGCGCTGTCGTTGAAATCGTCGGGCACTTTGTAGTCGCCCACCGAGTTGTGGAACAGCGGCACGTCGAGGATCTGCGCGATCGGCCGGCCCGCCAGTTGCTGCGCCTGCAGGCACAGGTCAGTGGCCCAGAGGTGCCAGCCGAGCGTGGCGTCGATCGCGACGGCGCTGTCGCGGTGCAGGCAGATCGCCAGTTCGTCGAGCGACACTGCGCCGCTGGAACGCTCGTGCCAGAAGAGCGCGCGCCGGTCGATCACCATGCCGGCGTGGCGCACGCTGCCTGCAGCGCCGCCCACACCATCGAGACCGGCGAAGCCGATCGGCAGTTGCCGCATGCCGGCGGCATCCATCGCGCCGAGCTGCTGCGCGAGCGCAAAGCCGGTGCCCACGGGGAAGTACACGTCCTGGTGCGCCATCACGTGCCAGGCATGCTTCGCGCGCGAGGCGCCCATGCGGTAGGCCTCGGCCGCGCTCGTGGCGCCCTGCACCGCAATCACCTCGGCCTGCACTTCCTGCAAGCCCGGCGAACGGGCGATGTTGAGTTCGTACTGCCAGGGCCGATTGACCGGCACGATGACCGAGAAGGGCACCGGCGTCGCGGCCTGTGCGAGCGCCTGCATCGGCCACTTCTTGCACACCAGGATCATCTGGTACAAGCCCATGTTGCGCAGCGCGGTGTCACGCGGCAGGCCGAGCGCCATCGCCGCATCGACCAGGCGCGCGGCAAACTGGGTCTGCGGCAACTCGACGCGGTACTGGTCCTGCATGTGCGGCAACCAGCCTGCGTCGAGGAAGGTCTTGAAGGCCGAACCGGGCGAGAAGAAGCGCACGTGCGTCTGGTCGAGCAAGCCGACCGGGTCGTAGCTGATGTCGCCGGCGATCAGGCGTTCGATCACCGACACATGCGCCATGTTGGGCAGGCAGCAGACGATCTGCGCGCCCGCCGCAGTCAGGTCGTACAGCGCTTCGAGCATGGCATGCGGGCGGCGCAGGTGTTCGAGGAGATCGCCGACGACGATGACATCGAAGCCGCGGCCGAGCACCGAGAGATCGGCACTGTCGAGGTCGAGCGTGAACACGCGGTCGAGGTGCGGCGCGGCGGTGGCGGCCGCTTCGGCCGACAGGTCCACACCCCACCACTCGGTGTGCGGGTGGCTCTCCTTGAAGCGCTGGCCGAGGCGGCCATTCGCGCAGCCGAGTTCGAGCACACGCTTCGCATCCTGCGGGATCGCCGCCAGCAGCTTGAGGTTGAGGCCGTCGTAGTAATTGCTCACGATGCTCTACGCGCTGACGGCGTGAAGTTGCGGTTCCATCGAAGGTTGCGCGCGTGCCCAGAGCGGCGGCGCGGCGGCATACACGGCCGGCAGGTCATCGGGCACACCCCCGAAATCGGCTTGCAGGGTACGCGCCACGGTGCGTTCTTGCAGGGTCGTCTCGGTCTTGCGCAGCGTGAGGTGCAGCACCGTGGCGCGCTCCTTGTGGCAGGGGCGCTGCTCGGCATCGAGCCAGCCGAGCGCCGCCAGTTCGAAGCGGTGCGTGAACCAGCCGAGCGACCAGAAGGCGTCGGCATAAGGCACCCAGCTCGATTCATCCAACATGCGCGGCCCACCGGCTGCCGTCGCGCCGTGGCCGGCCGGCAGCACGATGTGCATCTCGCCGCCGGTTTGCAGCAGGCGCAGGCACTGGGCCATCAGCGTGTCCAGGTCGCTGGTTTGCGTCAGCAGCGCACCGGCATGGATGCGCGCGACGCTGCCTTCGTGCAGTTCGATCGTGCCCGCCAGCGGTGACATCAGCGTGGCCGGCAGCGCGAGCGGCTGCGACAGGTCGCACAGCAGGTCGGGTTGCGCCACCGCGCTCGTGTCGATGTTGAGCCAGCCGCCCTGATAGCCGTCACCCGCGCCGAGGCGGATGTGCGTGGGCTGCCACGCCGTGTTGTCGCGCCGCTCGCGGTGGGCGCCGGCATACCCGCGGGCAAAACCCATCAGGTCGGCATAGGCCTCGATCGGGTCGGCCTCGCGAAAGCGTTCGACAGCACCGCGCATGGCCTCGTAGAACTCGGGCGTGCCGCAGTCTTCACCGAAGAATTGCTCCAGCTCATCGCCTTGCAGCCACAGCACGCAGTCTTCGAAGGCCGGGTGCGGGTGGCTTTGATCGGTGCGCTCGGAAATCACCGGCGTGCCCAGCGACAGGCAGTGCGAAACCCGCGCCTGCTCGAAGCGGCTGCTCTCGTAGAAGGGCACGTTGAGCACCACCTTGGCCTGCGAGATGTACTGGTCGCGCTCGGGGCCGTAGAGCGGCGAATCGAACATCGCGACGTTGAAACCGAGCGCTTCGATGCGGTCGAGCCAGGCGCGGCGGCGTGCGTTCATGCTGCCGTAGAACAGCAGGTCGATCGGGCGATCTTCCAGCGGCAGCGGCTCGGCCGGCGTGAGGTAGGGCGCGTAGAGGAAGGGCACGAGCGGCACGTCGTTCACGTCACGCGCATAGCTGGCCAGGTTGTCGGCGTCGTAGTCGACCACGGCCGACGAGGCCAGCAGCTGCAGGTAATCGGGCGACACACTCGCCCCGCCCTCGCCCAGCTGTTCGAGGTTGACGAAGATGCAGGTCTGGCGCTGGCACTGGGCCGCGTCGAAACCGAGGTGCGCACCGAACACGAAGTTCACGGCGTCGTGGCGCAGGCGGTTCTTGCCCAGGCTCACGCTCGCACCGAGGCGGCGAAACTGGTAGCGAAAGTAACGGGCCTGGTCGAGCAGCCCCAGGGAGTGCACGTAGCCGGCCGGCTGGACGATGCACAGGTTGATCTCGGGGAGCGCACTCATGGACGGGCCTTTGCTGAAAAGGTCGGGCGGAGCTGCCCGGTCCGATCAGGTTAAGCAGCAGCGCGAAAACTTAAGCGCCGATATGCGGAGGCAAAGGGCGGCAATTGCCCCTCACCGCCGGCGTCAAGCCGCCGACAGATGGTCGGGCAACAAGCCGGCAGCGGCGCGTGCCCACATGCGCTGGTACAGCGCCTCGATGTCGCGTGCGAACAGCGCGCCGTCGAACAAGGTGCTGCTCGTGCGCTGGGCCACCAGGTGCTCGCGCAGTTGGGCGCGGCGCGCCGGGTCGCGCAGCAAAGCCAGCACCTGGTCGTGGTAACTCTGGGCGCCATCGCACACCAGCTCGTCCAGTTGCACGGCATGCAACAGGCTCGCCGCGACACGCTGCGCGAAGGTGTGGCCGATGCGCGTGACCACCGGCACACCGGCCCACAGCGCTTCGCCCGCCGTGGTGTGCGCATTGCACGGCCAGGCGTCGAGGAAGACATCGGCATGCGCCAGCCGGCTCACGTGCTGGTCGAGCGGCAGCAGCGGGCCGAACAGCAAACGATCAGGATCGATGCCACGCGCGCGGGCTGCGGCAATGAGGGTCGATTGCACGTTCGCGTTCCACAGCAGCAGCCACAGCTGGGCGCGCGGTTCGGCCTTCAGCAGTGCGCACCAGGCATCGAACACCTCGGCCGAGATCTTGTACGACTGGTGGAAGGCGCACAGCAGCAGCGCATCCTCGGGCACACCCCATTCGGCACGCGTCGAAGGCCGCGGCAGCGCACGCCTAGCGTCGTTCGGTTGGTAGCAGTTCGGCAACTGCGCCAGCTTCTCGCTGAAGTTCGCAGCGTCGGCCAGCGGCGTGACGATCGGGTCGCCGATCATGTAGTCGATGAAGGGCGCGCCGGTCGTGCCCGGAAAGCCGAGCCAGTTCACCTGCAAGGGCGCAGCGCGGTAGGCCAGCACGCGCATGCGGTTGTCGTTCGTCGCGCCCTTCAGATCGACCAGGATGTCGATGCCGAGTTGCTGAATGCGGCGCGCCATCTTCTTCTCGTCGAGGCCGCGCAGGTCTTCGAAGTGTTCGCTCGCCGCCATCATGCGGTGGCGCAGTGCCGAGCCGTCATCCGGCCCGGCCGAGAAGAGCGTGACCTCGAAGGCGCTGCGGTCGTGGCATTCGAGCATCTGCGCCATCAGCTGGCTGGTGGCGTGGGTGTGAAAGTCGGTGGAGAGGTAGCCGATGCGCAGCCGCTCCGTGCGCTTGCCCGCCGCGCGACGCGGCAGCGGTGGAATGCCACGCGCAGCGTGCAGTGCGTAGAGGCGCGCCACCTTCAGCTGTTCGGCCGCATCGTCCACCAGCACCGCGTGCTGGAACACGCCGGTCTCGCAGATCACGTCGGGCGACGCATCGCGCACGGACTGGCGCAGTGTGGCCAACTCGGCATCGGCCACCGCCCAGTTGCAGGCCTCGCGCTCCAGGAACACCAGCTGCGCACGGGCTGCAAGTGAGCTCGCGTCGAGGCACAGCATCAGCGCGGTACGCACACATTCGGCGGCCTGCGCCTTCATGCCGATGTCCTTGAAGGACATGCCGAGGCGGAAATGCGCGACCGGGTCGTCGATCTTCGCGGCCAGCACGTCCATGAAGGCGGGGATCGCTTCGTCGTGCCGGTAGCAGCGTTGCAAGGACACTGCCAACGCCGTCAGGTAAGCGTGGTCGCGCGGCGCTTCGGCCGGCAACTGGCGCAGGTGCGAAGCGGCTTCGGAGGGCAGGCCGAGTTCCAGCAGCGCGTGCGATTCGAGCGTGTAGGCGGTCGTGGCCAGCGGATGCTTTTTGCGGATGCGGCGCGCGCACTCCAGCGCTTCGTCGGGCCGGCCAGCGCAGATGAGCGCATGCGCAGCGGCGAGCGGGTACGCCACATCGCCGTGCAAGCGGGTCGCCTGTTCGAACGCGGCCACCGCCGCCGGCCACTGCTCCTGCGCAGCATGGTTGCGGCCCATTTGCCAGCGCTGATAGGCCCGCACCGGAGGCGACGAAGCGCCGGTCGAACGCGGTGGGGTCGGAGCGGGAAGGGGCAGCGCCATGGTCCGGAGCGATCGGCTTGTCGCCGGTCGGGGAAGGGAGTGATGTAGCGCGTCAGGGTATGCGGCGGGGCGCTGCGGCGATGCCTTGAATTGAGCGGGCAGGCACGCGCTATTCAGGCGGTGGCGGGCGCTCGAACTGGGCGCGCGTGCCGCAACACCCGCTCCCGTTCACGCCAGCTCAGTGCCTGCGCCTCGTGCCCCAGGCTCGCGTGCAGCACGGCGAGGTTGTGGGCGGCGAGGTAGCTGCCGCGGCCGCGCACGGTGTCGTTCAAGGCCGCGCTTTCGCCGATGGCCAGTGCCTGCAGCCAGCTTGATTCGATCATCGGCAACAGCGCTGCGCCGCGCGCCGGTTCGCTGGCCGCCCAGTCGAGCAGCAGGTCGCCGAGGGTGAAGAAAAAGTCGGGTGAATGCGGCCAGTGCGGCAACTCGCGCTCGACCAGCAGCATTGCCTGCGCATGACGCCCGAGCTTCTTCAGGCTGAAGATCAAGCGCAGCACCAGGTCGTGGCGCCAGGCCGCATGAAGCTCCACGTGAACATGAGCTTGTTCATACAGAGGCACCGCCGCATCGAAGCGGCCGCGCAGTTCCAGGTCCTTGCCGAGTTGATAACGCACATACGGGTCTTGCGGGTTCTCCACCAACTCGCGCCGCAACAGGCGTTCGTTGCGGCCGGCCTTGGCGTGCAGGTGTTCGTCGAGGTAGCCGTCGTGGCCGACGACCAGCGCGAGGCGTCGGCGCGGCACCGAGGCATCGGGTTGTTCGTGGATGCGCCCGCTGTAGCGCACGCCGCGCGGCAGCACACGTGGCAACCAACTGGGTGATTCGTCACCGCCCCGGCCGAACTGGCTGCTCACGCAGACCTGACCGATGAAGTCGGCTGCCATGCTGCGCAAACCCCCCAGGCACTCGACTCCGCTGTCGATCCACTCATCGGCGTCGAGCACGAGGCGCCAGTCGGCATCGCAGAGATCGAGTGCGGCATTGCGCGCCGCGGCGAAGTCGTCGATCCAACCGAAGTGATGCACCTGCGCGCCGGCGCGCTGTGCGCGGGCCACCGTGTCGTCGCGCGAGCCGGTGTCGAGCACGAGCATCGTGTCGACCCAGGGCCGTGCACTCGCCAGGCAGCGCTCGATGCAGCGCGCTTCGTCGCGAACGATCATCACCAGGGCCAGTCGATTGGACATGGTCGGAATTGTGGGCCGGCCGCTGCGGTGCTGCGCCCTGCCCATCGTCGGAACAAGCGAGGGTTTGCGGTGCTGTTCCTTCGATCGAGCGGCACGTGGTGTGGCACCGGCCGTTCAACGTGCCCAAAAAAACTTTCTCAAGTTCGGCGTGGCGCTCTCCGATAAGCATTCCAACGCACCTGGAAATTCTGGGAACGTGGTCCGGATAGCCGGCCGGAAGTGGGGCAGCGAAGTGGCTGCAGGACACGACGGTTGGTTACTGCGGGCGGTGCCGATGAACAGGACGAAGGTCTTGCGCAAAGGCAGGCAAAGGTGCTGCGAAGGCAGCCGTTTTCAAGGCACTTGTGTTCGACGCCGGCAGACAGGCCGGGTTTCAAATCAACCGTAAGGAGTTTCTACCATGTCGATGATGATCAACACCAACGTCGTTTCGATGAATGCCCAGCGCAATCTGACGACTTCGCAAAGCTCGCTGGCCACGTCCATGCAGCGTCTTTCTTCCGGCCTTCGCGTCAACTCCGCCAAGGACGACGCTGCCGGCCTCGCGATTGCCGACCGCATGAACGCCCAGGTCAAGGGCATGAACGTCGCGATCCGCAATGCCAACGACGGCATCTCGCTGGCGCAAACCGCTGAAGGCGCGCTGGCCACGGTGACCGATGCGCTGCAACGCATGCGTGAACTGGCTGTGCAATCACAGAACGGTACCAACAGCACCGGCGACCGGACCAACCTGGACACGGAATACCAAGCGCTGTCGGCTGAAATCACCCGCATTGCGCAACAAACCAAATTCAACGGCGTCGCTATGGTGAGCAGCCAGACCGTCACGCAGTTCCAGGTCGGTGCCAACAACGGCGACACGCTGACGGTCACCACCGCTGCGGTGACCACCGTGGGTGGCAACGTCAGCACCGCCGCCGGCGCTTCGACGGCCGTCTCCGCACTGGACACCGCGCTGGACACGATCAGCACGAACCGCGCGACCTACGGTGCCACGATCAGCCGCTTCCAGTTCGCGATCTCGAACCTGTCGATCACGGAAGAAAACCAGTCGGCCGCCCGCGGCCGGATCATGGACGCCGACTTCGCGACGGAAACCTCCAACCTGTCGCGCTCGCAGATCCTGCAACAGGCTGGCACGGCGATGGTGGCGCAGGCCAACCAGCTCAGCAACAACGTCATGTCGCTGCTGCGCTGATCGAGCCGCGAGCCCCTCGCCCTCACGAGCCGCCCTTCGGGGCGGCTTTTTCGTTTCCGGTTTGGAAGTAGGTCCGGAAGCCCGCGCATTTCGTCGCATCGAAAGGCCTCAAGTCGCCCAAGAATCCGTTCCACGGGTCGCACAACCTCGCGTGGCCTGAAGCAGCCGGCGCACCTGCCGCCCTTTTGGAACCTCTCGGAGCGAGCACATGCCATCAACCATCAACACCAACGTCGTTTCGCTGAACGCGCAACGCAACCTCGACACCTCGCACAGCTCGCTGGCAACGTCGATGCAGCGCCTGTCCTCGGGCCTGCGGGTCAATTCCGCCAAGGACGACGCCGCCGGCCTCGCCATCGCCGACCGCATGAACACCCAGGTGCGAGGCATCGCCGTCGCGATCCGCAACGCGAACGACGGCATCTCGCTGGCGCAGACCGCTGAAGGCGCGCTGGCCACGATGACCGACGCCTTGCAACGCATGCGTGAACTGGCTGTGCAGGCGCAGAACGGCACCAACGGCACGGGCGACCGCGGCAACCTCGACACCGAGTTCCAGCAGTTGTCGGCTGAAATCGCGCGCATCGCCTCGCAGACGAAATTCAACGGCGTGGCCATCGTCGGCGCCGGCGCGGGCGCGCAGGTGTTCCAGATCGGGCCGAACAACGGCGACACGCTGACCGTCACCACCGCGACGGTGACCACGGTGGTCGGCTCGGTCAGCACCGCGGCATTGGCCTCGACGGCGCTGTCGGCGATCGACACCGCGCTCGACTCGATCAGCACCAACCGAGCCACCTACGGCGCGGCGATGAGCCGCTTCGGCTTCGCCATTTCCAATCTGCAGATCACCGGCGAGAACCAGAGCGCCGCACGGGGCCGCATCATGGATGCCGATTTCGCGATGGAAACTTCGAACCTCTCGCGTGCGCAGATCCTGCAACAGGCGGGCAACGCAATGGTGGCGCAAGCCAACCAGTTGCCCCAGCAGGTGATGGCGCTGCTGCGCAACTGATGTCGTGAGCACGAGCCGGGCAGCGCTGTGCCTGGCTCAAGTTCGCGCCACGGGAGCCGATATGCCGATGAGCGTGGTTCAACCCGAACCCGCCGCGTCGGGCGCGTGATCGCCCGCACGTTCCCGCCAGAGTCCCTCACGCGAAAGGCCCCGCCATGGCCACCATCAGTTCAGCAGGCATCGGCAGCGGCCTGGATGTCAATTCGATCGTCACCCAGCTGGTGGCCATCGAGCGCCAGCCGATCACGGTGCTGCAGACCAAAGCCACCAAGATCCAGACCCAGATCTCGGAGTTCGGCAAACAGAAGAGCGCTCTGGCGACGCTGCGTGACGCGGCTTCGAAGCTGACCAGCGGTGATTTCTGGGGCCAGACGACCGGCGCCTCCAGCAACCCCTCGTCCGTCAGCGTGACGACGACGACGGGCGCGGTGGCCGGCAACTATGCGGTGGAAGTGACCTCGCTCGCGGCTTCGCAATCCGTGGCCACTGGCGTGTTCGCCGCCAGCACGACACCACCGGGTGCCGGCACCTTGCACATCGAGGTCGGCGCCTGGGGCGCGGGGCAGACCAGCTTCACGCCCAAGACCGGCGCGACCGCGGTGGACATCACGGTCGACGCGACCGACACCCTGGCCCAGGTGCGCGACAAGATCAACGCAGCCAACGCCGGCGTGACAGCCACGGTGCTCACCGATGCGAGCGGCTCGCGGCTGATGATGCGTTCCACTGCCACCGGCGCGGAGAATGCCTTCCGCACGTCGGTGGTCGATGCCGACGGCACGAACGGCGACGCCACCGGCCTGTCGGCCCTGGCCTACGACCCCTCGACTGCAGCCTCCACGGTGATGGCGCGCACGCAGATCGCTGCGAACGCCGCCGCCACGCTGAACGGTCTGCCCATCAGCTCGGCCAGCAACACGCTCACCAACCTGGTGGACGGGGTGACGCTCAAGCTCAGCGGTGTGACCACCGCGCCGGTCAACGTGAGCGTGGTGCAGGACAACGACGCGCTGAAGAAGCAGCTCCAGGCTTTCGCCGATGCCTACAACGCGGTGCAGACACTCATCACCACCCAGACCAAGTACGACGCCGCCACCAAGACCGGCGGCCCGCTGCAAGGTGATGGGGCAGCGGTCGGCTTGCAGCGCCAGTTGCGCAACCTGGCGGGCGCCTCATCGGGCGCATCGAGCACCTTCGCGCGCCTGTCCGACGTGGGCCTGGGCACGGACGCTACCGGCCAGATGGTCGTGAGTGCCACCAAGCTCGACAACGCCTTGGCCAACCCGACCGAGCTGAAGAAGCTGTTCGCCAATGCCGACACGCTGGTGGCTTCGAACAACGGCCTGGGCCGGCAGATCCGCGTGCTGGCCGATTCGTTCCTGAGTGTGGACGGCTCGCTCAGCACCCGCGCCGACGGCCTGCGCCAGCGTCTGGATTCGAACAAGGACCAGCAGGACAAGCTCACCGACCGCGTCGCGCAGACCGAAAAGCGCCTGCGCGCACAGTACACCGCGCTCGACACGCAGATGGCCACGCTCAACGGCCTGAGCTCCTACGTGACCCAGCAGATCGCGCAGTACAACAAGGCTTGAGGCCTCGCGAAGCAGGCCCCGCGGGGCCTCCGTCCGGCTCAAGTGCGGAGCGTCCACGCCGATATTCAAGGCAGGCCCACCGACAGAAAGCAACTGACCCATGTTCGCATCTGCCCTCGCACGCAATACCACCGGCGCATCCAGCAACGCGTACCGCCAGATCGGGGTCGAGACGGCGGCGTCAACCGCCACACCGCACCAGCTCGTGCTGATGCTGTTCGACGGCTTTCGCGACGCCGTCGCCCAGGCGCGCGGCGCCCTGGCAGCGGGTCGCATCGACGACAAGGGCCAGGCGATCGGCCGCGCACTGCGCATCATCGACGAAGGCCTGCGTGCGGGCCTGAACCTGGAATCCGGCGGCACGATTGCGGCTGACCTTCAGTCGCTCTACACCTACATCATGCTGCGCCTGACGCACGCCAACATCCGCAACGACGACGCTGCGCTGGCCGAGTGCGTGAGCCTGCTCGAACCGGTGCGCACCGCCTGGGTCGCGATCGGCCGCCAGGCCGAAGCGCACTGAGCGCCAAGTCTCTTGAACCACCCTGCACCGCCTGTGACCGCGTCACCTGGAGCCCTCATGAATGCCGCGCTGCTGAACTACTACGAAGCCATCGAACGGGCCAGCATGGACATGCTGGAAGCCGCGCGAACCGGCAACTGGGATCAGGTCGTCAAGCTCGAAGGCGCCTGCGCCGTGCTGATCTCGCAACTGCGCACCGCCGCGACCAGCACGCCGCTGGACAGCGAGGAGGTGCAGCTCAAGAGCCGCATCATGCAGCGCATCCTCGTCAACGACGCCGAGATCCGCAATCTCGCCGAGCCCTGGCTCGAAGACCTCGATCAGCTGCTCGCCGGCCGCCCCAAGACCTTGCACTGAAAGGGCTCGGAGGATGGAAACACTGCCGATGCCGCTGGACACGCTGGCGGCCCAGCCCGGCGGGCTGGACGACTTTCGCATCACCTCGCCGCGCGAGATTGCCGCGGTGCTCAGGCAGCTCTGCGACGGCAACGTGCGCCTGAACCTCAACACGCCCGATGGCACCGTGCTCGGCGCGCTGCTGTGGACGGTGGACAGCCTGCGCGACCGCCTCTCCTTCAGCGCGGACGAAAACGACCCGATGCTTCCGGCCCTGCTGGAATGCGATGAGGCCGTCGTCGTGGGCTACCTCGACAGCGTGAAATTGCAGTTCGACGTGAGCCAGCTCGTGCTGGTGCGCGGCGGCCGCGACAGCGTGCTCTCGGCCGCCTTGCCGCGCCAGATGTTCCGCTTCCAGCGCCGCAGCGGCTACCGCGTGCGGCCGCTGCTCAACAACGCACCGCTGGCGCGCCTGCGTCACAGCGAGATCGGCGAGATGCAGTTGGCACTGCGTGTACTCGACCTGAGCATCGGCGGTTGCGCGCTGTTCCTGCCCAACGACGTCCCGGCCATGCAACCCGGCGTGCAGATCAACCAGGTGCGCATCGAGCTGGATGCGGACACGCAGTTGCTCGTGAACCTGAAGCTACAACACGTGACGTCGATCAACCCCGATTCGCGCGGTGTGCGCCTGGGTTGCGAGTTCGTGAACGCCAGCGGCGACGCGCTGCGCACCTTGCAGCGCTTCATCGACCAGACGCAGAAGCGCAGAAAACTGATGGCCTTGCCCTGAGCGGGCTGGGTCTCGGGTGGTGACAACCACCGTGCGTGAAAAACGCACACAACTCATTACAAGACGCCGCCCACCCGGCCTCAAGTCCGGCGGCGGATTGCCGTTATCACTGACATCAACCCCTGCCCCACCTAAGGAGAGCAGCATGAATGTCAATGGTATTTCTTCAGGAGCCGTACGCAGCGCACAGCCTGTCGCGCCGACCCAGCCGGTTCAGGCCGAGACGCGTGATCCGCGCTCGAGCCCGCTGATCGAGATCGACAAGAAGACGAACGCGCCGGTGCCGCTGAAGTTTCCGTGGCTGAGCCGTTTGTCGCGCGAACTGGAGCAGGCCTCAGGCCAGCCCGCACCGTTCAGCGCCGGCCCCGAACTGGGCGACCAGCTCGACACCAAGGCTTGAACGGGCCATGCCAGGCCGGCGCTCAGGCCAGCGCCGGGCCGCCCCGAGCGGCCTGAGATCCCCTCGGGGGGCGACGCCGCAGGTGTCTTGGGGTCGTCATTCAAACTTGCATGTTCATGATGTCGGAGTAGGCCTGTACGAGGCGGTTGCGCACCGCGAGCGTGGCCTGGAACCCGACTTGCGCCTTCTGCATCGCGACCATCGTCTGCTCGATGCTGACGCTCGGGTTGTCTATCTGCACCTCGCGCTGCAAACGCACCGATTCATTCTGCGTCTGGCTCACCGAGCCGAGCGCCTGCGTCAGCGCCTGCTGAAACCCCGCCCCCTGCACCGCGTTGTTGCGCGCCAGCGGCTGGCCGTTCGTGGCCAGGCCCGCACGGGCCACGGCCTGGGCGAAATCGAAAGGTTTGAGGGTGACGTTCATGGGGCTGAATCCTCGATGAGGAATGACTGAATCGTAGCCAGCGGCAACGACCGCGATGGCGCGAACAGGCGCCGCTTTGGCAGGCTGTTCGCGGCATGCGCCACCCTCAAGTCCAGAACAATCGCTTTCATTCGGGCATATCGCCACGAGCAGTGCCACCCACAGGCTGGAAACAGGATTCATGGACAACGCCATCGTCGCCAACCCCTCGCTGCCGCTGGTGCAACAAAGCGCCGGCCTGGGCCAGCGCCTGGCCGAGCTGCCGGGGCGCACCAAGCTGAACCTGGCCCTCGGCATCGCCGGCCTCGCCGCCGTGGTGCTGGCGATGACGATGTGGAGCAGCCAGGGCGACTACAAGGTGCTCTACGCGAATCTGTCGGACAAGGACGGCGGCGCCATCCTCGCGCAGTTGTCGCAGATGAACGTGCCCTACAAACACGCTGACGGCGGTGCCGCCATCCTCGTGCCGGCCGCGCAGGTGCACGACGTGCGCTTGAAGCTCGCTTCGGCCGGCCTGCCCAAGGGCTCGGTGGTCGGCTACGAGTTGATGGACGGCGCGCGTTTCGGCCAGACGCAGTTCCAGGAACGCCTGACCTTCCAGCGCGGCCTGGAAGGTGAGCTCACGCGTTCGATCACCTCGATGTCCGCAGTGCAGAACGCGCGTGTGCACCTGGCGCTGCCGAACCAGAACGGCTTCTTCCGCGAGCAACAAAAACCCACCGCCTCGGTGCTGCTGACGATGTACCCCGGCCGCACGCTCGACCGCACGCAGATCGCCGGCATCGTGCACCTGGTCTCAAGCAGCGTGCCCGAGATGAACCCCAAGGCCGTGAGCGTGCTCGACCAGACCGGCGCGCTGCTCACCGACAGCGAAAGTGCCCACGGCAGCGGCCTCGACGCGCAGCAGTTGCAGTACGTGAACCAGATCGAGAGCGGCTACACGAAGCGCATCTTCGATCTGCTGGAGCCGATCGTCGGGCGCGACAACCTGCGTGCCTCGGTGACCGCCGATGTCGACTTCTCGCAGACCGAAGCGACGAGCGAAGAGTTCAAACCGAACCAGGGTGCGGACGCGAGCATCTCGGTTCGCAGCCAGCAGACCACCGAACAATCGGGCAGCACGGGCGCGCAAGCCAGCGGCATCCCGGGCGCCACCTCGAACCAGCCGCCGGTGGCCGCCACTGCGCCGCTGACCGGTGCCTCGCAGCCGCTCATCACCGCGCAAGGCGGTGGTGCGGCCGCAGGCAACAGCCGCCGCGACGCGACCACCAACTACGAAGTCGACAAGACAGTGCGCGTGACACGCAACGCCACCGGCAGCGTGAAACGCCTGAACGCCGCCGTGGTGGTGAACCACCGCACCAGCACCGACGCGAAGGGCAAGACGACGACCGTGCCGCTGACGTCCGACGAGATCGAGAAGATCACCTCGCTCGTGCGTGAAAGCATCGGCTTCAAGCAGGACCGCGGCGATTCGGTCAAGGTCATCAACGCGCCCTTCAAGGTGGCACCGGTCGACAAGACCGAACTGCCGCTGTGGAGGCAGCCCGAACTGATCGACCTGCTGCGTGCCGGCCTCGTGCCGGGCGGGCTGGCGCTGGTGGCGGTGCTCGTCTTCTTCGGTATGGTCAGGCCGGCGATGCGCACCGCGCTGGCACCGGCGCCCAAGCCCGAACCCGGCCGCAGCCTGAACGCGGTGGTCGACGACGCGCAGAGCCTGCCCGGACCGGACATTCCGGCCCTCGCCGGCCCGAGCAACCTGGAACTGCTGAACGACGCCCGCACGCTGGCGAAAGAGAACCCGCAAGCGGTGGCCGGCATCGTGCGTGGCTGGGTGAATGGCGAAGCGGCCTAGAACAAGATCATCATGGACGACAAAGGTCTCGAAAGCGCAGCGATATTGCTGATGTCCCTCGGCGAAGAGGAGGCCTCGGCCGTCTTCAAGCACCTCACGCCGAAAGAGGTGCAGGGCCTGGGTGAAACCATCGCCAAGATGCAATCGGTGCCGCGCGAGCGTGTCGCCGAGGTGCTGACGAAGTTCAACAACGTGGCTGCCGCGCAGAACATGCTGGTGCCCGACAACAGCGAGTACGTGAAGAACGTGCTGCGCAAGGCGCTTGGCGAAGACACCGCCAACCTGCTGCTCGACCGGATATTGCAAGGCAACGATGTGAGCAGCATCGAAAGCCTGAAGTGGATGGACCCGGCTGCCGTGGGCGAGCTGCTGCGCAACGAACACCCGCAGATCGTCGCCGCGATCCTGGTGCACCTGGATTTCGAGCAGGCCAGCGCGATCCTCAAGACCTTCGTCGAGCGCCATCGTAACGAGGTGCTGGTGCGCATCGCCACGCTCGATGGCATCCAGCCCGCCGCGCTGCGCGACCTGAACGACGTGATGAGCAAGATATTGGTGGGCAGCGACAAGGGCCGCAAGGCCTCGCTCGGCGGCGTGAAGACGGCGGCCGAGATGATCAACCTGATGGGCACCGCGGTCGAGACCTCGGCGCTCGACTTCATCCGCGAGGCCGACAACGACCTGGCACAGAAGATCCAGGACAACATGTTCACCTTCGATGACCTGGACAAGCTCGACGACAAGGGCTTCCAGTTGCTGCTGAAGGAAGTGCAGTCCGAATCGCTGATCCTGGCGCTGAAGGGTGCGAAGCCCGAGATGCGCGAGAAGGTGTTCAAGAACATGTCCTCGCGCGCCGCCGAAAGCCTGCGCGAAGACCTCGACTCGCGCGGCCCGGTGCGGGTGTCGGAAGTCGAAGCCGAGCAGAAGGAACTGCTGAAGATCGTGCGTCGCCTGTCTGACGAAGGCCAGATCGTGCTGGGCGGTGGCGGTGGTGATGACTTCCTCTAAACCCTCGTTCAAGAACGTGCCGCCGCCGGCCGGCAAGGCCTCGGTGTATGCACGCTTCATCCCGCGTGAAGAGCTGGGCGGCTTCGCCTCGTGGACGCCGGGCGCGCTGACGGAAAACGGCGAGCCGATCGCCGACCGCCGCAAGACCGTGCGTCCTGCAACTGCCGCCGCGCAGGCCCCGGCCCCGGCCGCAGCGCCCGACAGCGCGGCCCTGCAACGCGCAGCGCGCCAGCAGGGTTACCAGGACGGCTACCGCGACGGGCTGGTGGCGCTGGAAGGATTCAAGCAGAGCTTCGCGATGCAGACCGCTACGCAAGTCGCGGCGGTGGTGCGTTCGACGGGCGAACAGCTCGATGTGTTGCAGCAGGAGATGGCCCAGGCGCTGGCCGGTGCCGCCATCGAACTGGCGCGCCAGATCGTGCGCAGCGAACTCGAAGGCCGGCCGGAGCTGGTGGCCACCGTCGCGACCGAAGCGCTCGACACCTTGCTGCTGAGTGCGCGGCACATCACGCTTCGGCTGCATCCGGACGACCATGCCCTGGTGGCGGCGGGCGCTGCGGACGATCTCGCGGCGCGTGGCGCGCGGCTCATCGGCGATTTGAACGTGACCCGCGGTGGTTGCATCGTCGAGTCCGACCTCGGTGTGATCGATGCCAGCATCGAAGCGCGCTGGCATCGCGCCGCGGCGGCCTTGGGGCAGAACGTGGCCTGGGATGTGTCGTCGGGCCAGGCTGCGACCCCATGAGCACCGCGACATCCACCCAGTCCAGTGCCGACAAGTGGCACCGCTACCTGCGCGACCTGCAAGTGTTCTCGGCCGACCCGATCACCCTGGAAACACAAGGCACCCTGGTGCGCGTGGCCGGCCTCGTGCTGGAGGCTGCCGGCATCCGCGTCCCGGTCGGCTCGGTCTGCGAAATCCACCAGGCCGGCCGCGCCGATGGCCAACCGGTGCATGCCGAAGTGGTCGGCTTCTCGGGCGACCGCACCTACCTGATGCCCACCGGCGAAGTGCACGGCCTGTCGAGTGGTGCACGCGTCGTGCCACGCGCCTCGCCGATCGCGCCACTCGTCTGGGGCGGTGCCAACCACCCCTGGCGGCGGCGTGAGGACCGCACCCTGCACCTGCCGGTCGGCGACGGGCTGCTCGGCCGCGTGATCGATTCGCATGGTGAGCCGATGGACCGCAAAGGCCCGCTCGGTTCCGTGCACAGCGAGCCGCTGATTCGCCGCCCGATCAATGCGATGGACCGCGACCCGGTGCGCCGCCCGCTCGACACCGGCGTGCGCGCGATCAACGCCCTGCTCACCGTCGGCCGCGGCCAGCGCCTCGGCCTGTTCGCCGGCACCGGCGTCGGCAAATCGGTGCTGCTCGGCATGATGGCGCGTTACACCGAAGCGGACGTCATCGTCGTCGGCCTGATCGGCGAACGCGGCCGCGAGGTGAAGGAATTCATCGAGGACATCCTGGGCGAAGAGGGCCTGCGCCGCTCGGTCGTCGTCGCCGCGCCGGCCGACTCGCCGCCGCTGGTGCGCATGCAAGGCGCGAACTACGCGACGGCGATCGCCGAACACTTCCGCGACCGCGGCCAGAATGTGCTGCTGCTGATGGATTCGCTGACCCGCTATGCGATGGCCCAGCGCGAGATTGCGCTGGCCATCGGCGAGCCACCCGCCACCAAGGGCTATCCGCCGAGCTGCTTCGCGAAGCTGCCGCAGCTGGTCGAGCGCAGCGGCAATGGCCTGAAGGGCGGCGGCTCGATCACCGCGATCTACACCGTGCTGTCCGAAGGCGATGACCAGCAAGACCCGATCGCCGATGCGGCACGCGGCATTCTCGACGGCCACATCGTGCTCTCGCGTGATCTGGCCGAGGCCGGCCACTACCCGGCCATCGACATCGAACGGTCGATCTCGCGCGTGATGACGAACGTGAGCGCGCAGCCGAACATCGATGCGGCGCGGCGCTTTCGGCAGCTGCACGCGCGCCACAACAAGGCACGCGACCTGATCCAGCTCGGCGCCTACGCGCCCGGCCATGACCACGAACTCGACACCGCCGTGCGCATGCACGCACCGATGACGGCCCTGCTGCAACAAGGCATGCACGAAGCCGCACCGTTCGACCAGAGCCTGGCGCGCCTGCACGCCGTGATGACGGCCTGATGCGCCATCACCAAGACATTCCGCATTCAACCTGAACGGACCGCCGCATGAACGAGCTGCAACCCCTGATGACCCTGCTGGGCCAGGCCGAAAGCGAACGCGACGAAGCGCTCGGGCACAGCCAGCGCCTGGACGCCGCGCACCGCGCCGCGCAGGCCCAGGCCGACCAGTTGCTCGTGTACCGCGGCGACTACGAAGCGCGCTGGAGCGAGCACTTCAGCCGCCAGGCCAAGATCGAACTGCTGCACTGCTACCAGGGCTTCATCCAGCGGCTCACGCTGGCCATCGAACAGCAGGCCCGCGTGGCCACCCAGGCCGGCAGCCAGGCGGCCGTGGGTCTTGCAGCGCTGAACGAGGCGGAGATGCGTGTCGCCTCGGTGCGCAAGCTGATCGAGCGGCGTGTCGGCGAGCAGCGGCAGCGCGAGGAGCGGCGCGAGCAGAAGCAGACCGACGAGTTCGCAGCGCGCGTGGCGTGGCAGCGGCTGTCGAATTTCGGTTCGCTCTCGGCCCGTTGAGCTCGTTGAAGGACACCCCATGTTGAACGTCAAGAACAGCAACACCACCAGCCCGATGGCCGCCTTGTTGCCGAGCGCGGCCGCCACGCCCGAGGTGAACCCCGCGCAGCCCAGCTTCGCGAAGATGCTGCAAAACAACCAGGCCCCGGCCGCGCCCGCGATGGCGCGCCAGCAGGCCCAGACCCAGGCCCAGAACCGCCGCGCGGACCAACGAAGCACCGAACCGAAGGCCGGCACACGCGCTCAGCCCGAAGCCCACTCACCCACCCCGAGCGCCACACGCCCCGCCAGCCCGACGCGGGAGCCGGCGAAGGCCCGGGAAGCAGACTCGCACGGGCCACAGACATCGGGCACCGCAGCGAAGGCTGCCGAGGCGCACGATGCCGACGCTTCCGGGCATTCGGTCGATGGCACCGACGAGGCCCACGACAAGGACGACACCCCGGTCGCCGCCGACCCCGCCCTGGCCGACTGGCTGGCCGGGCTGAAGCTGCCCGATCCATCGCAAGCTGCGACGCCCTTGCCGGCGCCTGCGACCGGCCCCACGGCAAACGGCGCGGCGGCAAGCGACACCCCGAACGACACCCGGAACACCAGCGCGGCCACCGACCTCGCCGCTTCCGCGGCGGCCGGCCGTGCCGCCGTGATCGCGCTCGGCAGCAGCGTGGCGGCCAGCGCCAATGCAGGCCCCGAAGCCGGCCTGGGAAAATTCGCTCCCGGTGAATCCCCCGCGTCTGGCAGCGCCAACTCCGGTCACATCGACCGCCACAACGACACCGGCCCGCGCGGCGCGGTGCGCGACGGCAGCGACGCCAATCTGGCCGCCCTCGCCGCAGCCTCCGCGGCGCCCGGTGGGCAGCCCGGCGCGGGCACCGACACGGGTGACGGCGGTTCGGCCGACCGAGGCACGCAGGCACCGGGCTGGTCCGCGCTCACGTCGTCCGCGGCGGCCTCGCCGACAGGCGCCGTCTTCATGCCGATCGCCCAGACCGCACTCGCACTGCAGGCCGGCCAGAGCGCGTCGCAGCCGCTGCCGGTGAACCTGCCGGTGCCGCTCGGCTCCACCGAGTTTCCGCAGGCGATGGGCGCGCAACTCACTCTGCTGACGCAAAACGGCATCGAACATGCCGAGCTGCACCTGAACCCGGCCGACATGGGCCCGGTGTCGGTGCAGATCGAAGTGCAAGGCACGCAGGCGCGCATCGACTTCGGCGCCGACATGGCCACCACGCGCCAGGCCATCGAAGCCAGCCTGCCCGAACTCGCCAGCGCGCTGCGCGACGCCGGTCTCACGCTCAGCGGTGGCGGCGTCTCCCAGCATTCACGCAACCGCCAGGACATGGCCGATGCGCAAGGCAGCGGCCGGGGCACCGGCAACGGCCGCGGCGATGGCGGCACCGGTGGCGACATCGCCCCCGCCCCGCTGCGCCGCAACGTGCGCGCCGGCGGTGTCGACGCCTACGCCTGACGGCGAAACACCGCCCTTATCACCGCATCGCGCCAACGGCCTGGTTTCCATAATTTGAGCAAGGCCTCAGGCCCGCAGGCCCGACGGCCCGCGCCCTGCTGGCCGCCATTTTCGAAGGAGAGCCCATGTCCGCTGCCGCTGCCCCCACCGCCGATGCCGGCGCCGCCCCCGCGGCCAAGAAGGGCAAGAAGAAGCTCATCATCATCCTCGTCGCGGCCCTCGTCGTGCTCGGTGGTGGCGGTGGTGCCGCCTTCGTGATCATGAAGAAGAAGGCCGCCGCGGAAGCCGCTGCTGCGGCCGAGGACGGCGGCGAGGCCGTGGCCGAACACGCCGCACCCGCCCACCACGCCGACCCGGCCCATCCTCCGACCTTCGTGCCGCTGGACCCCTTCGTCGTCAACCTGGCCGACCACGACAGCGACAAGTACGCCCAGATCGGCGTCACCCTGCAAGTCGACGACGCCAAGTTCGCCGAACAGATGAAGGCCTACATGCCGGCCATCCGCAACGGCATCCTGATGGTGCTGGCGCACAAGAGCTCGCAGGAGCTGCTGCAACGCGAAGGCAAGGAAAAACTCGCGGCCGAAATCCAGCGCGAATCGGTGCGTCCGATGGGCATCGAGATCGACGACCCGGACCAGGAAGAAGCCCAGGCCGCCGCGGCCGAAGCCGAGGCCAAGGCCGCCGGCAAGAAGGTGAAAAAGAAGCACAAGGCCGAGGTGCACAACCCGGTCGAGAAGGTGCACTTCTCGAACTTCATCATCCAGTGAAACAACGAGCCACTCCATGAGTGATGCCATCCTTTCGCAAGACGAAGTCGACGCGCTTCTTCAAGGCATTACCGGCGAAAGCCAGGCGCCCGAGGCCGACGAAGCGCCCCAGGTCGGCGGCGTGCGCGGCTACGACCTGGCGAGCCAGGAGCGCATCGTGCGCGGGCGCATGCCCACGCTGGAAGTCATCAACGAACGCTTCGCACGCAACATCCGCGTCGGCTTCTTCAACTTCATCCGCAAGAGCCCGGAAATCGCCATCGGCAGCATCAAGGTGCAGAAGTACAGCGCCTTCCTGCGCGAGCTGGTGGTGCCGACCAACTTCAACATCGTGAGCGTGCGGCCGCTGCGCGGCTCGGGGCTCATCATCTGCGAACCCGCCCTCGTGTTCGCGGTCATCGACGCGCTCTACGGCGGCGCCGGCAAGTTCCACACCCGCATCGAAGGGCGCGATTTTTCGCCCACCGAACAACGCGTGATCACGCGGCTGATCGATGTCATCACCGCCGAATACAAGAAGGCCTGGGACGGCATCTACCCGCTCGAGCTGGTCTACCAGCGCTCGGAGATGCAGCCGCAGTTCGCCAACATCGCGACACCGGGCGAGGTGGTCATCACCACCTCGTTCACGCTCGAGATCGGCGAGACCAGCGGCACCCTCCATTTCTGTGTGCCCTACTCGACGCTGGAGCCGATCCGCGACGTGCTGTATTCGACCATGCAGGGCGAAGCGACCGAGAACGACCGCCGCTGGGTCAAGCTGATGACGCAGCAACTGCAATCGGCCCAGGTGCAACTGGTGGCCGAACTTGCCGAAGCACCGGCCACGGTGGAACAACTGCTGTCGTTCAAGGTGGGTGACTTCATCGAGCTCGACCTGCACCAGGCCATCCAGGCCAAGGTGGCGGGTGTGCCGGTGTTCGACTGCCACTACGGCACCAGCAATGGCAAGTACGCACTCAAGATCGATCAACTGCTGACCGGCGCCAACATGGGCTGGCTGGGGGAATCCCATGTCAACTGACAACACCGAACCCGCCCTCGACGACGCCGACGCGATGGCCGCCGAATGGGCCGCCGCACTCGCCGAAGCGAAACCCGAAACCGCCTCTGAACTCCAGACCGCGGCCGAGCAGGTGGCGCCCGCCCAGTTCACCAACTTCGCGCCGACCGGCGTGGGCGGTGCGGGCAACGACATCAACATGATCCTGGACATCCCGGTCCAGCTGACCGTGGAGCTGGGCCGCACGCGCATCCCGATCAAGAACATCCTGCAACTCGCGCAGGGTTCGGTGGTCGAGCTGGAAGCGATGGCCGGCGAGCCGATGGACGTGCTCGTCAACGGCTACCTGATCGCGCAGGGCGAGGTGGTGGTGGTGAACGAGAAGTTCGGCATCCGCCTGACCGACATCGTGACGCCGAGCGAGCGCATGCGCCGCCTGAGCCGCGGTTGACCCGCGCCTGAGGCCTCCGCACCCATGCCTTCTTCCGTTCCCGGCCAGGGGCTGTCTTCGCTGCTCTGGTTCATCGCCGTCCTCGCACTGATTCCGCTCGCGCTGTGGTTGTTCAAGCGCAGCCCGGCGGGCGCCCGCTTCGGCGGTGGTGCAGGCCAGGGCGCGATGCGCACGGTGTCGTCGCTGTCGCTGTCGCCGAACCAACGTGTCGTCACGGTCGAAGTGGGCCAGGGTGACGAGCGCCGCTGGCTCATCCTCGGTGTGACCACTTCCAGCATCAACACCCTGCACAGCATGGCGCCGCAAGGCGACGCGCCAGCGGCGGCCCAAGCGCCGGGGCCTGCGTTCGCGCAGTTGCTCGCCGGCCTGCGGCGTGACAAGGGGGCCGACGGTGCAGCCTGATCGTTCCTTTTTTTCGCGCTGTGCGAAGCACCGGAGCGCGCTTCTCGCGCTGTCGTTGTTGTCGGCTGTTCCGACGCTGGCTTTAGCGCAAAGCAGTGCCCCCGCCACGCTGCCGCTGCTGATCGGCCAGGGCGCAGGCGGCGCCAGCTATTCGGTGCCGATCCAGACCTTGCTGTTCTTCACGGCGCTCAGTTTCCTGCCCGCGGTGCTGTTGCTGATGACGGGCTTCACGCGCATCGTCATCGTGCTCGGCCTGTTCCGCCAGGCGCTCGGTGCGCAGGCGGCGCCGCCGAACCAGGTGATCGTCGGGCTCTCGCTCTTCCTCACCTTCTTCGTGATGGGGCCGACGATCGACAAGGTCTATGCCGATGCCTACGAGCCCTTCGCGGCCAACAAGATCGCGTTCGACGAAGCGCTCAAGCGTGGTGAGGTGCCGATGCGCGAGTTCATGCTGAAGCAGACCCGCCAGGCCGACGTGATGCTGTTCGCCAAGCTCGCCAAGCTCGACCCGGCGGTCAAGAGCGCCGACGTGCCCTTCAAGGTGCTGGTACCGGCCTTCGTGACGAGCGAGCTGAAGAGTGCGTTCCAGATCGGCTTCCTGATCTTCATTCCCTTCCTCGTCATCGACATGATCGTCGCGAGCGTGCTGATGTCGCTGGGCATGATGATGCTGAGCCCGGTGCTCGTCGCCCTGCCCTTCAAGCTGATGCTGTTCGTGCTGGCGGATGGGTGGAACCTGCTGCTCGGTTCCCTGGCCGCGAGCTTCGCCACCTAGAGATTCAGATGGACTCGCAACAAGTCTTCACGCTCGGCCAGCAAGGCCTGTACATCCTGCTGATGGTTGCTGCACCCGTGCTCTTGACGGTGCTCGTCGTCGGCCTGCTGGTCAGCATCTTTCAAGCGGCCACGCAGATCAACGAACAGACCCTGTCTTTCGTGCCGAAGATCATCGCCGCCGTGGCGGTGCTCGGCTTCGCCGGGCCGTGGATGCTGACCACCCTGGTCGAGTACCTGCAACGCACCTTGCAATCGATCCCCAGCGCCGTCGGCTAGCCATGCTCACCTTCAGCGAAGCGCAGGTCCTGACCTGGATCAGCCCGCTGCTCTGGCCCTTCCTGCGCGTGCTGGCCTTGTTCGGCAGCATGCCGGTGATGGGCCAGCGCACGGTGCCGATGCGCGCGCGCGTGGGGCTCGGCTTCCTGGTCGCGTTCTGCGCGCAGGCCACGCTGCCGGCGATGCCGGTGATCGCGCTCGACACACCGCTCGCCTTCCTCACGGTGGTGCAGCAACTCATCATCGGCGTCTCGCTCGGCTTCGCAGTGCGCATCGTGTTCGCCGCGATCGAGTTCGCCGGTGAGATCGTCGGCCTGCAGATGGGCCTGAACTTCGCCGGCTTCTTCGACCCCGCGACCGGCGGGCAGACCACCGCGATGAGCCGCTTCTTCGGCGTCTCGGTGAGCTGGCTGTTCATCGTCATCAATGGCCACCTGCTGCTCATCGCGGCCGTGGTGCAGAGCTTCGAAGCCTTCCCGGTGAGTGCCGAACCCTTCGCCTTCCTGCGTGCGGTGCAGCCCCAGGTCTGGGGCGCCGAGGTGTTCCGCCTCGGGTTGTGGATCGCTTTGCCGATGATCGGCATTCTGCTGTTCACGAACCTGGTGCTCGGCGTGATCTCGCGCGTGGCGCAGCAGATGAACATCTTCTCGATCGGCTTTCCGATCACGGTGGCCGTCGGCCTGATCGGCGCGTTGATGACCTTGCCGCTGATGCAGATGCCCTTCACGATGGCGCTGGAGCGCATGTTGAGCTACTTCCAATAGCGCAACGCGCGCGCAGCGAGCGCAAGCCTCGCGATTTCCCAGCTGCCGGGTTCGCCATAGGAGCGAAATTGAAACCTGTCAAGCCTGACAGCTCGTATTCGAGGTACACAGCCCCTACCCTTGTTTGAGTTGGACAGGTTCGGTTGCCATTTGCCTTGGGCGCAGCAACCGCCGTCTGGCCATCTCCGAAACGCAGGCGATTTGCGTGTGACGGTCAGTCAGGCGCAAATTTGCCGGGAATGCGCGACTCGCCGTTCTCACGCGCTGGAGAAGCTGATTTGGCTCGCGAGACCCACCGCCGTCGAGGCCGTGCGCTCGCCGTCGCGTTGTTCGCGATTGCGCTCGCCGGGATGCTCGCGATCGGTTTTTTGGGCAGCCAAAGACTGTTTACCGGGCCGGCGCCACCCACCGAGAAGCTGAGCATCGCCCTGCCCACGGTGCCACACGCCGCCTTGCTCTACGTCGCGGTGGCCAAGGGGTATTTGGCGGAAGAAGGACTGGACCTGGCGATCACACCCGTGGGCTACGGCCGGGCCGCGCTGGAGCTTCTGACGCAGGGCAAGGTCGATCTGGCGGCGGCGACCGAAGTGCCCTTCGCCACCTCGGTCTTGACGGGTGAACGGCTGGGCATCGTCGCGGCGGTGGCCAGCGTGTCGAGCGAGACGGCGGTCGTCGCGCGACGAGACCGCACCATTGCCGCACCACACGACCTGCTGGGCAAACGCATCGGCGTCACCTTCGGTACCAGCGGCGAGTTTTCCTTCTGGTCCCTCCTGATTCGAAACCGCCTCGCGCCCGGTTCGGTCACGCTGGTGGATCTGCAGCCCGGCACGATGGTGCAGGAACTGGCCAAGGGGACGATCGACGCGATCTCGACCTGGGAGCCTTTCAAGTCCAACGCCCATTCGGCACTGGGCGACAACGCCGTGTCCTTCACCGATGCCGACGCGTTCACCGTCGACTTCCTGGTGATCGGCCGCAGCGAGCTGCTGAAAGCCCGTTCTGGCGCTCTCGAGAAACTGGTGCGGGCACTGCTCAAAGCCGAACGTTTCAACCAGTCCGAGCCGCAACAGGCGCTGCGACTTGTCGCCGAGCAGTTGAAGCTCGACATCAAGGCCTTGGAGCCGAGCTGGAAGGACTTCGAGTTCAAGGTCGACTTGAGTCAATCGCTGCTCGTCACCCTGGAAGACGAAGCACGCTGGGCGATGGCGCGCGGCTATGCCGACAAGGGCCCGTTGCCGAACTTCCTGCCGCACCTGCACCTCGACACGCTGCTGGCGGTGCAGCCCGCGCGCATGACGGTGGTGCGCTAGAGGGCCGGGCCAGCCATGAAGATCAGCACCAAGGGACGGCTCGTGACGGCGACGGCGCTGGTGGCCATCGCCCTGATTGCCGGCATGGTCGGCTGGGCGAACCACGAGGTCGACGACGCCAACAGCAAGCGCATCCAGGCGGCAGAAATCGCCCGCACGCTGAGCGACCTGAGGCTGGTGACCGCCGAGTACATCACGCAGCGCCAGCACCGCGCGCGCGCGCAGGAGCTCGAAGTCTCGGCCCGCTTCGATCGCCTGATCGCGGCCAACCCGATTTCAGGGCCCGAGCAGGGCGTGGTGCTCAACCATCTGCGCGAACGAAATGCGACGATCCAGCGCCTGTTCGAAGAAGTCGTTGCGACCCCTTCCGCGGCTCGGGCAGACGCGGACAACGAGCCGATCCGGCTTTTTCATGCACAGTTGTCCAGCCGGCTCTTGATCCTGCAACAGGAAAGCCGCGCCGACACCTACAGCCTGACCGAGTACTCGACCGAGCGCATCATCGCCGCGCAGCATCGCCTGGTGCTCGTGATCCTGGTCGGCCTGGCCCTGATCGCCTTGAGCACGGGCAGCGCCGGCTGGCTGATCCACCGCAACGTGCTGGCACCCATCGGCCGGCTCAAACAGGCCACCCAGGAAGTCGCTGCCGGGAACTGGAACTACACGCTGGGCATCGTCAGCCATGACGAGATCGGCGAGCTGTCCAGAACCTTCGACACGATGACCCAATCGCTGCGAACCTCGTTCGCGCAGATCGAGCGCAGCAACGAGGAACTCGCTGCCTTGAACCGGGAGATCGAGGCGTTCAGCTACTCCGTCTCGCACGATCTGCGGGGGCCCCTGCGCAGCATGGACGGCTTCTCGCTCGCCCTGCTCGAAGACTACGGCGACAAGCTCGACGCCGAGGCGAAGGACTCGCTGCAGCGCATTCGCGCCGCCAGCCAGCGCATGGGCCGGCTCATCGACGAGTTGCTCGGCCTATCGCGCGTGACGCGGGTCGAGTTGGCACGCAGGCCGGTCGACCTGAGCGAGATCGCGCGCGAAATCGCGGCCTCGCTCGATCACCAGGAGCCGACGCGGGCGGTGCAATGGGTCATCGAAGACGGCATGAGCTTGCACGCCGACAAGCCGCTGCTTCAGATCGCCATGCAGAACCTGCTGGAGAACGCCTGGAAGTTCACCGGCAAGACCGCCCAGCCGGTGATCCGCGTGGGCGCGACGGAGCGCGATGGCCGGCGGGAGTACTGGGTAGCCGACAACGGTGTGGGCTTCGACATGGTGTACGCGGACCGGCTGTTCGGTGCCTTCCAGCGGCTGCACCACGAAAGCGATTTCTCGGGCACCGGGATCGGCCTGGCGATCGTGCAGCGCATCTTCCGCCGCCACGAAGGTGCGATCCGGGCGTAGGCGCAACCGGGCCTCGGCGCGACATTTTTCTTCAGTCTGAAGGAGCAAGGCCATGAGTGACACGAACAAGACCATCCTGCTGGTCGAGGACAACCCCGATGACGCCACGCTGACCCTGCGTGCCTTCAAGCGCAGCGACGTCATGATCCCATCGCGGTGGCCCGCGACGGCATCGAGGCGCTGGACTTCCTGTTCGCCCGCGGCGACCACAGCAGCCGCGCAGGGGCACCGTTGCCCGCGCTGATCATCCTCGATCTGAAGTTGCCGAAGCTCGATGGGCTGGGCGTATTGAAGGCCCTGCGCCAAGACGAGCGGACCCAGCTGATCCCGGTGGTGATCCTGACCTCGTCGAAAGAGGAGCAGGACCTGATCTCCGGCTACTCGCTGGGCGCCAACAGCTACGTTCGCAAGCCGGTGGACTTTGCCGAGTTCCTCGAAGCCGTGAAGGTGCTGGGCATCTACTGGTTGATGATGAACCAGGGCCCGCCCCCGAGGAGCACGACATGAGAGAGGCGATCAAGGTGCTGGTCGTCGAGGACTCCGAGGACGACACCAAACTGGCGATGCGCATCCTCAGGCAGGGCGGGTTCATTCCGACCTACCGGCGGGTCGAGAATGCGGAGGCGCTTCGAGCCGCCTTCGACGAAGAGCGCTGGGACGCGGTGCTCTCGGACTTCCGGCTGCCGGGGTTCAGCGGCGTGGAGGCCTTGGCCGTCTTTCGGGCCACCGCACTCGACATCCCCTTCATCTTCTTCTCCGGCACCATCGGCGAGGACACGGCGGTCGCTGCGATGAAAGCCGGCGCCAGCGACTACGTGATGAAGCAGGACATGACCCGGCTGGCACCTGCCGTGGAACGTGAGCTGGAGCAGGCCCTGATCCGCGCCGAGCTTCGCAGGGGGCAGGTCGAACTGGAGGTCTCGCACGAGCGTTACATCGATCTCTATGACTTCGCCCCGGTCGGCTACCTCACCCTGTCGGCCGAGGGCCTGATCGTCCAGCTCAACCTGACCGGGGCCGACATGCTGGGCGAGTTGCGCGAGCACCTGTTGCGCGCGCACTTCGAACGCTTCGTGCTTCCGGAGGGCGCCGACCGTTGGCACGATCACTTCTTGCATGCCTTGCAGCACGGCGGCAGGCAGAGGTTCGAACTTGCCCTGCACAGCAGCAAAGGCAAGCGCCTGCACGTTCAGCTCGACTGCATGCGCGTGGGCGGCGATGCGCCAGCACCGACCGTGCGCGTCGCCATGACCGACATCAGCGACCGCAAGGAGGCCGAAGCCGAACTGCGCCGGTTCGAGGCGCAGTTGCGCGAGGTGCAGAAGATGGAGTCCATCGGCACGCTGGCTGGCGGCATCGCGCACGACTTCAACAACATCCTGGGCACGATCCTCGGCAACGTCGCGCTGGCACGCGAGGACATGGGCACCGACCACCCGGCGCTGGTGAGCCTGAAGGAAATCCACAAGGCGGGCGTTCGGGCCCGCAACCTGGTCCAGCAGATCCTCACCTTCAGTCGCCGGGAGCCCCAGGAACTGGTGGCACAGGCGCCGCACGCGGTGCTCGAGGAAACCCGCACGCTGCTGCGCGTCACCTTGCCGGCGGGCGTGGCACTCGAGGTCGTGCACACCGATCCGGCACTGCATGCGCTGATCGATGCGACGCAGGTGCAGCAGGTCTTGATGAACCTCTGCACCAACGCCTGGCAAGCCTTGAAAAATGGCGCGGGACGCATCGAACTCGGGCTCGATGCCGTGGTGCTCGACGCCGACGCGGCGCAGCGCCTGGGTGGCATGCCGGCCGGCCCCTATGCGCACCTGTGGGTCAGCGACACCGGCATGGGCATGAACGAGGCCACACGCGAGCGCATCTTCGAGCCCTTCTTCACGACCAAGCCGGTGGGTCAGGGCACGGGCCTGGGCTTGTCGGTGGTGCACGGCATCCTGCGCTCGCCCCTGTCGCGGCCACTGCCTCGACCGAGCCCGACGTGGCGCCGACGGCCCGGGGCCGGGGCGAGCACGTGCTCTACGTCGACGACGACGAAACCATGGTCGTCCTGGTCGAACGCATCCTGGAACGTGCGGGCTACCGCGTCAGCAGCTACTGGAACCCGCGGGATGCCATCGCCGCGGTGCGTGAGCACCCCGACGCCTTCGACATCGTCGTGGCCGACTTCAACATGCCCGAGCTCTCGGGCCTGGACGTCGCCCGTGCACTCGCCCTCATCCGGCCCGGGCTCCCGGTGGTGATCAGCTCGGGTTACATCGGCGAGGAATTGCGCGACGAAGCGCGACTCGTCGGCGTGCGGGGTCTGCTGGAAAAGCAGAACATCTTCGAGAACATCAGGCGTCTTCTGGGGCACATCCTGGCGCAAGATGCCAGGGGGAATGTGCATTGAACCGGCATGCACCGATGATGCTGAGCCACCCCCAAGCAGCGCGCTCCACCAGCCATCACTTCGCGCGGAACACGATCTCCTTCATGCGCGCGAGTTTCGGCGACACCACGGGCACCGTCAGCATGGTGCTGGCCACCGCCATCAGCAGCAGGGCGGTGAAGGTCTCGTTGGTGATGATCGCCTTGTCGAGCAGTACGTTGGCGAAGATGATCATGATCAGCGCCTTGGTCTGAAGCAGCCAGCCGATCAGCGAGGCTTCACCGGGCTGCCACTTCAGGATCTTGCCAGCCAGCTGCGTGCCGATCAGCTTGCCGGTGACCGAAGCCACCAGCATCACCGCCGCCGCCACGCCCACCGCCGCACCACCCACCTGCCAGTTGGTGCGCAGGCCGGTGCTCAGGAAGAACACCGGCATCACGACCAGCAGCACGTGGCCGCGCAGGGCGTCCATCTTGTTCCGGTCGAACCAGTTCGAGTCGATGCTCGCGCCAGCGAGAAACGCGCCGACCATGTAGTGCAGGCCTGACCAGTCGGCCCCCAGCCCGCAGGCGGCCAGCCAGATCAGACCGGCGTACCAGCGGTCGCGTTCGGGGATGGCCTGCATCAATTTGCGAAACCCATAGCCGACCACGACAAAGGCGAGCAGGAAGGCGCCTTGTTTGCCGACCCGCTGCCAATCCATCAGGATGAGCGCGAGCACGCCCCAGATGGCGATGTCGTCCAGGCTCGCGTAACGCAGGATGCGTTGGCCCACCGGCTGGCGCAGGATGTCGAGCTTTTCCATCAGCAGGATGAGGATCGGCAACGCCGTCACCGCGCACGACATGCCGATGCCGAGCACAAACTGCCAGGGCAGCGCCTTCGCGCCGATCCAGCCCGGAAACATCAGCAGGCCGAGTGCCGCCAGGCTGCCGAAGGCCAGCGGCACACCGAGCGCCAGGCCGGCGGTGATGCCGCTCTCGAAGCGGTGCTCCCAGGCCTTGTGCAGGTCGAGTTCGATGCCGGCGATCCACACGAAGACCATCACCGCCCACCACGCGATGCCGTTCAGGCTCTGGATCACCGGCGCGCTGAAGACGAACTGGTAGTAGTCCGGAAAGGCCGCGCCCAGGATGCCCGGCCCGAGCAGGATGCCCGTGATGATCTGCACCACCACCAGCGGCGCGAAGTATTCGGTTCGCCCGAGCCGCCAGATCAGGTAGGGCACCGTGAAGACGATCAGCATCGCGATCAGGAAGATTTCGGTGGTGCTCATGGCTCAAGTGGGCAGGCAGGTCTTGAAGGGGCGGCAGTGTGCCATGCGCTTGCAGGCCTTCGGCGCACGCCTTGTGCAGCGAGAATGCCGCCTCCATGGAACTTGCCTTCATCAAGGGTTTCGCCACCGGCGGAGCGCTCATTGTCGCCATCGGCGCGCAGAACGCCTTCGTGCTGCGCCAGGGCCTGAAGCGCGAGCATGTGCTGGCGGTGGTGCTGGTGTGTGCGCTCTCCGACGCCCTGCTGATCACGCTCGGCGTGGCCGGCCTGGGCACGCTGGTGCAGCAGAGCCCGGTGCTCTCGCAGGTGGCACGCTATGGCGGCGCGGCCTTCCTGTTCGGCTATGGCGTTTTCGCGGCACGGCGCGCCTTGGCCGCGAGTGCGATGGCGCTGCCGCCGAGCACACCGCTGTCCTTGCACGCGGCTGTCGCCACCTGCCTGGCCTTCATCTACCTGAACCCGCATTGCTGGCTCGACACGGTGGTGCTGGTGGGTTCGATTTCGAGCCAGCAACCCGAAGGGCAGCGTGCATGGTTCGGCATCGGCGCGGCGACATCGAGCTTCGTCTGGTTCTTTGCGCTCGGCTACGGCGCGCGGCTGCTCGATGGCCTGTTCAAGCGGCCGCTGGCCTGGAAGATCCTCGACGCCTTCATCGCGCTCGTGATGTGGACCTTGGCCGTCTCGCTGCTCGTCGGTTCTTCTTGAAGGCGGCGCGCCGCGGCGTCACTGCTGCTTGCCATTTCGCCTGCAGGGGTGCGCTATCGCACAGACGGCGCGGCACTTGCCCGGCATCGTTCAGGCATGCAGTTGAAACACACCGCCAGGACGTGGATGTACGGATTCATCCCGGCGGCGCTGCGCCCCCGCGCTGCGAGCACCGTTGCGGTTCCGGCCGCGGCCCCTCCGGTATCGTCGCTGAAGGTGCTGCTGGTCGACGACTGCGAGGTCAACCGCATGCTGGCCCGCGCGCAGCTGCTGCACCTGGGCATCGAGCCCACGCTCGCCTGCGACGGCGTGCAGGCGGTGGAACTGGTCGCGTCGCAGGTCTTCGACATCGTGCTGATGGATGTCTCGATGCCGGTGATGGACGGCGTCGAAGCCACCGACCGCATCCGCCGCCTCGAGCGGGACCATCCGGAGCGCACGCGGGTGCCGGTGGTGGCCTACACCGCAGGCGCGGTGGCCGACGATCCGGCCCTGCTGAAGCGCCACGGCTTCGATGACCTGCTGCGCAAACCCTGCAGCACCCGCCTGATCGGTGCCTGCCTGGAGCAGGTGTGCGGCGTGAGCGTGCAATGAGCTGGCCCTCGGACAGCCTGCTCGCGGCCGAGTGGATCGAGCGCTGCGTCGTGCACCTCGCCCGCACCGAGCCGGGGTTGGACAGGAGCGCCGCCCTCGCCCTCGCGAACGAGATGTTCCTGTTCCCGCGCACCGCCGCCATGGACCCGGAAGAGGCGGTCGAATTCGTGGCCCACCAGTTGGCGCAGGCGGTGCCACGATTCGATCGGCGGCGGCAACCGCGCTGACCTCAGAAGAAGCCCAAGGCGTTCGGCGAGTAGCTGACGAGCAGGTTCTTCGTCTGCTGGTAGTGGTCGAGCATCGCCTTGTGCGTCTCGCGGCCGATGCCCGATTCCTTGTAGCCGCCGAAGGCCGCGTGCGCCGGGTAGGCGTGGTAGCAGTTGGTCCACACGCGGCCCGCCTGAATCGCGCGGCCCATGCGGTAGGCGCGGCTGCCATCACGTGTCCACACCCCGGCACCCAGGCCGTAGGGCGTGTCGTTGGCGATCTTCAGCGCTTCGGCTTCGTCCTTGAAGGTGGCCACGGCCAGCACCGGCCCGAAGATCTCTTCGCGGAACACGCGCATGTCGTTGTGACCCTTGAAGAGCGTCGGCTGGATGTAGTAACCACCCGCGAGCTCACCGCCGAGCAGGTTGCGCCCGCCACCGATCAGCACCTTCGCACCTTCCTGCTTGCCGACTTCGAGGTAGGACATGATCTTGTCCATCTGCATCGCCGAGGCCTGCGCGCCCATCATCGTGTCGGTGTCGAGCGGGCTGCCCTGCTTGATGGCGGCCACGCGCTTGATGGCGCGTTCGATGAAGCGGTCGTAGATCGATTCCTGGATCAGCGCGCGGCTCGGGCAGGTGCAGACTTCGCCCTGGTTGAACGCGAACAGCACCAGGCCTTCGATGGCCTTGTCGAGGAAGGCGTCGTCCTGTGCCATCACGTCGTCGAAGAACACGTTCGGGCTCTTGCCACCCAGTTCCAGCGTGGCCGGGATCAGGTTGGCGGCCGCAGCCTGCGCGATCACGCGGCCGGTGACGGTGCTGCCGGTGAAGGCGATCTTGCCGATGCGCTTGCTCGTGGCCAGCGGCATGCCGGCTTCCTTGCCGTAGCCGTTGACGATGTTGAGCACCCCCGGCGGCAGCAGGTCGGCAATGAGTTCCATCAACACCATGATGCTCACCGGCGTCTGCTCCGCGGGTTTGAGCACCACGCAGTTGCCCGCGCCGAGCGCGGGTGCCAACTTCCACGCCGCCATCAGGATCGGAAAGTTCCACGGAATGATCTGGCCAACCACGCCGAGCGGCTCGTGGAAGTGATACGCGATGGTGTTGTCGTCAATCTGGCTCAAGGCACCTTCCTGCGCGCGCAGGCAGCCGGCGAAGTAGCGGAAGTGATCGGCCGCGAGCGGGATGTCGGCGTTCAGCGTTTCGCGGATCGGCTTGCCGTTGTCCACCGTCTCTGCATACGCCAGCAATTCGAGGTTCTGGTCGATGCGATCAGCGATCTTCAGCAGCACGTTGGCGCGCGCCGCCGCATTGGTGGCGCCCCATTGATCCTTCGCCGCATGCGCGGCATCGAGTGCGAGTTCGATGTCTTCGGCGGTCGAACGTGCGGCCTTGGTGTAGACCTTGCCGCTGATCGGCGTGATGACGTCGAAGTACTGGCCCTTCACCGGCGGCTGGAATTTGCCATTGATGAAGTTGTCGTACTGCTTCTTGAAAACGAGCTTGGCGTCGGGGGTGTGGGGGCTGGCGTAAAGCATGGAGGGCTCCGGTAGGTGGGTCGAAACGAAAGCCACGCAAACCCGTTGCGCGGCGAGGTCGCATTCTTGAAGTCGCCGCGTCGCGCGGATAGCGCAGGCGATCCCTTATGAAAGCCGCTGCCGAAAAAGCGTGCCAGCGCTGGATGGAGCCGATGTGTTTCACAACGGCGCAAATGCCACCACGGACCTCGACCGTCGCCGGTACGTCTGCGTCGTTGTGAAACACGAGCGCCGCCTGGCTCTGCGCCAGCGCTATTGATCTGCATCAAACCCGCGCCGAAAGCCCCTTCACACAATAGCTGCACTTTTCGTACACCTTCAAGCGGCTTCGGCCGTCCTTTCCGAAAACTCCTCAGGAAGCTCCCCCATGAACTCCAATCACCGGCTCTGGCGCTGGCTCGGGCTCGTCTTCGTGCTGTCCTTCGGCGCGCTCGGTTTCATCGGCTACCAGATCTACCTGACCGCACCGCCGATCCCCAAGTCCGTGATGTCGGCGAGCGGCGACGTGATCTTCACCGGCGCCGACGTGCAAGCGGGCCAGCAGGCCTGGCTGTCGGCCGGTGGCCAGCAGGTCGGTTCGGTGTGGGGTCACGGCGCTTATGTGGCGCCGGACTGGTCGGCCGACTGGTTGCACCGCGAAGCCCTTGCACTGCAGGCCATCCGAACCCGCGAGCACGCCCATGCGCAGCCCACGCTCAACAGCGCGGACCGCGCCGCCATCGACGTGATGCTGAAGGAGGAAATGCGCCACAACGGCTATGACGAATCGACCGGAGTGATCACCGTCTCGAACGAGCGCGCACAGGCGATCCGCGACACGGCGAGCCACTACGAAGCGCTGTTCGGCAACGACCCGTCTTTGGCCGCGCTGCGCGAGCAGTACGCGATGTCGGAAGGCGCGCTGCCCGCGCAACTCGATCGCCACGCGCTCACCGCCTTCTTCTTCTGGACCGCCTGGGCCGCCACGACCGACCGGCCGGACGAAGCCGGCATCTCGTACACGAACAACTGGCCCCACGAGCCGCTGGTGGGCAACACGATGTCGAACTCGGCTGCGGTTTGGTCGATGGTCAGCATCGTGCTGCTGATCGCAGGCCTGGGCGCCATGCTCTGGTTCCACGGCAGCCACAAGCCGGAAGAAGATCCGGTGCTGCCGAAGACCGACCCGTTCCTCGGCGTGGCCGCCACGCCCTCGATGAAGGCGACCCGCAAGTACTTCTTTGCCGTGATCGGCCTGCTGCTCCTTCAGATCGGCATGGGCGTCGTGACGGCTCACTACGGGGTCGAGGGCAACGCCTTCTTCGGCATCCCGCTCGCGCAGCTGCTGCCCTACGTGGTGAGCCGCACGGTGGACACCCAGGTCGGCATTTTCTGGATCGCGACGGCCTGGCTGGCGACGGGCCTCTACGTGGCGCCTCTGCTCTCGGGCCACGAACCGAAGCTGCAGAAGCTCGGGGTGGACGTGCTGTTCTGGGCGCTCATCGCGATCGTCGTCGGCTCGACCGCGACGGGTTGGCTCGGCACGCTGCAACACCGCGGCGTGGACTTCAGCTTCTGGATCGGCAACCAGGGCCTGGAGTACACGAGCATGGGCCGCGTCTGGCAGATCCTGCTCTTCGTCGGTCTGCTGTTCTGGTTGATGCTGCTCGGCCGCGCGCTGTGGCCGGCCCTCAAGACGCCGTCGGAATCGCGCGGGCTGATCGCGATGGTGTTCCTCTCGGCCACCTGCATCGGCGGCTTCTACGCCAGCTCGCTGATGTGGGGCCAGCACACCCACTACTCGATGATCGAGTACTGGCGCTGGTGGCTGGTGCACCTGTGGGTCGAGGGCTTCTTCGAAGTGTTCGCTACCGCGGTCGTCGCGCTGATCTTCACCAAGCTCGGGCTGGTGCGCACCGTCACCGCGAACCGCGCCATCGTGGCCGAGACCATCGTGTTCCTGTTCGGCGGCATCCTGGGCACCCTGCACCACCTCTACTTCACAGGCACGCCCACCTCGGTGATCTCGGTCGGCGCGGTGTTCTCGGCGCTCGAGGTCATCCCGCTCGCGATGATCGGCCTGGAGGCGTTGCAGACCTATCGACGCGCACAAGGCGCACCCTGGCTCGCCGCCTACAAGTGGCCCGTGATGTGCTTCGTGGCCGTGGGCTTCTGGAACACCGTGGGCGCCGGGGTGCTGGGCTTCGCGATCAACCCGCCCGCATCGCTCTATTACGTGCAGGGCCTGAACATGACGGCGGCACACGGCCACGCGGCGCTGTTCGGTGTCTACGGCATGCTCGGCATCGGCCTGATGCTGTTCTGCCTGCGCGGCCTCTATGCACGTGGCCTGCATGCCGACCGCCTGCTGCGCCCGGCCTACTGGGGCATGAACCTCGGTCTCGCGATGATGGTCTTCATGTCGCTGTTGCCGGCCGGTATCTACCAGGCCTGGGCCAGCATCGACAAGGGCCTGTGGTACGCACGTTCGCCGGCCATCATCCATTCGAAGGTGATGGAAACCTTGGTATGGCTGCGTGTGCCGGGCGACATCGTGTTCGCTGCGGGTGCACTGCTGCTGGCGGTCTACGCCCTCAAGTTGCTCCGCCGGCCTGCCGGGCAGGCGGTGGGCGCCGTGCCTGCCCCTGGCAAACTGGCGGCATGAAACTGACTCACTTCACCGACTACAGCCTGCGCGTGCTGATCTTCCTGGCGGCCGAGCCGACGCGCCGCGCCACCATCGCCGAAGTGGCCGAGGCCTTCGATGTTTCCGCGCACCACCTGACGAAGGTGGTGCACTTCCTCGGCAAGGAAGGCTGGCTCGCCAACGTGCGTGGCAAGGGGGGCGGCATGGAGCTCGCGCTGCCACCACAGCACATCGTCGTCGGCCGCGTGGTGCGTGCCGCCGAAGGTGCGGACCTGCCGGCCGAGTGTTTCGGCGACGATCCCGACCACTGCCCGATCGCACGCGTCTGCCGATTGCGCGGCGTGTTCAAGGAGGCAGTCGACGCGTTCTACGCCGTGCTCGACCGCTACACCCTGGCCGACCTGGTGCAGAACCGCGCTGCACTCGGGCGTGTGCTGGGCATCCAGGCGCTGGAACCGCGGGGTGTTGCCGGGCGCGCTTGAGTGGGCGGCCGGGATGGACGTTGGACAAAGCTTCTCGGCATGCGTCGGTCGGTGCGAGCCGAGGCTACCGGGCGACCGGCTCCGCTCGTGTGCCCCGGGCCGGTTCACTGCCGGTTCGCTTCGCGTGAAGCCGCTCCGGCCCTCCTCCTTCACTTCGCTGCGCCGGTCACCCGGCACCCTCGGCAGCGAACCACGGTGGCCTTCCATGGCCCTCAACAACTGGCAGCGTGGTGCCCAGAGCGCTGTGGTGGGGTGCTGTGTGGAGTGAAGTAGAGGAGGAGGGCCGGATCGATTCGACCCGTATCGCTTGCGGGTCAACCGGCCCGGGGGACATGAACGGAACACGGCACCCCGCCTCAGCGCTCACGCTCCACCCGATGCCCGCAGGCAGCTGAATCTACCGCGTCCATCGCGTTGACCTTGACCAGCATCAAGGGTACGCAAGGGTTCGATTCCTACCATTGCTGCATCGCATATGCATCTTTTGCGGCGGGCATGGGGCCCACCGAAGAACAACCAAGGAGCAACCGTGAGCAGCTTCCTCAAGAACCTTGTCGCCGGCGTGTGGGTCGCCTCCGGCTTGATCGTCGGCTTCGGCGCCGCAGCAGCGACAACCAAGACCGCAGCATCGGCCACGGCCAGGGATGCCGGCGACTTCGGCCCGCCGCAGGGCACGCCGATCAAGGCCGTGCTCACCAGCCCACCCAACGTGCCGCCGCCGACAAACCGCAAGTTGCCGGCGAAAGTGATCGTCGAGTTGGAAGTGGTCGAGAAGGACATGCCCATTTCGGAAGGCGTCTCGTACACCTTCTGGACTTTCGGTGGCTCGGTGCCCGGCAGCTTCATCCGCGTGCGCCAGGGCGACACGGTCGAGTTCCACCTGAAGAACCACCCCGGCAGCAAGATGCCGCACAACATCGATCTGCACGGCGTCACCGGCCCGGGCGGCGGCGCCGCGTCGAGCTTCACGGCGCCGGGGCATGAATCGCAGTTCACGTTCAAGGCGCTCAACGAAGGCATCTATGTCTACCACTGCGCCACCGCGCCGGTGGGCATGCACGTGGCCAACGGCATGTATGGCCTGATCCTGGTCGAGCCGCCCGAAGGGCTCTCCAAGGTCGATCACGAGTACTACGTGATGCAGGGCGATTTCTACACGGCCGGCAAGTACCGCGAGAAGGGCCAGCAACCCTTCGACATGGAAAAGGCCATCGACGAGAGGCCCACCTACGTGCTGTTCAACGGCGCCGAAGGCTCGCTCACCGGCGACAAGGCGATCACCGCCAAGACGGGTGAAACCGTGCGCCTGTTCGTCGGCAACGGCGGGCCGAACCTGGTGTCGAGCTTCCATGTCATCGGTGCCATCTTCGACAAG
>JANYJL010000117.1 GCA_025361845.1 Rhizobacter sp.
CGCACCACGGCAGGAACGCCGGATAGTCCTTCACGGCCGTGACGAGCGCGTACATCGCGTGCGGCGAGTATCCGAGCAGAACTGACTTCTTGACGTGCTTCATACAATGGCCAAATTGTATTGGCCTCCAACGGCCTCAACTGAGTCCCCATGTCCATCGCCGAAAACCGCCGTGCATTTTTTGACTATCACCTGGAGGAGCGTCACGAGGCCGGCATGGTGCTGCAGGGCTGGGAGATCAAGGCGATCCGCGCCGGCCAGGTGCAACTGACCGACGGCTACGTGCTGATCCGCGACGGCGAACTGTTCCTGATCGGCTGCCGCATCAATGCGCTGCGCAGCGCGTCCACGCACATCAGCCCCGAGGCGGACCGCACCAAGAAGCTGCTGATGCACAAGGAAGAGATCAAGCGCCTGGTCGGCAAGGTCGAGCAGAAGGGCTTCACTCTGGTGCCGCTGAACCTGCACTACAAGGGCGGCATCGTGAAGGCCGAGATCGCGCTCGCCAAGGGCAAGGCACAACACGACAAGCGCGAGACCGAGAAGAAGAAGGACTGGGACCGGGAGAAGGGCCGCCTGATGCGGCACAAGGTATCAAGCAAATCCTGACGCAGCGAGCGCCTGTTCGCAGTCGGCGATGAGGTCGCCCACATCTTCCAGGCCGATCGAGAAGCGCACCAGCACACCGGCATGCGGCGTCGGCAGCGAGCGCATGCCCTGCACGTGGTACGGCACGGCCAGGCTCACCGGCCCGGCCCAGGAATAGCCGAGCTTGAAAATGCGCAGCGCGTCGACGAAGGCATCGACCTGCTCGTCGGCGTACTGCGCGCCGAACACCACCGAGAACAAGCCGGCCGCGCTGCTGCACATCGACTTCCAGTGCGCGTGCCCCGGCGAGCCCGCCAGCGCCGGGTGCAGCACCGCAGCGATGGCGTGCCGGCCCTGAAACCACTCGGCCAGCGCGCGGGCGGCACGGTCATGCGCGGCATAGCGCAACGCGAGCGTGGGCAGCGAGCGCAGCACCAGTTCGACATCGTTCGCGCCGACCCCCCAGCCCATGCGCATGTGGCAGAACTTGAGCTTCAGGTGCAGCGCTTCGCTGCGTGTGGTCACCGCGCCCATCAGCACATCGGCACCGCCCGACGGGTATTTGGTCAGGGCCTGCACCGAGATGTCCACGTCCAGGTCCTCGGGCAGCGCGAACGGATCGAAGGCGATGCCGGCGCCCCAGGTGTTGTCGAGTGCGGTGATCACGCCCTTCGCGCGCGCGGCGCGCAGCAAACCGCACAGGTCGGGGAACTCCATCGTCACCGAGCCCGGTGCTTCGAGCCAGATCAGTTTGGTTTTCGTGCCGATCATCACGGCCAAGGCGGCAGCGTCCATCGGATCGTAGAAGCGGTGCGTGACGCCCCAGCCCGCGAGTTCGTTGCGCGCCAGTTCCTTGCCCGGGCCGTAGGCGTTGTCGGGAATCAGCACCTCGTCCCCGCTCTTCAGCAAGGCCATGTCGACCAGGGTGATCGCGGCCAGCCCGCTCGGCACCAGAAGCGTCTGCAAACCGCCTTCGAGCGTGGCAATGCGCTCTTCGAGCGTGAAGCTCGTCGGCGTGCCGTGCAGGCCGTAGGTGTAGCCCGTCTTCTCTTTCCAGTTGCGCGCGTGCAGTGCCGCGGTGTTCGGGAAGATGACGGTGGAGGCCTTGTGCACGCCCGGCTGCACGGCGCCGAAACCGGCGGGCGGAAGGTAGGCGTGGTGGATCAGGCCGGTGGTCTTGGGGTCGGTCATGCGGTTCCGATGAAGGTCGGTCAAATGGGCTGGGCGACCAAGTCATGGCCTTGCGTGCCGACGATGCGTGCACGCGTGAACTCGCCCACCTTCAGCGTCTTCGAGGCCTTCTCGGGCGGCAGCAGTTTCACGACGCCATCGATCTCGGGCGCATCGGCATAGCTGCGCGCCACACCGCCCTTGCGGCCGAGCGCGGGGGCCGAATCGATCAGCACCTGCATCGTCGCGCCGATGCGCCCTTGCAGCTTCTGCGCAGACACCGCTTCGGCCACCGCCATGAAACGCGCGCGGCGCTCTTCGCGCAGTTCGGGCGGCAGCATGCCGGGCAGATCGTTCGCCGTCGCACCCTTCACGGGCGAGTAGGCAAAACAACCCGCGCGGTCGATCGCGGCTTCGCGCATGAAGCCGAGCAGGTGCTCGAACTCTTCTTCGGTCTCGCCCGGAAAGCCGGCGATGAAGGTACTGCGGATCACGATCTCCGGGCACAGCTCGCGCCAGCGTGCCAGCCGCTCCAGGTTCTTCTCGCCGCTCGCCGGCCGCTTCATGCGCTTGAGCACGTCGGGGTGCGAATGCTGGAAGGGCACGTCGAGGTAGGGCAGGATCTTTCCCTCGGCCATCAGCGGCAGGATCTCGTTCACATGCGGGTACGGGTAGACGTAGTGCAGGCGCACCCAGGCGCCATGTTCGGCGGCGATGTCGGCGAGTTGCGCGCACAGCTCGGTCATGCGCGTCTTCACCGGCTTGCCGTCCCAGAAGCCCATGCGGTACTTCACATCGACGCCGTAGGCGCTGGTGTCCTGGCTGATGACGAGCAACTCTTTCACGCCCGATTCGAACAGGCGCTTCGCCTCGCTCAACACATCGCCGATCGGCCGCGAGACCAGGTCGCCGCGCATGCTCGGGATGATGCAGAACGAGCAGCGGTGGTTGCAGCCTTCGCTGATCTTCAAATAGGCGTAGTGGCGCGGCGTGAGCTTGATGCCCTGCGCAGGGACCAGATCGACGAAGGGGTCGTGGGGCTTGGGCACATGCAGGTGCACCGCGTCCATCACTTCGTTGGTGGCATGCGGCCCGGTGACGGCCAGCACGCTCGGGTGCATCTGCCGCACCAGGTTGCCACCGGCCTCCCCGGCCTTCGCGCCGAGGCAGCCGGTGACGATGACCTTGCCATTAATGGCCAGCGCCTCGCCGATCGTGTCGAGGCTTTCCTTCACCGCATCGTCGATGAAGCCGCAGGTGTTGACGATCACGAGATCGGCGCCCTCGAAGGTCTTCGAGGTCTGGTAACCCTCGGCGCTGAGCTGGGTCAGGATCAGTTCGGAATCGGTCAGCGCCTTCGGGCAACCGAGCGAGACAAAACCGATCTTCGGGGCCGCGCCGGGGGCCGGGCGGGCAAGCAATGCGTCTTGGGTCATGCAAGGATTTTCGCCGATCCCCGCAAACCCGCCCTCAACGTTTCGGGGGAACGAAACCAGGCATGCCCGGGAACAGGGTTTCAGCCTGCTTGCTCATCTGTTCCTGCATCTGCAGGAACATGTTCTTTGACTGTTCGAGGTAGTTGCCCATCAAGCCCTGAACGACCGGTGCCTGGCCGACAAGGAACTGGTTCCAGACCTCGGGCGTCATCGCTTTCGGGTCGTACAAACCCTTCGACTGTTCGCTGATGCGGGCCTGGATGTCGGTGAAGGTTTGCAGGTTTTTTTCCAGGTACGAGCCCATCATTCCCTGCATCGAGTGGCCGTAGAAGCGGATCACCTGAGAGAGCATCTGGGTCGAGAAGATCGGCACGCCGCCGGTCTCTTCTTCGAGAATGATTTGCAGCAGGATGCTGCGTGTCAGGTCTTCCGAGGTCTTGGCGTCGCGCACCACGAAGGCCTGGCCGGCGAGCACCATCTTCTTCACATCGACCAGGGTGATGTAGCTGCTGGTCTGGGTGTCGTAGAGGCGCCGGTTGGGGTACTTCTTGAGGATGCGTTCGCCGGGTGTGGCGGGTGGTGGTGCGTCCTTCGAAGCATTGCCTTCGGCGGACGGTGTGCGGCGGGTCTGGGCCATTCGGCGAACTCCTGTGTTGCGTCATTGTGCAGGGCACAACGCCCCGAGGTATCGGGGAAAACGCCTTTTTCCGACTTGCTGCGCGGCCCGGGTGGCACGAGCACAAGGAACGGGCACACCATCGCCACGTGTAGGAAATGTCTGACAAGGGATCGGGCTGTTTCCGGTTTGAAACGAAACGCGTCGTCCTCCACAATCGACCATCGGTTCGTGCGCACAGTGGTTACGTCGGCACACCGAACCATCTTCCATTTGCGACAGACATGCCCGCCGTCAAAGCCTTCATCGTCGAAGACAGCCCCGTGATTCGGGAGAACCTGATTGCCGCGCTCGAAGAGCTGGCACCGATCCAGGTGGTCGGCAGCGCCGAAGACGAGTCGAGCGCCTTGAGCTGGCTCGGCAACGCGGACCATGCCTGCGATCTCGTCATCATCGACATCTTTCTCAAGCGCGGCTCCGGCCTTGGGGTGCTGCGCGCGGCCAGCGGTTTGTCCAAGCCGATGAGCCTGGTCGTGCTGAGCAACTACGCCACCCCCGACATGCGCCGCAAATGCCTCGAGCTGGGCGCCACCCATGTGTTCGACAAGTCGAACGAGATCGACGCGCTGATCCAGCATTGCACACGCCTGGCCGGCGGCGACACCGGCCCTGGCGCACTCGGCCCCGCGGCGTGATGGCAGTCCCAAGCTCACTTCGTTCGTGCCCCCCGAGGGGAGCACAGGCCGCCGTGGTCCATGAAGCGGCCACCTTCGTGGCCCATGGCGGCCGTACGCTGGCCTGCTGACGCGCGTAGCGATGCGAGGGGCCCGCGCACCATCGACCCACCTGGACCGCCGATGCCGACACCGCTGAAGTCCCTGTCGCTCCTGCTCGGCAGCCGATACGCCTTTCCGCTGGCCGCGCTCGTTGCGCTGACCATGCTGGTGATCAGCGAGTCGTCCTACCGGCAGGCCACGGCGACGCTGGACAGGCTGGGCTCCCAAGGCGCGGCGCGCACGGCCATCCAGACCCTGATGCGGGGGCTGACCGATGCCGAAACCGGCCAGCGCGGCTACCTGCTCACCGGCCGCAGCGACTACCTCAAACCCTACGTCGCAGCGCAGCGCAGCGTGGCCGAAACGATCGACTGGCTGGGGCGCTACTACCAGGCCGAGCCGGCCACGGCCAGCAGGGTCCAGAAGGCCGCCGCGGCGGCGCGCAACAAGCTCTCGGAGCTGGACGAGACCATCAAGCTGCACGACGCCGGCAAGGACCCGGCCTGGCGCGAGCTGGTGATGACCGACATCGGCCGCGAGGAAATGGAGCTGGTCCGCCAGTTGAGCGAGGAACTGCTCGCACATGAAACCGCCAAGGTCGCCGTGGGCCGCGACGAGGTGTACCGCACCCTGCTGCTGAACCGCGCGGGTGTCTCGGGCATGACGGCGCTCAGCCTGCTCGCGCTGTTCATGTACCTGCGCCAGACCGCTGCGCTCGGGCACCAGCGCTCGGAGCAGGCGCGCCTGGTGCAGGCCGATCGTGACCAACTCGAAGTGGAGGCACGGCGCCGCACCGAACAACTCACCGAGCTGGCGCACCACCTGCAGAACGTGCGCGAGGACGAACGCAACCGGCTCGCGCGTGAGCTGCACGACGAGCTCGGTGCCCTGCTCACCGCGGCCAAGCTCGACGTGGCGCGGCTCAAGTCGCGCTTGGCCGAATCGACACCGGAAGTGGCCGAGCGCCTGACCCACCTCACCGAAGGCCTGAACAGCGGCATCGCCTTGAAGCGCCGCATCATCGAAGACCTGCGGCCCTCTTCGCTCGGTAACCTGGGCCTGGTGGCCGCGCTCGACATCCTGGTGCGCGAATGGGGCCAGCGCACCGAGATCGCGGTCGACAGTGCCTTCGCGCCGGTGCGGCTGCGCCCTTCGGGTGAGCTCACCGTGTACCGGCTGGTGCAGGAGGCGCTGACGAACATCAGCAAGTACGCACGCGCCAGCCGCGTGCAGATCTCGCTCTCGTCGGCCGGCGGTCACGTTCGCGTCTCGGTGCGTGACAACGGCGTGGGCTTCGACACCCGCACGCCCAAGCGCAGCACGCACGGCTTGCTGGGCATGCGCTACCGCATCGAAAGCGAAGGCGGGAAGATGCAGTTGCGCTCCGCCCCCGGCCAGGGCACCGAGATCGATGCCGACATCCCCGAAGGCACCGACCGCGCCAGCAGTGAGGCCCCGGTCAACGAGGAGCCGCTCATCCACCGCGACGTCGCCGGATGACGGCGCGCCGCGCCGCGAACGCCTGGGCTCGAAGCTTCGAACGCAGCCTGAAGGCGCTGACGCGCAGTGCCGTGAAGTCCGGCACACGCGCCCTCGGCCGGGCGCTCAAACCGGCGCGGGCCCAACGGGCGCCGCCGCCCGGCGCCGGCGCCTGGCTCCCGGGTGTGGCACTCGGTGCCGCCGGCGCGCTGCGCTTCCGGCTCTACCGGCCACCCGACCTGAAGTTCGGCGAGCGCTTGCCGCTGATGGTGATGCTGCACGGCTGCGGGCAGGACGCCAACAGCTTCGCCGCGAGCACGCGCATGAACCGCATCGCGCTGCGCGAACGCTTCCTCGTGCTCTACCCCGAACAGGACCGGCTCATCAATGCCCAGGGCTGCTGGAATTGGTTCGACACCCGCTCCGGCAGGGCCTATGGCGAAGCGGCACTCATCCTGAAAGCGATCGACCAGGTGTGCCTGCTGCACCCGGCGGACCGCACGCGTGTGGCGGTCGCCGGGATGTCGGCCGGGGCCAGCATGGCGGCCCTGCTCGTGACGCGCCACCCGGAACGTTTCAAGGCGGTGGTGATGCATTCGGGCATCCCACCGGGCACGGCCCATTCCGGCCTGTCGGCCCTGGGCGCGATGCACGGCCACCGCCCCACCCTGCCGCTGGCCGCCACACCGCTCACGATGGCGGTGTGCTGGCCGCCGCTGCTGGTGATCCATGGTGAAGCGGATGGCCTGGTCTCGCCGCAGAACGGCCAGGCCGCGGTGCAGGCCTGGGCCGATGCGGCGGGCGTGCAGGCCGGTGCCAGCCGCCAGGTTCAACGTGGCAAGCGCTACCCGATGACGGTGACGGACTTCAAGCGCAAAGGCACGACGGTGGCAAGCCACGTGACCGTAGGCCGGCTGGCGCATGCCTGGAGCGGCGGTGCCGCGAGCCAGCCTTTCAGCGACGCGCAAGGGCCCGATGCCTCGCGCATGGCCTGGGCCTTCGCTGCCAAACAGTTCCGCGGCTGAAGCGCGAGTGGGTCAGCCGCGCGGTTCAGAGCTGTGAGTCGGCCGCCCGCTGGCCGAGCAGTTCGACCACCGCGCCGGCCATCAGGCGCAAGTGCTCGATGCGGTCAGCGGTGAGCTGCTTGGGCTGGACGTCGTAGGCGCACAGCGTGCCGACCGTCTGGCCCCGCACGACCAGCCGCGCGGCGGCGTAGAAGCGGACGAAGGGCCGCCCCACCACCAGCGGGTGGGCGGCGAAGCGGGTGTCTTGCAAGGTGTCCTCGACCACGATCACCTCGCAGGTCGAGTCGAAGAACTGCTCGCAGAACGAAGTCACCTTCGGCGACTGCGTCTGCTGAATGCCGGCCCGCGACTTGAACCAGTCGCGTTCCTGATCGAGCAGGTTCACCAGGGTGATGGGCACATCGAGGGTCGTCGCGAGCAGGCGCGTGATTTCGTCATAGGCGCGCTCCGCCGACGAATCGAGAATCGCGAGGCGCCGGAGTTCGGCCAGACGTTCGGGGTCGTTTCGCATGGGTGCCGACGGCTCAGGCGGGTGCCACGACGGCACCGGCATAGAACACCTCGCAGCTGCTGCCCGGCAGCAGCTCGCGGGCCTTCTTCAACAAACTCAGGGCCGGCCCGGCGAGCGAACGCAGCACGTTGGGTTCTTCCACTACCGGCTTCTGGAAGCTGCCGCTCACGCGTTGCTGCACCTCGATGCAACCCTGGGCATCGACCAGGGCGAGGCTCACGCCATCGAACCGCTGCTGAACAAGATCGAGCTCACCGCGCAGGGCGATGCGGTACTTCTTCGTGGCCATCGCCACGTCTTGCGCGCGTGCCACACCCCGCTCGAACTTCCAGTCGGAGACGAGGGTCTGGATGTCGCTGCTGCCACCCTGGCTGCGGTAGACATTCGCGAAATCGAGGCCCTTGGTGAGCACCAGGCCGAGCGGCCCGACAAAGAAGAAGGCACCCGCATCGACGAGGCTGAAGCGCTGGCTGGATTCGAAGCGGGACAGCATCTCGTCCAGATCGCGGCCCTTGAGCGTGAGGTTCCGACCGCGCAGCGTGACCCGGCCGGCCAGCGCCTGGCGCAGCTCGTTCTCGGTCTGCCCCTGTGCCGACAGCGCCGCCGCAAAGTCCACCCGGCCGGCTGCCGTCGGCTGCGCGGACAGGGCCTTGAAGACCTCGTCGATCGGGAGCTGCTTGAACGCGAGGTCGAGCCGGTAGCTCGGGACCACGCCGGAGAAGTCAGCGCGCAAGCGGCCGGTGCCCTCGGCGTCGAAGGCGCGCGCGGTGAGCGACTTGAGTTCCAGCACGCCGTGTTGCGCGTCGGTCGTGAACTTCAAGTCCGAGACCTTGACGGTGTCGTGGCGGACTTCCCCGCAAACGACGTCGGCGGTGAACGACACGTCCTTCATCAGGTTCGACAGCGCGGCGGCCGGGACGTGCAGACCGTGCATGTCGATGCGGCAGTCCACGGCTTCGAAGCTGCGCGCCCAGCGCTTGTCCGCATACGTGAACGATCCGCCGGAAATTTCCACGGTCGGCCAGCTCAGTTCGGGCAGCAGGGTTGCGGCCGCATCGAGCGGCGCGGTGCTGAAGCGGCCATCCGTACCCCGTTCAATGTGGAGCTGCGGCTCGTTCAAGGCCAGTCGGTTGACGTGCACGTCGCCCGACAGCAGGGCCAGGGCATCCACGCCCAGCGTGGCCTGTTTCGCCGTGGCCACTTCCACGCCGCGGTTGTGGAGGTGCACATCGTCGAGGGTCAGGGCCAGGCCGGGCCGCAAGGCGAGGTGCAAGGCCCCGCCGATGCGAAGCTCCATGCCCAGCGCGCGGGAGGCACCTGTCTCCAGGCGCTCCTTGAAGATGCCGGCATCCACCACGTAGCGCAGCGCGCCCGCGAGCAGGCCGATGAGCAGCAGGAGCCCCAGGCCGATGGCCAGCCAGATCCTGCGAGTTCGCGACTTGTGCTCCAACGTCATGCGTGATGATGCGGGCCGCCGCGCAGCCGGGCCATCGGCGGGCGGCGGCTGCGCGTGTCGGAGCAGTCCTACGAAATGCAGTGCTGGCCGCCATACTTCCCCATGGAATTTTCGGGGCCCAGCCGCTCACTTGCAAGCCGAGCCGGCCAGACGCGCATCGTCGGCCTCGGTGCTTCCGCGGGCGGCTTGGGCGTGCTCGAACAATTTTTGGCGCACGTGCCGCCGGACAGCGGCCTGGCGTAGGTCGTCGTGCAGCACCTGGACCCGACGCACAAGGCGATGCTGGTCGAACTGCTGCAACGCGTCACCGCGATGCCGGTGCGTGAAGCGGCCGAATCGATGCCGGTCGAGCCCGATGTCGTCTACGTGATTCCGCCGAACAGCGAGCTCACCGTCAGCGGCGGCATGCTGCATCTGTCGGCGCCCTTGCAGCGGCGCGGCATGCGCCTGCCGATCGACCTGCTGTTCGCTTCCCTCGCTCGCGAGCAGGGCGAGCGGGCCATCGGCGTGGTGATGTCGGGCATGGGCTCGGACGGCACGCTGGGCTTGCAGGAAATCCGGTCCCAGGGCGGCCTGTCGGTGGTGCAGGAACCCGCGTCGGCGCAGTTCGATTCGATGCCGAAAAGCGCCATCGCCGCGGGTTGCGCCGACATCGTCGGCCGGCCGGCCGAGTTGCCGCAGCGCATCCTGCAAGTGACGGGCGAGCGCCCGGCGGCAGCACCTTCACCGAACGATGCAGACGGCACCGATGCGACCGCGCAGGCCGCCATTCTCGACATGCTGCGCCGGCACAGCCGGCACGACCTCTCGAAGTACAAGCCGAGCACCGTGACGCGGCGCATCCAGCGGCGCATGGGCGTGCACGGCCTGGGAACGAAGGCGCTCTATGAGGTCTTCGTCCGGAAGAGCCCGCAGGAACTCGACCTGCTGTTCAAGGAACTGCTGATCGGCGTGACCAGCTTCTTCCGTGACCCGGTGGCATGGCAGGAACTGAAAGACACGGTCCTGCCCGCGCTGCTGCAACGCCGCCCCGCGGCCGAGCGGATGCGCGCCTGGGTGGTCGGCTGCTCGACCGGCGAAGAAGCGTTCTCGATCGCCATGGCCTTCAAGGAAGTGATCGAGGCGCTGCCCGGCATGGGCGCACGCCAATTGCAAATCTTCGCGAGCGACCTGAGCGCCGACGCCATCGCGCTGGCACGCAAGGGGCACTACCCCTTGTCGATCGCCGCCGGCCTGGGGCCGGAGCGCCTGGCGCGCTTCTTCACGGCGCAGGGCGATGGCTACGTCATCAACAAGGCGGTGCGCGAGATGGTGCTGTTCGCCCAGCACGACGTGATCCTCGACCCACCCTTCACGCGGCTCGACCTGCTGAGCTGCCGCAACCTGATGATCTACTTCAACGCGCAGTTGCAGCGCCGCCTGATCCCGCTGTTCCACTACAGCCTGCGCCCCGGCGGTGCGCTGTTGCTGGGTGGATCGGAGACGGTCGGCAACGCGCACACACTGTTCGCTGCCCTGAACCCGAAGTCACGCCTGTATTGGCGCAGTGACCAAGCCGAGTACGCCGGATCGGTGGACTTTCCCGTCAACTTTCGCGTGCCTTCGCGCATGCCCGCACTGGAGTCGCACGTGTCTCAAGCTGCCGTCCCACCCACCAACCTTCAGATGTTGGCCGACCATGCGCTGTTGCAGGAGTTTTCGCCGCCGGCGGTGCTCGTGAATGAACAGGGCGACATCGTCTACATCAGCGGCCGCACCGGCAAATACCTGGAGCCTGCGGCCGGCAAGGCGAACTGGAACATCCATGTCATGGCCCACCCGGCGATCCGGGTGCAGTTGGCCGCCGCGATGCGTCAGGCCTTGCAGGAAAAGAAGTCGGTCGAGTTGAGCGGCCTGAGGCTGGGCGATACCAGCCAAGAAACACTGGACGTGACCGTGAAGGCCCTGCACGAACCCTCGGCGCTGGTGGGCCTGGTGATGATCGTCTTCCGCGACGTGGCCGGCGTTGCGGTGGCGAAGGCGAAGCGCCGCCGCCCCTTGGGCGCGGCTGACCCGGCGCTGGCCGAGGAACTGCATCGCTGGAAGGAAGAAGTGCGTGCGCTGCGCCAGGAAATGGGCGCCTCGGCCGAGGAACTGCAAGCCGCCAACGAGGAACTGCAATCGACCAACGAAGAGTTGCAATCGGCGAATGAAGAACTGACCACGTCGAAGGAAGAATCGCAATCGATGAACGAGGAGTTGCAAACGCTGAACGGCGAATTGCAGACCAAGCTCGACGATCTGGCGCTCGCGCAGAGCGACATGCAGAACCTGCTCAACAGCACGGACATCGCGACCCTGTTCCTGGACGGCGCCTTGAACGTCAGGCGCTACACGGGCCAGATCACTCGCTTGATTCACCTGCGCGAGGGTGACATCGGCCGGCCGCTGACCGACCTGGCGAGCACCCTCATCTACCCGCAACTGAACGACGACGCCAAGGAAACCCTGCGCACGCTGACCTTCTCCGAGAAACAGATCACCACGACCGACGGGCACTGGTACCTCGTGCGCATCAAGCCCTACCGGACGCTGGCCGACGTGATCCAGGGGGTAGTGATCACCTTCATCGACATCACGGCGGCCAAGGAACTCGAAGCCCGCCTGCGCAGCGCCTAGACTTGGCGCATCGCTGCAACTCTGCACCCCAAAGGAACTGCTATGTCCAGCTACCTCGCCGGGCTCGATCGACAGGCGAACCTGCGTCAACGGGCCGAGACCCGCGTGTCGGCGGGTTCGCGAACGGTGGGTGATCTGGCCAACGCCTCGGCCGCACTCGGTGTGCTGCTCGAACTGGCCTCGTCACCATCGACCGCCTCGGACGCGCTGGCCCTGCTGCATGAGCTCCAGGTGCATCAGGTCGAACTCGACCTGCAAGACGAAGAGTTGCGCAGCGCCCGCGACGAGCTTGAAGTCGCGCTGCGGCGCCAGACGGCGCTGTACGACCATGCGCCGGTGGGCTACCTCACGATCGACGCCGGCACGGTGATGCATGAGATCAACCTGACCAGCGCGCGTCTGCTCGGTCGCGCTCGCGAGGAACTGCTGGGAACGGCCCTGAGCCGATTCCTCGCGCCCCGCAGTGCCGATGATTTGCAGGCCTTGCTGGCCCGCGTGCGCGACGGCCGCCTGGATCAACCCTGCTCCCTGCTCCTGAAAGCGCGTGAGCGCGGGCTGCGTGTCGTTCATGCCACCGCCAGCATGGACCCCGTCGCCGGGCGCTTTCTCGTCGCGCTCGTCGACATGGGTGCGGGCGGTGGCTGAGCGCCATCGACGACGCGGGCGCACTCACCGAACCGGTCTTGCCTGTCGACCTTGACCACGCTATCGCCAGCCCGGGCAGGCTCAAGCGCAGCCCTGCGATGACGCTCGATCCCGGCGCCTTTTTCAACCTGCACCTGGGCCCGGTCGCCTGTGCACCATGAACCCCATCAAGCCATGAACATCGACGATGTGAAACGCAAGGCCTTCGCCATGCCGCTGACGAGCCCGGCCTTCCCGCCCGGCCCCTATCGCTTCGTGAACCGCGAGTTCCTGATCGTGACCTACCGCACCGACATCGACGCGCTGCGCGCGGTGGTGCCCGAGCCGCTGCTCGTCACCGAACCCATCGTCAAGTACGAGTTCATCCGCATGCCCGACTCCACCGGCTTCGGCGACTACACCGAATCGGGCCAGGTGATCCCGGTGACCTTCGAGGGCCAGGCGGGCGGCTACGTGCACTCGATGTACCTCAACGACGAAGCGCCGATTGCCGGCGGCCGCGAGCTCTGGGGCTTTCCGAAGAAGCTGGCTTCTCCCTCACTGACGGTCGAGAAAGACACCCTGCTCGGCACGCTCGACTACGGCCCGGTGCGCGTGGCCACAGCGACGATGGGCTACAAACACCGCACGCTCGATGCCGCTACCGTGCGCGCCGGCCTGCTGGCGCCGAACTACCTGCTCAAGATCATCCCGCACGTGGACGGCACGGCACGCATCTGCGAGCTGGTGCGCTATTTCCTCGAAGACGTGACCGTCAAGGGCGCGTGGTCGGGGCCGGCCGCGCTCGAGCTGGCGCAGCATGCGCTGGCGCCGGTGGCGCAACTGCCGGTGCTGGAAGTGATCTCCGGCACGCACCTGCTGTGCGACATAACACTCGGCCTCGGCCAGGTGATCCACGACTACCTCGCCTGATCCGTCCATCCCTCTCGCCCTCACCTCGCCCTTACCTGGAACACACACCATGAAACTCCAAGACAAGATCTGCATCGTCACCGGCGCCGCCAGCGGCATCGGCAAGGAAATCGCGCTCACCTATGCACGCGAAGGCGGCAAGGTCGCGATCGCCGACATCAACAAGGCGGCAGCCCAGGCCACGGCCGACGACATCACGAAGGCCGGCGGCACCGCGATGGCGGTGGCGATGGACGTGACGAACGAAGAGCAGGTGAACGCCGCCATCGCCGAGGTGGTGGCCGCCTGGGGCGGTGTGGACGTGCTGGTCAGCAATGCCGGCATCCAGATCGTGCACCCGATCGAGGAGTTCCCGTTTGCCGACTGGAAGAAGATGCTTTCCATTCACCTCGATGGCGCGTTCCTGACCACCAAGGCCTGCTTGCCGCACATGCAGGCCTCGGGCCGCGGCGGCAGCATCATCTACATGGGCTCGGTGCATTCGAAGGAAGCGTCGGTGCTGAAGTCGGCCTACGTGACGGCCAAACATGGCCTGATCGGGCTGTGCAAGACGGTGGCCAAGGAGGGTGGCAAACACGCCATCCGTGCCAACGTCATTTGCCCCGGCTTCGTGCGCACGCCACTGGTCGAAAAGCAGATCCCCGAGCAGGCGCAGGCGCTCGGGATCAGCGAGGACGATGTGGTCAAGAAGGTGATGCTCAAGGAAACCGTCGACGGCGAGTTCACCACTGTGCAGGACGTCGCCGAGGTGGCGCTGCTGTTCGCGGGCTTCGGCTCGAATGCACTGACCGGTCAGTCGCTGGTGGTGAGCCACGGGTGGTTCATGCAGTAGCGGGGCGCGGCGCAGGTCCCTGCGAGCACGAGATCCTCGAGTAAGGTAAAGATGCCGAAGCACCTTTCTGGAGCCCACCTGCTCTCAGGTGCCCAGCTTGTGCTGCTCCTGTTCGTAGCCGCTTGCGCTGACAACCCGACCGTCGATTTTCCGGAGGTTGTTCCGGCGAGCATCCGGCCCCCGGCAGGAGAAGTGCCGTACTTTGCGGCATCGTCATATGGCGGCGCGAACTACGAGTGCACCGTGAGTTCGGAAGACTCCTCCTTCTACCGTTGGGTTCTGCGCTCGACAGATGAAAACCTCACTGACCATTCCTGGGTGAACTACCAGGGTCGGGTCTACGCCGGCCCCACTTGGGAGGCGCCGGACAAGAGCACTGTCGTGGGCAAGCTCGTCGCAAGCGTCGAACAGGACGGCGGTTACGGGCCAACGACGTGGGAGTTGTTCCAGGCCACGTCAACGACCGGGGATGGTCGATTCAGCAAAGCGACCAGCATTCAACGTCACGGCTCATGCCAGCTGCCCACGTCAACTTGTTCGCCAAAGTTCGTCGGCGCTCAAGAACGCGGCCACTGCTCGGGCTCCTACTACTTCTACCGGGCCGGGCGCTAGCCGGGTAGTGGAGATCGAGTCTGCCGAGGCTCGAATGCGGCCATGATCGCCAAGAAAAAAGCACCTGGCGTTGCCGCCAAGTGCCTGATCTGACTAACGTGGTTGCCTACCGAATTTGGTAGGCGCGAATGGACTCGAACCATCGACCCCCACCATGTCAAGGTGGTGCTCTAACCAGCTGAGCTACGCGCCTGAGAAGGGGCACATTGTAGCAGTGGATTCGAGCCTCCTTCGACAGCTACTTGCGGCGTGCGCTGCGCACCCCTTCGACGCGGCCGACGACCGACAGCACATGCGCCAGGCGCGCCGAATCGGCGACCTCGACGGTAAAGGTCATCCACGCCGTGCCGCCACGCATGTCCTTCACCGACTGGGTCTTCACGCCGGTCACGTTCATGCTTTCCTTCGCGAACACTTCCGAGATGTCGCGCAGCAGGCCCTGCCGATCGGCCGCCTCGACGATCACGTCGACCGGGTAGACGCTCGCCTTGTCGCCGCGCGGGCGGCCCCAGGCCACCGCGATCACACGCTCGGGCGCACGTGCCGCCATCTCGCGGAAGTTGCTGCATGCCGCGCGGTGAATCGCCACACCCTTGCCGCGCGTCACGTAGCCGCCGATCGCGTCCGGCGGCGCCGGGCGGCAGCAGCGCGCCAGGCTCGTCATCAGGGACTCGACACCGACCACCAGCACGCCGCCCTTGGACACATTGCTGTCCGGACGCGACAGACGCAGCGCGGCGATCTCGTCCGGCGTGGGCTGCGGCTCGGCCGGGCGCAGCAGGCTTTCGATGTTGCGCAACGAGAACTCGTCCTTGCCGACCACTTCGAACAAGGCATCGGCATTGCGAAAGCCGAGCTGACCGGCGAGGTCGTCGAGCTTCATCGCGGTCTTGCCTTCGCGTTGCAAGAGTTTTTCCACCTGCTCGCGGCCGCGCGCGATCGTGCCCTGCAAGGCGAGCACGTTGAACCAGGCACGCACCTTGGCTTTCGAGCGCGGGCTTTGCAGGTAGCCCAGCTCGGCGTTCAACCAGTCGAGCGAGGGGCCGCCCTCCTTCACCGTCGTGACCTCGACGGTCTGGCCGCTTTTCAACGCGGTGTTCAGCGGCACCATCGCACCGTCGACGCGCGCGCCGCGGCAGCGGTGGCCGAGCGTGGTGTGCACGACGTAGGCGAAGTCGATCGGCGTGGCGCCGGCCGGCAGCTCGACGATTTCGGCGGCCGGCGTGAAGACGTAGATGCGATCGTCGAACACGCCTTCCTTCGCCGCGCCGGCGGGTGCGTCCTGCTCGGCAAAATCACGTTCCCAGGCGAGCAGTTGGCGCAGCACGGCCTTGCGTGCTTCGGCGACTTTGGCATCGAAATCGCCCGCGGCGCTGACGCCGGCATAACCCTTCGCGCCCGCTTCCTTGTAGGCCCAGTGCGCGGCCACGCCGTGCTCGGCATGTTCGTGCATCGCACGTGTGCGGATCTGCACTTCGACCGCCCTCCCCGACTCGTCCAGCACCACCGTGTGCAGCGACTGGTAGCCGTTCGATTTGGGCCGCGCGATGTAGTCGTCGAACTCGTCGGGAACGACCCGGTAGAGCTCGTGCACCCTGCCCAGCACCGCGTAGCAGGCGGGCACGTCGGCGACGATCACGCGCAGCGCACGCACGTCGAGCACCTGCGCAAAATCGAGGCTCTTGCCCTGCATCTTTTTCCAGATGCTGTAGAGGTGCTTCGGCCGGCCCTGCACTTCGGCGCGCAAGCCGTGGCGAGCCAGATCGTCGCTCAGGCGCAGTCGGAAGGCCTCGACACGCTGCTCGCGTTCGACGCGCTTCTCATCGAGCAGGCCAGCCACCGATTTGTAGTGCTCGGGCTCCAGGAAGCGGAAGGACAGGTCCTCGACTTCCCACTTGATCTGCCAGATGCCCAAGCGGTTGGCGAGTGGTGCGAACACCTGCATCGATTCGGCGGCCAGGGCGCGCGGGACCGGCCGCTTGCTGGCCGCGAAGTAGCGCAGCGTTTGCAGACGCGAGGCCAGGCGCAGTAGCACCACGCGCAGGTCACGCGAGAACGCGAGCAGCATCTTGCGCACCCGCTCGGTCTGCGGGCCGCGTTGTTCATCGCCGACCTGCGCTTCGCGCGCCGCGCGCTGGATCTGCACCAGCTTGCGCGTGTGCATCACGAGGCTCGCGTGCGAGGCGCCGAAGGCCTTCGTCACCACCTCTTCGGGCTTGTGCAGAAAATCGCCGGCGTAGACGAGGTAGGCCGCGGCACGCATCGACGGGGCGGCGCCGATGCCTTGCAGGATGGCCGCCACGCCATCGGCATGGGCGAGCGCTTCTTCGCCGGTGTCGAGCAACTGGCCGATCAGCAGCGGCTCGGCGAAGGCGCGCGCGCGGGCGAGTTGCGCCAGCTCGGCCTGCGCGTCCACCGGCACGCCTGGATGCACGTCGGCGAGCGCGACGATCGGTGCGGCGTCGGCCGGGATGTCGCCGTTGACGTCGAGCCTGGCGGTCCTCATGGCGCGAGCAGGAACTCCCTCACGATGGCGATCTGATCAGGCACGCCGAGCATCGGTGCGTGGCCGACACCGACAAATTCATGCAGGCGCGCTTTCGGGCCGCGCTGCGTCATCGCCTGCGCGGTCTCGCGGCTCAGCAGATCGGAGTCGGCGCCGCGCACCAGCAAGGTCGGGCAGCGGATCGCGTCGTAGGCGTGCCAGAGCATCGCCTCGCCCGTGGCTGCGGCCTCCGGCGTGACCGAACGGAACGGCACCGCGATGCCCGGGTCGCGACGCAAGGTGTAGCCATCGCCATCGGGCTTGATCTGCGGCAACGACAAGGCCAGCCACGCCTCGCGGCTGTGCGGGCCGAAACCCAGCGAAATGCCACGCAGGTAGTCGGCGGCTTCGTCGACCGTGGCCCAGTGCGGCGTCACGCCGACAAAATCGCCGATGCGCTGCAACGCCTCGGCCTGCAGTGTCGGGCCGATGTCATTGAGCACCAGGCGCACGATCGGCGACTTTGGCAGCGAGGCCAGGCCCATGCCGATCAGCCCGCCCATCGAGGTGCCGACCCAGTGCACGGCCTCGGTGTCCAGCCGCGCGATCAGGCTGACCATGTCGGCCACGTAAGTGGGTACGCCGTAGGCCGTCGGATCGACCAACCAGTCGGACAGGCCGCGGCCCACCACGTCAGGGCAGATAACGCGGAATTCGTTGCTCATGGCGCGAGCCAGGGTGTCGAAGTCGCGCCCCTGGCGGCTCAGGCCGTGCACGCACAACAGCACGCGTGCATTGCGCGGGTCGCCCCACTCCCAATAGGCCATGCGGTGCAGGCCTCGGGCAGACAGGCATTGCACATGGCGAAGGCGCGGTTCCTGCATGGCGTTTCTTTCGTTGAGAGTTCCCATTTGACAATCGATGCTAACAAGCAACCGCAAGCAAAGGAGAAGACCATGCTCAAAGGAAAAACCGCCCTCGTCACCGGCTCCACCAGCGGCATCGGCCATGGTGTGGCCAAGTGCCTCGCCGCGCACGGCGCCAACGTCATCCTGAACGGCTTCGGCGAGTACGAAGCGGCCAAGGCCGAGATCGCGGCGCTGGGGGTGAAGGCCGGCTACCACGGCGCCGACATGAGCAAGCCCGAAGAGATCGAAGCGATGATGGCCTACGCGACGCAGGAGTTCGGCGGTGTCGACATCCTCGTCAACAACGCCGGCATCCAGCACGTGGCGAATGTCGAGGACTTTCCGGTCACGAAGTGGGACGCGATCATCGCCATCAACCTCAGCTCGACCTTCCACACCACGCGCCTGGCGATTCCGGCGATGCGCGAGAAGAACTGGGGCCGCGTGATCAACATCGCTTCCACGCACGGCCTGGTGGCCTCGGCGCAAAAATCGGCCTATGTGTCGGCCAAGCACGGTGTCATCGGTTTCACGAAGGCGGTGGCGCTGGAGACCGCGACCACCGGCATCACCGTGAACGCGATCTGCCCCGGCTGGGTGCTGACGCCGCTGGTGCAAAAGCAGCTCGATGCCCGGGGCCTCGCCGATGGCACCGACGATGCCGAATCGAAGCGGCGCTTGCTGGCCGAGAAGCAGCCCTCGCTGCAATTCACGACGCCGGAACAGCTCGGTGAATTGACCGTGTTCCTGTGCTCACCGGCGGCCGACAACGTGAAGGGCGTGGCCTGGAATGTGGACGGCGGCTGGACGGCGCAGTAAGGCGGCGCTTCAGATCGTCACTTCGTCAACTGCACCGAGCCGTTGACGTTGACCGACACCACACCCTTGCCCGGTTCGGTTGGCAGGGCCTCGTCGGCAGCGGCCGACATCGCCTTGGCACGCATCATCACCTGCGGCGCGGCGAAGGTCGGTGCCTCGCCGGCCTGCACGTTCACCTCGCGCAGCGTGTAGCCGGCATAGCCGAACTGCTTGGCGTACTCCGCCGCCTTGGCGCGGTAGCGGGCAATGGCCTGGGCCGTGACTTCGCCTTCCGCCTTCTCGCGTACTTCACGCGAGAGGTTGTAGCCGACACGCGCGATCGTCATCGTCGTGATGCGCCCGGTAAGTTGGCCGATGGCCGGCATGTCGCGCCCTTCGACCACGAGTTCAGTGCTGCCGGCCCAGCCGTTGACCACACCTTTGGCCGAATAGCGCGGGTAGAGCGAGAAGTTGCCCGTCTGAACTTCGAGCTGCCCCGACCGCGCAGCCTTGCGCGCTTCGGTCAAGGCGGCATCCAGTGCCTGCTTGAGTTGAAGCTGCACCGTGCCGGCGTCCTGGCCCTCGCGTGAGGTCGACAGCACCACCTGCAACAAGTCTTTCATGACCTCGATGCTGGCGCTCGACGCGAGGCTCACCACGCCTTCGGGCTGGGGCAAGGTCTGCGCCGAGGCGACCGCCCCGAACAGAACGAGGGACAAGGCGAGGGGCAAGGCCAGCGTGGAAGGGGTCATGTGAAGCTTCTCCGTGAGTTCGGTTTCGACGCACTGTGCATCGAATCGGACCGATGCGAACTTGTACGGTCAAGAAGCGAAAAAGGGGTGAATCCGGACCGGGGCAAGACTTGTAACATATGGTCTGAGCCATCCGAAACAGGCTGCAAACCTGCGCAGAATCGCTGCTGTTACATATTCAGGAGAGCCGTGATGACCACCGCTGCCAACATCCGCCCCGACCGTGTCGTTGTCGTCGATGACGACGCCCGCATCCGCGACCTGCTGCGCCGCTACCTGACGCAGGAAGGCTTCGAAGTCCTGCTCGCCGAAGACTCGAAAGCGCTGAACCGCGTGCTCACGCGCGAGACGGTCGACCTGATCGTGCTCGACCTGATGCTGCCCGGTGAAGACGGCCTCTCGATCTGCCGCCGCCTGCGCGCCGCGAACGACCTCACGCCGATCATCATGCTGACCGCGAAGGTCGAAGACGTGGACCGCATCGTCGGCCTCGAAGTCGGCGCCGACGACTACCTGCCCAAGCCCTTCAACCCGCGCGAACTGCTGGCGCGCATCCACGCCGTGCTGCGCCGCCGCCCGACGCTCGAAGCACCGGGCGCTCCGGCGAAAGACGCGCAGACCGTGACCTTCGGGCCGTTCGAATTCGACCTCGCACTGCGCCGCCTGTCGAAAGACGGCGAGCAGATTGCGCTGACGACCGGCGAGTTCTCGATGCTCAAGGCCCTGGTGCGCCACCCGCGCCAGCCGCTCTCGCGAGACAAGCTCGCGCAGCTGGCACGTGGCCGCGAGTTCGAACCTTTCGACCGCAGCCTCGATGTGCAGATCTCGCGCCTGCGCAAGATGATCGAGCCCGACCCGGCCCAGCCGCGCTACATCCAGACCGTCTGGGGCGTGGGCTATGTGTTCGTCCCGGACGGCACCGCCTGATGAGACAACGACCCCAAGACGCCTGCGGCGTCGCCCCCCGAGGGGAGCTCAGGCCGCTTGGGGCGGCCCGGCGCTGGCCTGAGTTCCAGTAACCGTGGCCCGTAATCAAGTCGCGCTGAGCCTGTTCTGGCGCACGTTTTTCCTGATCGCCCTGCTGCTTGTCGGCGGTGTATTCGCGTGGATGCAGACCTTCCGCGCGCTCGAATTCGAGCCGCGCGCGGTGCAGGCCGCGCAGCAGATCGCGAGCCTCGTGAACCTGGCGCGTTCGGCCTTGAAGGCGAGTGACGGCATCAACCGCGTCGCCATCATCAAGCAGATGACGAACCTCACGTCGGTGAAGCTGGCGCCGCGCGAGCCGGCCGACAAGTGGCAGCCGTACGAGGTCGACCGCTTCTCGCGCGCCATCGGCGCCGAGTTGCGCTCGCAGCTCGGGCCGGACACGCTGGTCGCCAGCGCCGTCAATGGGGCGCAAGGTTTGTGGGTCGGCTTCTCGATCGACGCCGACCCGTATTGGTTGCAGGCCGAACCCACGCGTGTCGGGCCGATGGCCTGGAGCACCCTGCTGCTGTGGGGCAGCATCGCGCTGCTCGCCACCATCTTCGGTTCGGCCGCGATCGCGCGGCTGATCAACCAGCCACTGAAGGAACTCTCCTTCGCGGCCAGCCGCATCCGCGAAGGCGAGTTCGATTCGCACCTGGACGAGAACACGCTGACGAGCGAGATTCGCCAGGTCAACATGGGCTTCAACCGCATGGCGCGTGAACTGGCGAAGGTGGAGGAAGACCGCGCGGTGATGCTCGCCGGCATCTCGCACGACCTGCGCACCCCCTTGGCCCGTTTGCGTCTGGAGGCCGAGATGAGCGTCGAAGACGAAGAAGCCAAACGCAACATGGCGCTCGACATCGACCAGCTCGACGCCATCATCGACAAGTTCATGGACTACGCGCGCCCCGGCGACGTGCGGCTCGTGCCGGTGCATCTGTCGAGCCTGGTGGACCGCGAGATGGCGGCCTTCCGCGACACAAGCCAGATCCGCATCACCTCGCGCGTGGCGATCGACACCAAGGTCATGGCCGACGACATCGAACTCGGCCGCGTGCTGCAAAACCTGTTCGAGAACGCGCGGCGTTATGGCCGTTCCACCGACACCGGCATCGCACGCGTGCTGGTCAGCTACGCGCGCACCGGGCCGTGGGTGATCCTGAGCGTGCGCGACTATGGCCAGGGCGTGGACCCGAAGAAGCTGGCGCAACTCACGACGCCCTTCTTCCGTGGGGACGCCGCACGCACCGCGGCGACGGGCGCGGGCCTCGGCCTGGCCATCGTCGAGAAGGCGATCCAGCGCATGGGCGGCAGCTTCGAGATCGCCAACGCCGCCGACGGTGGGCTGGTGGCGCATGTGCGGCTGAAGAAGGCGCCCTGAGCCGAGCGGGCCTGCGCGGCCCGCGTGCATGAACACACGCAATGCACCGCCGGCCGTACGCGCGGCGCACATGACCGGCGCGAAGCTGCCGAAGATCCTCCCAACGGAGGGTGCGTCATGCGGAGACTGTTTTCAGCGATGCTGGTCTGGCAATTCTTCATGGCCAGCACGAGTGTCGCTGCCGACTTGACCGACCTCGAACAGCGTTGGCTCTCCGGCATCTGGCCGGTCGTGAGCTACGCGCGCAAGGCCGAACTCCCGCTCGACATCGTCGTGCAACCGCAGCCCACGCCGGGCCTCACGCCGCTGGGCATGGCCTACGTCGACGGCCGCTGCAAGCTCGTGTTGTCGATGCGTGGCAACGCCAAGGCGCAGACCCTGCTGGACCGCATCGACCCAGCCCTGCTGGACATCACGCTCGAGCTGATGGCGGCGCACGAACTGGGGCATTGCCACCGATATCTGCAAGGGGCGTTCGATGTCCTTCCGGCTGGCTTCACGGCTGACCCTGTACCCGAAACACTCGACCCCGAACTGCGCGCCGCTTTCCTCGCGATGAAAGCCACGCGGCGCGAGGAGGCTTATGGCGACCTCGTGGGCTTGGCCTGGACGAAGCGTCACCACCCGGAGCGCTACGTGGCGCTGCACGCCTGGCTGTTCAGCCAACGTTCGCAAGACGTGATCCGCGGCAGCGATCACGACACACGCGCCTGGCTGCGTCTGGTGGACGACAGCGCCCTGCTGGCCGACCCATCGATGTTCGAAGGCGCTGCCGCCGCGTGGACGCTCGGGCTCGACGCCGACGAATGAGCCAGAAAGACAAAAGCCCCAGCGGGTTTCAACCCACTGAGGCTCGTCATGTTCTTGGTCGGGACGGCGGGATTCGAACTCGCTACCCCTTGCACCCCATGCCGGATTTTGGCAGTCTCGCACCATCCCAGGTCGTCCACGGAGATCCCATGATCTCTTGTAAATCAACGACTTGCGACACTTTCTTGTCCCTCAAGTTCTCGCAAGGTCTCTCGCGAGCGCGCAGAATTTTGTTGCCAATTCTGTTGCCAATTCTGCTGTCACGCTCCCTCGGGAGCTCATCGAGGCGCCCCCATGGCACGAACAGCGAAGACGCATCGGCTCACCGCACTGGCGCTCAAAAAATATGCCGAAGACCCGGCGACGACTTCACCGCTGCATGACGGTGGTGGGCTCTACCTGCGCAAGCGCGACACATCCCTGCATTGGGTACTTCGGCTGAAAGACGTTGCGCCCATCGACGCCGGACTGCATGTGCTTCGCGAGGTCGGTGTTGCGCCGGTCCTGAATGCTGATGCCGTATTTTTCATTCGAAAGCGTGAACCGGACCGGCTGCGGCAGTGCCCAGCCCCCGGCCTTCTGTTTCGCCTTGTCATCGTCCGTCACCGGCACGAAGGGAACACCCATCAACGCCGCTTCGAACACGTTGCTGCGGATGATGGCGGAGATCACACCCTTGAAGCGGCCGTCGGCAACTTGGTAGAAAGGGACCGAATAAAGCATCCCGAAGGTCTCATGCTCGTTGCCGCTCGCCTTGGACGGGTACTGCTCGTTGTCGCAGGTGCGCATCATCGGAGAGGCGTAGGCAGGAATCTGGTCCAGCGCGCTGAACTTGAACTCCGCGTAGGCAGACTTGATGGCCATGATCTGCTTGGGGAAAAATTCGTACTCGGCCGTCTCTGACTGCTCCGGGGTGTCGGGCGACTTGCCCTCGGCCGCTTCCGCGTTGGGCTGCCCGAAGACAAGCGCGTCGTACATGAAGAACGGAACCTCGCCCTTGGCCGTGTTCAAGCCATCGACGACGGCATAGACCTCCGAGACGCTGACGTTGGCCTTGAGATTGTTGTAGACCTGCTGAACGGTTTCGTGTCCTTCGTCCGTGAACCTGCCGGCCGCGATGACTTCTTCCTTGTCGTCCTTGCGGTTGCCGTGACTGATGGATCGAACGCTGGGCAGCAAAGAGATCGTGCGCAGGTTCTGGTAGACGTTCGCAAACACACCCTCGATCTCGCGCTGCTTCGCGTTGACGACGGTGTTCAGCTCGGTGCGGATGAACTCCTGTTCCAGCTCCCGTCGTTGGACCTGCCGCCAGCTCCACAGGCCGACCAGCATCGCGAGCATCAAGCCCACCAGCGCGGCAAGTTGTAGCCTTCTCTTGGGATCTGAATTGGGCATCGTTCCTCCGCAAGCTCGGTGCTGAGCCTGTGGGGTTATCGGCAATCGGCCCAATCCTCCTTTGACTTGAACGGCTGCCCTAGTTGGGTCCGTGCAACCGCGGGCACGGCGAGAGCGATGCGTGTCTTCTGCAGCTCACGCCAATGCTTGTTCGATCTCGGCGAACGTGGACGCAATTTCCACCATGGGCAGTGATGCACCCATCTGACGCTCGATCTGGGCGTGAGAGATCACGCCCCGAATACGTGCCGAGTTTGCTGCGCTCGCCGCTTCAACCACCAGGAGGTGCGGCCGGCCGAACTTGAAGAAGGTGGTGGCAAGGTCTGCGACCGTGGCCCGCTGCACAATGGCCAGATTCATCACGTCGAGGTCGGAGAGCTTGCTCATCACGTCCGACACAGTGATCTCGTCACGCCTGACCTGGCGTTGCTGGATGATTTTCATCGGCTTGTCGCCCTGCAAGTCAGCCAGCGTGACGATGCCGTCGACGCAGGGCATCTGGGTAACGACGAACAACATGCGCACACCCTGGTGAATCATGACTTGTTCGGCCTGGCTCAGCGTGACCTCGGGGTGAACCGTGGCTGCGCGCACGTCGGTCAGATCCGTCATGACGCACAAGGCGGACGAATCCGGTGTGACTCTCTGATGAGGCTTTGGCTGCGCCTGCGCGATGCAAGTGCCGTCTGAAAATCTGAAGGTCGGAAGAACCTGTCCTTGCATGGCATACCCCTCTTTGCTTGAAGCTGAAGTGTCGAAGTGGACTGAGTTGTTGCGTGTCTCGCGTTGCAAGCACCGCGTGCTCAGAATATGTGCAAGTCGCCCATTTGCCAGCCACAATCGGTGAGCACCGTTACGGCCCTTAGGCTCACTTAATGCCCGGCGCATCGGGGTCGGCCGCCCCACCCACGAGCGGGCGCCGGCGAGATCCGTGCTTGTCGCGACGAAGGCGAGATCCTGAAGGATCTGACATTGCGAAACGCGCAATTACAACTGCGGCTGAAGCCGTGTGCAACCGTTAATGCGGCGCTCAGGCAATCCCGCTAGTGTTGGACGCACGACGCGCCCGGCGCCAGTCCCTTTCCCTCGCTTCCCTTCAGGACCACAGACACAAACGATGAATTTCGACAACTTCCGCGATGACCCCGAAGACATCGACCACACGCCAGCCGAGCGTGCGGCCGCGGCGGCACGCAGCACCTGGGTAAGCGTGGTCGTCAACGTCGTGTTGGCGGCGACGCAGATCCTCGTTGGCATCGTCTCCCGATCGCAGGGCCTGGTGGCCGACGGCATCCATTCGCTGTCAGACCTGGTGGCCGATTTCGTGGTGCTCTTCGCCGGCCACCATGCCAGCAAGGATGCCGATGAAGAGCACCCTTACGGCCACCAGCGTTTCGAGACTGCCGCGTCTCTGGTGCTGGGAGCGCTGCTTTTGGCAGTCGGTGTGGGCATGCTCTGGTCTGCCGCGCGCAAGTTGGAGGCGCCTGAAGCCATTCAACAGGTCCAAGTGACCGCGTTGTACGTGGCGCTGCTTGCTTTGGTGGCCAAGGAGGCGCTGTTTCGCTACATGCTGTCGTCGGCCAAGCGCGTCAAATCGAGCCTACTGGTGGCGAATGCCTGGCACGCGCGGTCGGATGCCGCCTCGTCGCTCGTGGTCGGCGTGGGCATCGTCGGCAACCTGGCGGGCTATCCCTTGCTGGATCCGATCGCGGCACTCATCGTCGGCTTCATGGTCGCGAAGATGGGCTGGGAATTCGCGTGGGATGCGCTGCACGACCTGATGGACCGGGCCGCGGACAGCAACGAGACCGAAGCCATCCGGGCGACGCTCAGCGACACGCCCGGGGTACGCGGCGTCCACGACCTGCGCACTCGCAAGATGGGGGACATGATCATCGTCGATGCGCACCTGGAGATCGACGCCGGAATCTCGGTGCAGGCGAGCCACGCGGTGGCGGTGGAGGCGCGCCGGCGAGTGCTGGAGCGGCACCGGGTCCTCAACGTCATGACGCACGTCGACCCCTGGACGGCAGCATCGTGAACCGGGCGGCAGCGAGCCTCGAGCACATCCGCCCTGCCGCTCCGGCCGCGCCCCAGGCAGCCCCGCGACGGACGCGGCCGATGCGCAGCGACCCTACGCGGCCGCGTGCAGCTCGGCGAGCACCTCGGCCACGGCATCGACTGCCCCCTGGATGCCGCGCGGGCCGAGCTGGCCCATGCAGCCGACGCGGAACGTCTCCAGCGTCGTCAGCTTGCCCGGGTAGAGCAGGTAGCCGCGCGCCTTGACCGCGTCGTAGAAGGCCTTGAACTGGTAGTTCGGCGTGACGGGCGCGTGGAAGGTCACGATGATCGGCGCCTGGATGGCCGGCGGCAGGAAGCTCTTCAGTCCCAGCCTCGCCATCCCCTCGATCAGCGTGCGGCAGTTGTCCGCATAGCGGCCACCGCGGGCGCTGCGCCCGCCCTCGGCGAGGTACTGCTCGATGGCCGAGTCGAAGGCGGCCACGACGTGCGTCGGCGGCGTGTAGCGCCACTGGGTAGTCTTTTGCATGTAGACCCACTGATCGTGCAGGTCCAGCGCCAGCGAATGGCTGTTGCCCTCGGCGCGCTGCAGCGCCTCGCGCCTTGCGATCACAAAACCCATGCCCGGCGGGCCCTCCAGGCACTTGCCGGAGGCCGCGATCACCGCCTCGAACGGCATCGTGCGCGCATCGATCTCGAGCGCGCCGAACGAGCTCATCGCATCGATGATCAGGCTGCGGCGATGGCGGGCGACCACCTCAGCGATCGCGGCCAGTGGGTTGAGGATGCCGGCGCTGGTCTCGCAGTGGACCAGCGCGACGTGGGTGATCGCGGGGTTTGCGGCGAGGGCGCGGTCGACGTCCGCGGCCTGCACCGCCGCGTCCTCGGCGTAGTCGACGGTCGTGAGCGAGCGGCCGAGAATGCGGCAGATCCGGGCGATGCGCTGGCAGTAGGCGCCGTTCTGCGGGACGAGCACGTGGCCACCCCTCGGCACGAGCGTGCCGAGCGCCGCCTCGACCGAGAACGTGCCGCTGCCCTGCATCGGCACGCACTCGTGCGTGCCGGTGGCATGCACAACGCCGAGCAGGCGCTCGCGCACCCGGGCAGTGATGCGGTTGAAGTCCGCGTCCCACGAGCCCCAGTCGCGCAGCATGCTCTGCTTGGTGGCGAGCGAGGTCGTCAACGGGCCGGGCGTCAGCAGGATCGGGGCGGTCATGGCGGTACTCGCGGCTGGGAACCTGGGGCGGCGCCTTCCACGGGCCGGCCTGCCTGCCTGCCGGCGGCGGTCCGCCCTACCGGAGGCGCCGGGATACTGTAAGCTCTGGCGGGCGTACTGTCATCTGTTGACACTTTTGGGCAACTGACGGGCCCCGAGTCGACGCTGGCCGGTACCCCTCACGGAGGCTTCGCACTCGATGAACGCGCCCACCCCGCTGCAGTTCCTGCAGGCCAATTCGCTGCCTTCGGCGGTGCAGGCCGAGATCGAGCAGATGATCCTCGGCGGCGCACTCGCCCCCGGCCAGCGCATCAACGAGGCCAGCCTCGCCAGCCGTTTCGGCACCAGCCGCGGCCCGGTGCGCGAAGCGCTGCGGGCGCTGGAGGAATGCGGGCTGGTACGCGCCGAGCGCAACCGCGGCGTGTTCGTGCGCGAGGTGTCGGTCACCGAGGCCGACGAGGTCTACGATCTGCGCGAGGTGCTCGACGAGCTGATCGGTCGGCGGCTCGCCGAGCGCATCACGCCCGAACAGCTCGAGCGCCTGCGCGCAATGCTCGCGGCGATGCAGGCGGCCACCGCGGCGGGTGACCTCGCACGCTATTACCAGCTGAACCTCGAGTTCCACGACGCGCTGGTCGCGTTCGTCGGCAACACCCACCTGTCGGCCACCTACCGCAGGCTGACCAAGGAGCTGCTGCTGTTCCGGCTGCACGGCCTGCAGGAGGGTGGCGGCTTCGCCGTCTCCCACGCCGAGCACACCGACATCGTCAACGCCATCGCCTCGCGCGATCCGGAGCGCGCCGGCCGGGTGCTGCGCGAGCACGCCATCGACAGTCGCGCACGCATGCACAAGGCCGTCGCCGCCGCCCGCCAGGCGCGGCGCTGAACCGCTGATGGCGGACCGCCAGCGGCCCTACTGTCTCGCGCAGGCGCTGGCGGGCGAGAGCGCGGCGAGCGCACCGCAGCTTGCGGCCAACACGCAGGCCGAGCTTGCGATCGTCGGCGGCGGCTTCACCGGCCTATGGGCCGCGATCCTCGCCAAACAGCGCCGCCCGACCCTGGATGTGATCGTGCTCGAGGCGGACGTGTGCGGGGCCGGCGCCAGCGGCCGCAATGGCGGCTGCGTGCTCACTTGGACCACGAAGTTTCCGACGCTGCGGCGCCTGTACGGCGAGGCCGAGGCATGCCGGCTCGCCCTTGCCTCCGAGCAGGCGGTGCTGGATATCGAGGCGTTCGTGCACACCCACGGCATCGACTGCGAGTGGCGTCGTCACGGCACGCTGTACACGGCCACCGCACCTGCGCAGGTCGGCGCCTCGGACGCGGTGATGGCGGCGCTTGCGGCGCGCGGCATCAGTTCCTGGCAGCGCCTGCCGCCGGACGAGGTCCGCCACCGCGCCGGTTCCGCGGTCCCCCTGGAGGGCTGGTTCTCGCCACAGGCTGCGACCGTGCAGCCGGGCCAGCTGGTGCGCGGACTGCGACGGGTCGCACTGTCGATGGGCATCCGCCTGCACGAGAGCACGCCGATGCTCGCGCTCGAGCCGGGCTCGCCACCGCGCGTACGCACGCCTCGAGCTACCGTCACCGCCGAGCGGGTGGTCGTCGCGATCAACGCCTGGATGGCGAGCACCTTCCGCGCGTTCCGGCGCAGCATCGTGATCGTCTCGAGCGACATGGTCATCACGGCGCCCGCGCCCGGCGCGGTCGCCGCCACCGGCCTCGACGGCGGCATCTCGGTGCTCGACTCGCGCACCTTCGTGCACTACTACCGCGGCACCGCCGACGGGCGCGTGATGCTCGGCAAGGGGGGCAACACCTTCGCCTGGGGCGGGCGGATGCGGCCGGTGTTCGATGCGCCGTCCCCCTACCGCGACGCGCTCGGCCGCACGCTCGGGCGATTCATGCCGGAGCTTGCGTCGACGCCGCTGACGGCCAGCTGGAACGGCGCGTCGGACCGCTCCGTGACGGGGCTGCCGTTCTTCGGCCACCTGCACGGCCGGCCGGACGTGTTCTACGGCTTGGGCTACTCCGGCAACGGCGTCGGCCCGAGCCGGATGGGCGGCGAGATCCTCGCCTCGCTCGCGCTGGGTGAGGACAACGCCTGGACCCGCAGCGGCCTGGCCCGCGGCCCGCGAGGCGAGTTCCCGCCGGAACCGTTTCGCTACCTCGGCTCACTCGTGGTCCGCAACGCGATCCGCCGCCAGGAGGCTGCCCAGGATCGCGGCCGCCGAGCGCACCGCTGGGATGCGGTGCTGGCGGGCCTCGCGACCGCCGCCGGCAAGACGGACAAGGCCTGAGGGGTGAACAACTTTGTCAACTGTCGACAATTATCCGTGCTCGTAGTCTAATAGCGCCTCCCGTCCGGCGCCGCCCAGCAGCGCCGCGGCCCGTCTCCTGCGATGAGGTTTAGATGCAACAGCTCGACGTCAATGGCCGCACCTACCGCCTACCGACCCGACCCTCGGTGGTGGTCTGCGTGGACGGCTGCGAACCGGATTACATCGCCCAGGCTGTGGCCTTCGGCCACATGCCGTGGATGAAATCGGTCCTCGCCCGCGGCGCCGCAGTCATCGCCGACTGCGTGGTGCCGACCTTCACCAACCCCAACAACCTGTCCATCGTGACCGGCGTGCCGCCCTCGGTACACGGCATCTGCGGCAACTACCTCTACGATGCCGCCAACGACGTCGAAGTGATGATGAACGACCCGAAGTGGCTGCGCGCCCCCACCCTGCTCGCCGCCCTGGCCGACGCCGGCTGCTCGGTCGCGGTGGTGACCGCGAAGGACAAGCTTCGACTGCTGCTCGGCCACGGCCTGCGCGGCATCTGTTTCTCGTCCGAGAAGTCCGACCAGTGCACGCTCGCCGAGCACGGCATCGAGGGTGTCAACGCGCTGGTCGGCCTGCCGGTCCCCGAGGTCTACAGCGCCGCGCTGTCGGAGTTCGTGTTTGCGGCGGGCGTGCAACTGATGCAGAGCCGCCGGCCCGACGTCATGTACCTGTCGACCACCGACTACGTGCAGCACAAGCGCGCGCCGGGGACCGAGGAGGCCAACGACTTCTACCGGATGATGGACGGCTACCTCGCCCGGCTCGACGCGCTCGGCTGCGTGATCGCGGTCACCGCCGACCACGGCATGAATGCAAAGACGCAGCTCGACGCGAGCCCCGACGTGATCTACCTGCAGGACCTGCTCGACGGCTGGCTGGGCAAAGCGCGTGCGCGCGTGATCCTGCCGATCACGGACCCGTACGTCGTCCACCATGGCGCGCTCGGCTCCTACGCGACCGTCTACCTGCCGGCGGATGCAGACCCGGTCGCGCTCGCCGCGCGCCTCGGCGCGGTGCGCGGCATCGAGTCGGTGCTCTCGCGCGAGGTCGCCGCCGAGCGCTTCGAGCTGCCGGCGGACCGGATCGGCGACCTCGTCGTCACCTCGATCCGCTCGGTGGTGCTGGGCACCGCCCGGGCGCGCCACGACCTGACGGGACTGGACGTACCGCTGCGCTCGCACGGCGGCGTGACCGAACAGCGCGTTCCGCTGGTCATGAACCGGCCGATCGCCGACCTCGACCTGACCCGCCGCTGGCGGAACTTCGACGCGTTCGACTGGGTGCTCAACCGTGCCAACTGACATCAGGACATTCGACAGCCTGCGCATCGGTGCCAGTCGCGTCGCGACTGCGCGCCAGGCGGGCGTCCACAACCCATACACCGGCGGACTGGCGGGCAGCGTGCCGATGGCGACGGTCGCCGACGTGCGCCACGCGATCGAGGTGGCCCGCGCCTACAAACCGACCCTGACCCGCTACGAGCGCTACCAGGTCTGCTACAAGGCGGCGGCTCTGATCCGCGCGCGCAGCATCGAGATTGCCGCGCTGATCACCGCCGAGAGCGGCCTGAGCATGAAGGACTCGAC
>JANYJL010000167.1 GCA_025361845.1 Rhizobacter sp.
TCCCGTCGAGCACCGGTGCCGCTAAGGCCGTGGGCGTGGTGATCCCCGAGCTGAACAAGAAGCTCACCGGCATGTCCTTCCGCGTGCCGACCTCCGACGTGTCGGTCATCGACCTGACCGTCGAACTGGTCAAGGAAGCCAGCTACGACGACATCTGCAAGGCCATGAAGGCGGCCAGCGAAGGCGCGATGAAGGGTGTGCTCGGCTACACCGAGGCCAAGGTCGTCTCGACCGACTTCCGTGGCGAGCCGATGACCTCGGTGTTCGATGCCGAAGCCGGCATTGCGCTCGACAAGACCTTCGTCAAGGTCGTGGCCTGGTACGACAACGAGTGGGGCTACTCGAACAAGGTGCTGGAAATGGTGCGCGTCGTTTCGGCCTGATCCTGATCGGGAAGACCCTTCCCCTTTTGCGTCAACAAGCGGTCCTTCGGGGCCGTTTGTCATGGGCCCGGGCATTTGTCATGCGGGCAACAAACCTTTACCGGCTTCAGGCCGGCCACGCGGCTTCGGCGCGGCGTGCCCACCTAAACTGAGCCGGCCGATTCACCTGCTGCGAGCCACCATGCGCAAGACCCTGCTGACCTTGACCGTTCTTGGCGCGACCTTGCTCGCGCCGCTGGCCGTGCACATGCCGATGGCGCAGACGGCATCGGTGGTGCCGGTTACGGCGACCGCTCGCGTGATTGTGAAATACAAGGCCGGCACTGCATCAACGGCCACATCGCGCGTTCAAGGTCTGTCGGTGGCAACGGCCAATGCAGCAGCCGATGCCGCGACCGCAGCGCAGCGTGCTGGCCGTGCGCAGGCCCTGGGGCAGCGCGTCGGGCTCGCCCTTCGCGTCGGTGCCGATGTGGGCGAGCGTAGCCACGTGGTGCGGGCCAGCGGCATCACGTCGGAGCAGCTTGCTCAGCGTTTGGCGGCGGATGCCGACGTCGAATATGCGGTGCCAGACGGGCGCCGCCGCGCGATGGTGGCTCCGAACGACCCGTTTTACGCCGCCTCGGCGAGCATTGCTCCGGCCGTTGGCCAGTGGTATCTGCGGGCGCCGACCGTTACAGCGCCGGCCTCGATCAACGTCGAGCCCGCATGGGCCGTCACAACCGGCAACCCGGCACTCGTGGTCGCCGTGTTGGACAGTGGCGTGCGTTTCGACCACCCGGACCTGAAGAAGGTCGCCAACGGAGGCAACCTGCTCGACGGCTACGACATGATCAGCGACGTTGCCACTGCCAATGACTTCAATGGGCGCGATGCCGACGCGTCCGACCCGGGCGACTTCCTCAGCCAGGCGGACATCAACAGCGGAAACTTTCCCGACTGTTCGTCCGCCGATATCGGCGACAGTTCTTGGCACGGCACGGCGACGGCTTCGGTCATCGGCGCACTGACCGACAACGGCATCGGCATGGCCAGTGTCGGTCGCAATGTTTTGGTGTTGCCAGTGCGGGTGCTTGGCAAGTGCGGCGGTCTGGATTCCGACATTATCGCGGCCATGCTGTGGTCGGCAGGCATCCACGTCCCCGGGGTGCCGGACAATTTGAATCCGGCCTCGATCATCAATCTGAGCCTTGGAGGTCCCGGAGCCTGCAACGCGCTTTATCGCGACGCCGTGGCCCAGGTGAACGCCCGCAATGTCGTGGTCGTTGCCTCCGCGGGCAATAGCGCCGGCCACGCCGTGGCCACACCTGCAAATTGTCCGGGTGTCATCGCCGTCAGCGGCTTGCGGCATGTCGGCAGTAAGGTCGGCTACTCGGACATCGGGCCCGAAATCACCATCAGTGCGCCGGGTGGCAACTGTGTCAACGATCCGCCTGCCGCCTGTCTCTACCCGATCTTGACGGCCAGCAACTCGGGCTTCACGAGCCCCGCAGGCAACACCTATGCGGGCGAGGCGGGAACGAGCTTCTCGGCGCCGCTGGTGGCTGGCACAGTGGCCCTGATGATTTCCGCCAACGATGCTGCCGTGCCGGCCCGCGCTGCTCTCACGCCATTGGACGTGAAGCTGATTCTGCAAGGAACAGCGCGCCCGTTTCCCGCCAGCGGCTTGGTCGACAGCAGCGGTTCGGCGGTGCGTGAATGCACTGCCCCGCAATACGACAGCGCGGGCAAAGCCATCGACCAGGACCAGTGCTATTGCAGCACCGGAACCTGTGGTGGCGGCATGCTGGATGCCGGGCGCGCCGTGGTTAACGCCGCCGGGGGAGGAGTCGGCAACGGCTTGCAGGCGCGCATCGATGTTGACTCTCGCACTGCGATTAGCGGACGGACATTGGCGCTTTCCGGTGGCAATTCGATCGTAGTCGAAGGCGCCAATATCTTGACCTACCAGTGGGCGCTGGAAGATGGTGGCGGTGTTGTCACGCAGTTCGACTCCAGCGGAACCGTTGTCGCCAGCGGTGCCAATGTCAACGTCACACCGCATGCTGCTGGCCGCTTCGTCGTCAGCCTCACGGTGACTGACGATTCCGGGTTTGTCTCCAAGAGCAGGCTGGCCATCGCCGCGGCCGATCAAGCACAGAGCAGCGGCGGCGGTGGCGCCCTCGGCGCCGGCTGGCTCGCGCTGCTGCTCACCGCCGTACTCGCGCTGCGGGCCAGCCCGGCCGAGCGGGCTGCGCGCACGCCCGCAAGCAAGCGCTAGTTCGTCGCCAGTTTCGCGCAGGCCACGAAACCCTTGCCCAGCGCGGCGGACTTCAGTTCGCCGAGCTGCTTCACGAGGGTGTCATCGGCCGCGTCGACCCGCAGCACATGGGTGCTGCTCGGCGGCGTGATCTCGACGACACGGGCGGACTTCACGCCGCGCAGGCCAAAGGCGGCGAACGCCTTCTCGGCGGCGGCGCGGTCGTCGTAGCGGCCGAGCGAGAGGCCCGGCTCCAGGCCCGGCGAGTTGCGCACTTCCTCGAAGGGCAGCTTCATGCGTGCGATCTCTTCCTTCTTCTTCGCGAAGAGTTCGCGGTCACCGTAGCGGCCCATGTAGACGAGCCAGGCGCCGGGCTTGTCGGTCTTCACATCGGCCCAGCTGCCAGCGGGCAAGGCCGCCTGCACGGCGGATGCGGCAGCATCGATCTCGGTGGCGCTGAACGGGCCGGCTTCCAGGCAGGTGGCACCCGCGACGGATGCCGACGATGCCGCGGCGGCCGCGGGCGCGGGGTTCACCGGCGCTGCGGCCAGTTCCGGCGTGCCGGCAGCGGTCAGGATTTGTACCGTTTCCGGCCGCACCTGGCGCGTCAGCCGCTCGGGTTCACGCCGGCTGTCGGCGCGCACGCCGACCACGTTGTCGAGCCAGCCCTGCGTCCACGCGAAGTAGCCCGCGTTGGCCAGCAGCAGGGCCAGCACCAGCGCTCTCAGCACGGCGCGACCGGCGGGTTCAGGCGCACGCTGACCTCGCCACTGGAGATGTGTTGCAGGCCCGCCGCCGTCTGCACCAGCAGGGCGCCTTCGTTCGACACGCCTTGGGCTATGCCCTCGGGCACGTCGGTGAGCGTGGTGCGGATCGGTTGGCCGCGCAGCAGGTCGCGCGCGGCATAACGTTCGGCAAAGGCGCCGAAGCCTTCGCGCTCGAACAGCTTGAGCGCCTTCACGAGTGGCAGCGCCACACGCTCCAGCCAGGCCGCCGCATTCGTCTGAGGTTCGAACTCTTGCAGCGAGCCGAACTCGGTGGTGCCCTCGGCATGTTCGAGCGGCATCACGTTCAGGCCGATGCCGATGACGGCCAGGCGTTGCGCGCCCGCGGCCACGGTTTCGATCAGGATGCCGCCGAGCTTCAAGCCGGCGCTCGGGCCGTGCATCAGCCACAGGTCGTTCGGCCATTTGAGGCCGATGCGCGGCGCGCCCGGCACGGCATCGGGTTCCAGCGCATCGGCGATGGCCACACCGACGGCGAGCGAGAGGCCCGACCAGTCGGCCATGCGCATCGGCAAGGCGAGCGAGAAGGTGAGCGATGCCCCCGGCACCGACTTCCAACTGCGCCCCAGGCGCCCGCGGCCCGCGGTCTGGTGTTCGGCCACGAGCAGGCAGGGCTGGATGTCGGCGGCGCGGCGGCCGAAGGCACCGCTCTCGATGCTGCGGCGGACTTGCACGAAGGCACTGTCGCCCTCGGGCTCACGCGCCACGCGGGCGCGTTCGAGCAGTTGTGTGTTAGTGGAGGTGGTGCGCGCCACCACCTCGACGCTCAGGCCCGGCAACAGCGGTTCGAGCTGCTGCCAGAGCGTCTCGGCGCCCCAGTGCAGTGGCGGTGGGGTCGTGGGCTCGTCCATCGCCGTGTCAGCCCTTGGGGGCGAGCATGGTGCCGCGGCAGCTCTTCGCGCCGCAGCGGCAGGCGTATTCCTTCTTCAACTTCGCCGTGTAGCGCTCGTCGATGATGAGGCCGTAGTCGTAGAACAGCTCTTCGCCCGGCTTCAAGGTGCGCAGGGCCTTGATGAAGACGCGGCCGTCGATTTCATCGGCCTCACAGTTGGGCGCGCAGGCGTGGTTGATCCAGCGTGCGGCGTTGCCACCGTGTTTGGCGTCGATGACGTGTTCTTCATCGACGTGGAAGTAGAAGGTGTGGTTCGGGTCGATCGGGTCGTGCGGATGGCGGCGCAACGCCTCGGGCCAGGTGATGACCTCGCCCTTGTATTCGATGATCACCTCTCCCTTCTTGATGGGGGCGAGCGCGAACACACCCTTGCCGTGCACACCGCTCAAACGCACCTGGATGCGGCGCCCTGTCGCGGGGGCCTTCGCAGCAGGAGGCTTGGCCACGGGAAGGGGCTTGCGGGCGGCGGCGGCTTGCGTCATCGAATTCTTTATGTACATTGAAATCATGGGTGCGCGCGCGTAGGCGCGTGCGCACGAGAGAAGCGGATTGTATTGATGCGGCGCGAGTCGCCGCCCGAAGGACCGAAGAAACAACCATGACCAAAGCACTCATCATTGCCGAGAAGCCTTCCGTGGCGCAGGACATCGTCCGTGCGCTCACCACGCCGAAGGGCGGCAAGTTCGAGAAACACGACGAGTACTTCGAAAGCGAGCAGTACCTCGTCACCTCGGCCGTCGGCCACCTGCTGGAGATCAAGGCGCCGGAAGAGTTCGACGTGAAGCGCGGCAAGTGGAGCTTCGCGAACCTGCCGATCATCCCGCCGCATTTCGACCTGAACCCGATCGACAAGAGCAAGGGGCGGCTGGGCGCGATCGTCAAGCTCGTCAAGCGCAAGGACGTGAGCGAGCTCATCAACGCCTGCGACGCGGGGCGCGAGGGCGAGCTGATCTTCCGCTTGATCCAGCAGCACGCGAAGAGCAAACATCCGGTGAAGCGGCTGTGGTTGCAATCGATGACGCCCGCGGCCATCCGCGATGGTTTCGAGAACCTGCGCAGCGATGCGCAGATGCTGCCGTTGGCGGATGCGGCGCGTTGCCGCTCGGAGGCCGACTGGCTGGTCGGCATCAACGGCACGCGCGCGATGACGGCCTTCAACTCGCGTGATGGGGGTTTCTTCCTCACCACTGTCGGCCGGGTGCAGACGCCCACGCTCTCGATCGTCGTCGAGCGCGAGGAGAAGATCCGCAAGCACGTGTTCCGCGACTACTGGGAAATCAAGGCCAGCTTTGCAGCGACGGCGGGTGAATACGAAGGCAAGTGGTTCGATCCGAAGTGGAAGAAGAACCCGGACGATCCGGAGCAACGCGCCGACCGCCTGTGGAACGCCGCCGATGCGCAGGCGATAGCGGACGCGGTGCGCGGCCAGCCCGCCAGCGTGAGCGAAGAGGCCAAGCCCAGCACGCAGAGCGCGCCTGCGCTCTACGACCTGACCTCGCTGCAACGCGAAGCCAACTCGCGCTTCGGCTTCTCGGCCAAGACGACGCTTTCGCTCGCGCAAGCGCTTTATGAAAAGCACAAGGTGCTGACCTATCCGCGGACCGACAGCAAGGCCTTGCCCGAGGATTACGTGGCGGTCGTCAAGCAGACGATGGAGATGCTGGCCACCTCCGACCTGCCTGGCCCGCTGCGCGTGCTGTCGGCGCATGCCGCGAAGGCCGCGAAGGAAGGCTATGTGAAGCCCAACAAGCGCATCTTCGACAACGCCAAGGTCTCGGACCACTTCGCCATCATCCCGACGCTGCAGGCGCCGACGAGCCTCTCCGAGATCGAGGCGAAGCTCTACGACATGGTCGTCAAGCGTTTCCTCGCGGTGTTCTACCCGCCTGCCGAGTTCATGGTCACGACACGCATCAGCACCGTGAAGGCCGCGGGCAAGGACCACACCTTCCAGACCAATGGCAAGGTGCTCGTGAAGCCGGGCTGGCTGGCCGTGTACGGCAAGGAAGTGCAGGAAGACGATGCCAACCTCGTGGCCGTGGCGCCGGGCGAACTGGTACGCACCGAAGACGTGGCCGTGAATGCGCTCAAGACCAAACCGCCCGCGCGCTACACCGAAGCCACCCTGCTCGGCGCAATGGAAGGTGCGGGCAAGCTGATCGACGACGAGGAACTGCGCGAGGCGATGTCGGACAAGGGCCTCGGCACCCCGGCCACACGCGCCGCGACCATCGAAGGCCTGATCTACGAGAAGTACATGCACCGCGAAGGCCGCGACCTGGTGCCCGGCGCGAAGGCCTTCCAGCTGATGACCCTGCTACGCGGCCTGGGCGTGGAAGACCTCACCAAGCCCGAACTCACCGGCAACTGGGAGCAGCAGCTCGCCGAGATGGAGAAGGGCCACCTGAAGCGCGAAGCCTTCATGGCCGAGATCGCGGCGATGGCCGAGCGCATCGTCAAGAAGGCGAAGGAGTACGACCGCGACACCATCCCCGGCGACTACGCGACGCTGGCCACGCCGTGCCCGAACTGCGGCGGCATCGTGAAGGAAAACTACCGCCGCTTCACTTGCACCGGAAAAGCCGGCGCGACCGAAGGCTGCGGCTTCTCGATCAGCAAGATCCCGGGCAGCCGCGCCTTCGAGCTGGACGAGGTGGAGCAGTTCATCGCCAACAAGAAGATCGGCCCGCTCGAAGGTTTCCGCTCGAAGGCGGGTTGGCCTTTCACGGCCGAGCTGAAGCTTGCGTTCGATGAGGAGATCAAGAACTGGAAGCTCGAATTCGACTTCGGCGAAGACGCGAAGAAGGACGGCGAGTCGGGTGAGCCGATCGACTTCTCGGCCCAGGAATCATTGGGCGCGTGCCCGAAGTGCCAGGGCCATGTGTACGAACACGGCACGAGCTATGTGTGCCAGAACAGCGTGGGCGCCAACGTGACCTGCGATTTCAAGAGCGGCAAGATCATCCTGCAGCAGCCGGTGGCGCGCGAGGAGATGACGAAGCTGCTGTCCACCGGCAAGACCGCGCTGCTGGAGAACTTTGTCTCCAACAAGACGCGTCGCAAGTTCAAGGCGTATCTGGCCTGGGACAAGAAGGAAGGCAAGGTCGGCTTCGAGTTCGAGCCGCGCGCGGCCAAGGTGCCGGCGGCGAAGAAGACGGCTGCGGCCAAGAAAGCCGCCTGAGACCACGCAGCAACCCGCCGTAACCGCCCCGGTAGCACGTGAATTGTTCACGTTCACCCGGGTCCGGTGCGACTACCATCGGCGCCTCAGCGTCTGCACGACGTTCTCCAGGGTGCCTGTCCATGATCTCCTTGCTCGTCCGCTCGTCGATGGTCTTGCTGCTGCTGGCCGCCTCGCCCTGGGCCCAGGCGCTCGTCTTCGCGGTCAATGAAGGCGTCAGCTACCGCGTGCCGATTGAGGAGATCCGTGGGCGCTACGCGGCAATAGCGGCTGACCTGTCGAAGATCCTGAAGCAGCCGGTCACGATCGAGCCGATCGGCGACTACCCGACCTTGCGCAAGGGTCTGGCCGCCAAGAGCTACGACCTCGCGATGGTGCATCCGGCGCACCTGTCGATCCAGGCGATCAAGGAGTCGGGCTACAAGCTCGTCGCCGTCACCAAGGGTTATCAGAAGTACACCGCGAGCTTTCTGGTGAAGGCGGATTCACCGCTCAAGTCACTCTCGGACCTGAAGGGCCTGAAGCTCGGCGCGCCGGATGAAGATTCGATCACGGCGTGGATGGTGCGCGCCACGCTGCGCGATGCGAACGTCGATCCGAAGGGCATGGCCATCACCTACACGCGCTACCAGGACGCGGTGCCGTTTTTCGTCGAGAACAGCCTGACGAACTCCGGTGCCACCGCATCGAACGCGCTGGTAAAAGCCTGGCAGGCCAAGGGCGGCAAGATCCTCGCGCAATCGAAGCCGGTGCCCATCAAGCACATCATCGCCGGCCCGAGCCTGAGCGCCGATCAGATCGACAAGGTGCGCGAGTACCTGCTGGCGCTGGACATGAGCGACGATGGCAAGAAGAAGCTGGAGCCGATCAAGTACACCGGCTTCGAGCGTTATGACGAAGCGGCGATGCTGGCCATCGGCACGTGGCTCGGCCTGTGAACCGAGTGCGTGCTCAGGTGCACATCACCGAAGCCGTGGCCACCAGTTCATCGAACAAGGCCATCGACACCGCACCCGACACCGCATAAGGGTCGAGCTCGGCGGTCTCGGAATACTTCAGCATCAGCGCCGGGTTCAGGCGCGACACATTGACCTGCCCCATCGCCCAGCCGGCAAAGCGCCGCTCGGCGATCTCCTCGTAGCTCAGCAGCACCACGTCGCTGTGGCGCGGGTCGGCGGCGATCTTCTGGAACAGCTTGCTGATGACGTTGCGGCCGCCTTCGAGCGATTGCATGAAGATGCCGTCGGAGCAGCACAGCACCCCCGTCACACCCGCTTTCGGGTTGTTGGCGCGTGAGGCGCGCAGGATGGCGGTGAGCGCTTCCGGGGTCACCGAAGGCGCCACGCGGCTGGCGTACAGAAGTCGGACGAGCATGGTCGTGTCCTTGGGTGTAGGGCTGGAAGATCAGTTGCTCTTCTTGCTGAGCAAGGAGAGGAATTCGCGCCGCAGGTTGGCGTCTTTCAGGAAGGCGCCGCGCATCACGCTGTTCGTCATCATCGACTCGTCGTCCTTGACCCCGCGCCAGTGCATGCAGAAGTGGTCGGCCTCCATCACGATGGCCAGGCCGTCGGGTTTCACCCGGTCTTGCAATTCGT
>JANYJL010000174.1 GCA_025361845.1 Rhizobacter sp.
TCGTCGACGACAACGGCCAGCCGCTCAGCCCGCAGGGCTTCGACGCCATCGGCGCTGAACTCGGCCAGCTTTATTCGACGCTCGCCGAGCACGACCTCGCAGCCGGCTCGCCAGCAGCGCGGCGTTTGTTCAGCTGATTGCTTTCAGCCGAGCACGAAGTCGAAGCCGGCCACCGCGCCCGAGGCGGCGCGCCGCATCACCATCACCAGCGCCGGTGAAAAGATGAAGTCGCCGCGGTTCGCCGGCTCATCCGGGAAATAGAGCTGCGTCGTCAGCACGCGCCCGCCCGGCGCCTGCAGCTTCACGTGGAGGTGCCGCGTGCGGCCGGTGTACAGGCCGGGTATCACCGTGTCGAGGCGAAACGCGCCCGATGCATCGCTGAACTGGTGGCCGCGCATCCGGAAGGCCCGGTTGTCGTAGGCGCCGGTTGCATCTGCCTGCCAGAAGTCCAGCAAGGCGCGGGCGACAGGCTGGCAACGGCTGTCGAGCACGCGGCCCCCGAGCAGCAGACGCTCGCCCGCCATGCCGTCTTCCAGCAGCGACTGGCGCAGCGGTGAACTGCGCTTGAAGTAGGGCCCTTCGGTCTGTTCTGTGGTCGCCGCTGCGGGCGCACCGCAGGCTGGCGTGGGCGGCAGGGTCGGCGTTTGCGCGAGTGCCGCGAGCGGGCTGGCCAGTTGGCTCGCGGTGCCGGCCTGCACCAGCGTGCGCAGCACGCGGCGGCGTTGAGCCTGAAGCGGTGAGGTCATGGTGGGCCCGGTTAGCGGCAATGGCAAATTGTGCCGCCATCGGCATGCCCTTGAACTGGGCTTGTTTTGACCGCGACTTCGAGGGATCGGCGAGCCTGGGCACGGGCACCATCTTCACCATTCCCGACCCCCATTCATGACTCACGCGAGCCTCCAAGACGCACGGGCCGACAACCCGGCGCTGCGGCATCCGCGCGCGCTCGGCTGGGTCGGCACCACCGCGCTGGCCATGGGCGGCAGCAACCAGAGTCTGTTCATCCTGGCGGCGCTGTTTGCAGGGCAGGGCGACATCCTCGGCCAGGGCAGTGCGGCCATACCGCTGTTGATGGTCGGCCTGATGCTCGGGTGTGCCGCCGCGCCCGGTTGGACCGAACTGGTCTTGATGTTCCCGAACCGCGTGGGTGGCATCGCCGCCAACTGCGTGGAAGCCTTTCGCCCCTACAGCCCGGTGCTGGCCAACCTGACCGGCGTTTGTTATTGGTGGGGTTGGGTTCCGACCTGCGGGCTCACGGCGATTCTGTCGGCCTCGGCCATGCACGAGTGGTACCTGCCGGGTGTGCCGGTCACCGCGCTCGCGATCGGCCTGGTCGTCGCCTTCGTGCTGCTGAACCTGGCCGGCATCAAGTGGGTGACAAGGCTGGCGGTGCCGGTGGCGAGTGCCTCGGCCTTGCTTGCTTTCGTGTCGGGCCTGGCGCCCATCCTTGCAGGCGAGGTCGATTGGCGCCTGGCCACAAGCTTCCAGTTGACGACGCCGTTCCCCGGCTGGTTCGGCCAACTCACCAGCCTGATGGCGGGGCTCTACCTGATCGGTTTTGCCGCCCCCGCCTTCGAGGCCGCAGCCTGCCACGTGGGCGAAACCGTCGATCCGGCGAAGGCCGTGCCGCGCGCAATGCTCGCCAGCGGCCTGCTCGCCGGACTGTTCTTCTTCGTGCTGCCCTTGGTGTGGCTCGGCACCTTGGGGGCCGAGCCCCTGGGCAAGGATCTGGCCCTGGTGCTCGGCCCCACGTTCGCACCGCTGTTCGGCAATGCGGGCAAGGCGGCGGCCATCTGGTTCATGGTGCTCAGCATGTTCTCCGGCACCTTGCAGCCGCTGGCCGGTGCTGCCCGCACGCTCGCCCAACTCTCCGAAGACGGGCTCCTGCCGCGCGCCCTGGCGCTGCGCTCGCGCACCGATGCACCCTGGGTCGCGACGCTCCTGACCGCCGCCATGGCGATCCTGTTCCTGCTGATCGGCGACCCCATCTGGCTCATCGCCGCCGCCAACTTCACCTACCTCATCAGCATCGCCTTGCCCAGCGTCGCGGTGTGGCTGCTGCGACGCGATGCACCGGCGTTGCACCGGCCCTACCGCGCACCGGATGCCGCCATTTCGCTCGGCCTGGGTGCCGCCGTGATCTGGGGTTTGTCGGCGCTGTTCGGCTTCGAGCAGTTCGGCCTGAGCACGGTGTTGATCGGCCTCGGCTTCGCCTACTCCGGCTCGGCGCTCTACGCCTGGCGCAGGTACGACGACCGCAAGCGCGAGGGCCTGCCCGGCATGGCCGGCACCCTGCAAGTGAAGCTGACCAGCGCGATGCTGCTCGTGCTGGCACTCGACGGCGCGGGCTACCTCACGGCCGTGAGCAACCTGCCGCCGCAGCAGAGCGCGCTCATGACGGCGCTGGCGGACATCTTCGTCGCCGTCGCGATGTTGTCGATCACGGTCGCCCTGGTGCTGCCGGGCATGATTGCGCACTCGGTGATGGAGGTCTCGAGCGTCGCCAGGCGCCTGGCCACCGGCACGCTGGCCGACTTTTCACGTGCGATGCAGGCGCTCGGGCGCGGCGACCTCGATGGTGCGCATGCGCGCGTCGACATCACGCCGGTGCGCATCACCTCGCAAGACGAAATCGGCGACATGGCGGCGAGCTTCAACACCCTGCAAGCCCAGATCGGCCTGGCCGCGGTGGGGCTGGACGGCGCGCGCGAAGGCATGCGCCAAGCCCGCAACGACCTGACCGATGCCAACGCCCATCTCGAAGAACGTGTGCTGCAACTGCACCGCGCGGAGGAGAAGCTCTCGGGCGTGCTCGATTCGATCGACAACGTCGTGTGGTCGATCTCGCTCGCATGCAACGAACTGCTCTACCTGAACCCCGCGGCCGAGCGTGTGTACGGCCGACCCTGCGCCGACTTCTTTGCCGACAACCGGCTGTGGATGGGCATCGTTCACCCCGATGACCGGGCGAGCGTTCGGGCCTGCCTGAAGACGCTTGTCGCCAACGGTTCCGTCACGCTCGAATACCGCATCGTGCGGCCGGACGGCAGCCAGCGCTGGCTGGAAGATCGCGCCCGTGTCATCTGCGCTGCCGACGGCACGCCGATGCGCATCGACGGTGTCGCGAGCGACATCTCCGAGCGCCGCTCGCACGCCGAGCGCATCGCCCACCAGGCCAATCACGACGCGCTCACCGGCCTGCCCAATCGCAGCCTGCTCAACGACCGCATCGCACAGGCCCTGGCGCAAGCGCGCCGCAGCGAACAGCATGTAGCGGTCTTGTTCCTCGACCTGGACGGCTTCAAGTTCGTCAACGACAGCTACGGCCATTCCTTCGGTGATGCCTTGCTGCGCACCGTCGCGGCCCGCCTCGGCGTGGTGGTGCGTGAGACGGACACCATCGCGCGCCTGGGCGGCGACGAGTTCGTGATCCTGCTGCCCGCCCTGCTGCGCAGCGACGATGCGGTGCAGGTGGCCGCGAAGGTGCTCGATGCCTTCAAGGTGCAGATCTCGCAGGACGGGCGTGACCTGCACCTGAGCGCGAGCATCGGCATCAGCCTGTTTCCGCAAGACGGCGACAGCTGCGACCTGCTGCTTCAGCACGCCGACGTGGCCATGTACCGTGCCAAGGCGAATGGCCGCAACGGCTACCAGAGCTACTCGAACGAGATGGGCGCTCAAGCGCAGGCGCGCGTGGAACTCGAAGGCGCGCTGCGCACCGCACTCGAGCGCGATCAGCTGGAGTTGCACTACCAACCGCAGGTCGATCGCAAAGACGGTCGCATCGTCGGCGTGGAGGCGCTGCTGCGCTGGCACCACCCGACGCTGGGCATGGTGTCGCCCGCCCGTTTTATTCCGCTGGCCGAAGAGACGGGGCTCATCATTCCGATCGGCGAATGGGTGCTGCGAACCGCCTGCGCGCAGGCGCAGGCCTGGCAGCAGGCCGGCCACGGCGGCTTGACCGTGGCGGTCAACATGTCCGCCAAGCAGTTCCAGCAGCAGGACGTTCCCTTGCTCGTGCGCGAGGTGCTGAGCCAGACCGGCTTGCCGGCGCAGTGCCTGGAACTCGAATTGACCGAGTCCGCGCTGATGCACGACACCGACGCGACCGTCGAGACGATGCGCCAGATCAAGCGCCTCGGTGTGCGGCTGGCGCTCGACGACTTCGGCACCGGCTACTCCAGCCTGAGTTACCTGAAACGCTTCCCGATCGACGTGCTCAAGATCGATCAATCCTTCACCTTCGAAGTGACGAGCGACGATGGCGCGGCCTCGATCACACGCGCCATCATCGCGATGGCGCGCTCCTTGAACATGACGACCGTTGCCGAAGGTGTGGAGACGAAAGAGCAGCTCGATTTCCTGGGCGCGCTCGGCTGCGATGTGATGCAGGGCTTCCACATCAGCCGGCCGCTGCCGGTCGGCCAGCTCACGGCCCTGCTCGGCGAGGCGCTGGCCCTGCCGCGTTGAGTCTCAGCGCCGCCCTGCCAGCAGCAACACCACCCCGAGCAGGATGACGCTCACCGCGGCCCACTCGGTCGCGGTGACGAGCTCGCCACCGAACACCACGCCGAGCAGCAGCGCGATCACCGGGTTGACGAAGGTGTAGCTCGATGCCAGCCCGGCCGAGGCGCGCGACAGCAGCAGCATGTAGGCGTTGAAGGCGACGAGCGAGCCGAACACGACCAGGTAGGCCCACGCGCCGAATGCCAGGGGCGTTGGTGGCCACACCATGTGTTCTCCGGCCCCGACCGAGAGCAGCATCAGCAGCACCCCGCCACACAGCATCTCGCTCGCGAAGCCCATCGCGCCCGGCGCCAGCGGCAGCTTGCGCTGGCTGAGCACGCTGCCCAGCGACCAGCTGCTGCAGGCGATTGCAATGGCCGCCAGGCCAGCCGGCGAGGCCTGGAAACCCGCGCCTTGTGTGAGCAGCAGCACACCGATCAGGCCGACCCCGATGCCCGCTGCTTCGAGCCGCGCCGGCCGCAGGCCCCACAGCAGGTTCAGCGCCGCCATCAACATCGGGCTGACGGCGATGAATGCCACCACGAGGCCCGAACCCACCGACACCTCGGCTACCGCGGTGCCGCCCATGCCGCCGCCCAGCATCAAGGCGCCGATGACGGCTGCGTTGCGCCACTGCATGCGGTTCGGCCAGGCCGCGCCGCGCGCGCGCATCCACACCGTCAGCAGCAGCCCCGCGCTGATGAAGCGGGTACCCATCTGAAAGAAGGGCGGGAAGCTCGGCAGCGCCAGCTTGATCGCGAAGTAGGTCGAGCCCCAGACCAGCCAGGTGGCGGCCAGGCAGAGCAGCAGCAGGGGCGAGAGGGAAGGCGAGGGCGCGCCGATCGAGCGGCGGGTGTCGAGCGTGGTCATGGGCACCATCATGCCTTCGGCGGCACGCGGCACAATCTGCCGACACCACTCCGCAAGAGGACAGATCGATGACGACACTCCCCGCCACCTGCGACCTGTGCGATGCCCACAAGGCCGACACCAGCGGCGCCTTCCGCGTGCTGCCGCCTGTGTTCCGCGACTTCGGCGCGGTGTTGCATTTCGCCGGCAGCGTGAGCACGTTGAAGTGTTTCGAAGACAACTCGCTCGTGAAGGCCGCGGTCGATTCACCCGGCCTCGGCCGCGTGCTGGTGGTCGATGGCGGCGGCTCGCTGCGGCGTGCCTTGCTCGGTGGCAACCTCGGCGCGGCCGCTGCGAAGAACGGCTGGGCCGGTGTGGTCATCGACGGTTGTGTTCGTGATGTGGTCGAGCTTGCCGCAAGCCAGGTCGGCATCCGCGCACTCGCCTCGATGCCGCTGCCGACCGAGAAGCGCAATGAAGGTCAGCGTGACGTGCCGGTGCAGGTTCAGGGCGTGTGGGTGCGGCCGGGTGATTGGCTGTGTGCGGATGCGGATGGGATCGTGGTGATGCCATCCACGCCAGCGTGACCGGTCAAGCCGGTACCGCCGGCAAGCCCGACAAGGCCATCGCCAACTCTGCCTCGTCATAAGGCTGATCCACCAGCTTGCCCGCCGCGTAGTTGCTGTACGCCGACATGTCGAAGTGGCCGTGGCCGCAGAGGTTGAACAGGATCACTTCCGAGCGCCCATCGCGTTTGCAACGCAGCGCTTCGTTGATGGCGCCCAGCACCGCGTGGTTGGCCTCGGGCGCGGGCACGATGCCTTCAGCGCGCGCGAACAGCACGCCCGCTTCGAAGCAGGCCTTCTGGTGATACGCCGTCGCTTCGATCAGGCCGAGCTGCTTGAGGTGCGAGACCAGCGGCGCCATGCCGTGGTAACGCAGCCCGCCCGCATGAAAGCCCGGCGGCGTGAAGGTGGAGCCGAGCGTGTGCATCTTCGTGAGCGGCGTCAGGTGCGCCGTGTCGCCGAAGTCGTAGGCGTACTTGCCGCGTGTGAGCGACGGGCAGGCCGCCGGTTCCACCGCGACGATGCGGCGGGTCTTGCCCTTGCCCTGAGCCCGCAGTTGCGCGCCGATGAAGGGGAAGGCGATGCCGGCGAAGTTGGAGCCGCCGCCCGTGCAACCGACGATCACGTCCGGGTCGTCGCCGGCCATCTCGAGTTGCAGCATGGCCTCCTGGCCGATGATGGTCTGGTGCATCAGCACATGGTTCAGCACCGAGCCCAGCGCGTACTTGGTGTCGTCGTTCGTCGCCGCCACCTCCACCGCTTCCGAGATCGCGATGCCGAGCGAGCCGGGGTGATCCGGGTTCTGCGCCAGCACCGCGCGGCCCGAGTTCGTTTCGTTCGATGGTGAGGCGATGCAGCGCGCGCCATAGGTTTCCATCAGCGCGCGGCGGTAGGGCTTCTGGTCGTAGGACACACGCACCTGGAACACCGTCACGTCAATGCCGAACAGCGCACCGGCGAAGGCGAGCGACGAGCCCCATTGCCCCGCGCCGGTTTCGGTGGCGATCTTCTTGATGCCGGCCTGGCTGTTGTACCAAGCCTGCGGAATGGCCGTGTTCGGCTTGTGCGAGCCGGCGGGCGAGACACCTTCGTACTTGTAGTAGATGCGCGCCGTGGTGCCCAAAGCCTTCTCCAGGCGGTGCGCTCGCACCAGGGGCGAGGGGCGCCACAGCTTGAAGACCTCACGCACCGGCTCGGGGATCGGTACTTCGCGCTCGGTGCTGACCTCTTGCAGGATCAGCTCCATCGGAAACAAAGGTGCCAAATCGTCCGGGCCGATCGGCTGCAGCGTGCCGGGGTGCAGCACGGGTGGCGCGGGCACGGGCAGGTCGGCGGCAATGTTGTACCAATGCCTGGGCATGCGGCTCTCGTCGAGCAGGAACTTGGTCTGGGTGCTCATGCGTGCTCCTTGTTTCGGACCACTCATCGTAGAACTCGCTATCCCAATGCCGGCCCCTGGAATACCCCGGAGTTCCCGTGGTGCGCCCCTTCGCGGGCTTCGTAAAATGGTGCATGGGTTTCAAGATCGTGTGTCGTTGCTGTGCGGGCCTCCTGCTGGGGCTGCTCTGCGCGATGCCATGGGCGCAAGAGCTGCTGCCGCCGCCGGCCGAACGGGTGCAACGCCAGGCGGACAACCCGCTGCGCTGGATCATCGAGGCCGGCAAGCTCAAAGGACGCAGCAAGCTGGCCGCCGAGCCCGATGCGGCTGCACGGGCCAGCGGTGACAAACCGGCCCCGCGCAGCGCTCAAGCCAAGACGACAGCGCACCCCAAGGAGGCCGTCGTCGCCAGCACGGCCGCTGCCCCTGCCGCGGCGGCCAGCACCCCGACGGCCGGCGCGGCAAGCCGCGAGGCCGCGCGTGACGAAGCGCCGCCACCGCCACCCGCCGCGCTGGAACTGGTGTCCGAAGAAACCTTGGTCCTGCCCGAGCCGATCTACGCCGGGCTCCGTGAAGTCGCCGAGCTGGAACTCCAGTTCACCGTCAACCCCGACGGCTCGGTGAGTGATGTGTCGGTGCAGTCGTCGAACAACCCGAGCGTTGACCCGACGGCGCTGGAGGCTGTGCGTGGCTGGCGCTTCAAGCCGATCGCGCAGGCGCAAGTGCACAGCGTGCAGTTGGTGTTCCACCCGCGCCCGTAGAACTGGAGGCGGCCCGCGGCCGCCGGCGCCGCGGCGGCCTCAGGCCCGCAACAGCTCCAGCGCGCGGTCCATGCCGCCGCTGTCGATCGAGATCATGGCCTGCTCGCGCACCGCGGGCTTGGGGTGGTAGGCGATCGAGAGGCCCGCCACGCCCATCATCGGCAGGTCGTTCGCGCCGTCGCCCACCGCGATCGCCTGCTCGGGGGCGATGCCCATCAGCTCGCAGACTTCGAGCACCACGCGGCGCTTTTCGGCACCATCGACGATGTCGCCCCAGGGGCGATCGACGAGCCGGCCGGTGAGGTGGCCATTGTCGAATTCGAGCACGTTGGCGCGCGCGAAGTCGAGCGCGAGGCGTTGGCGCACGCGGTCGCTGAACCAGGTGAAGCCGCCCGAGACCAGCAGTGTCTTGAGGCCCGCGGCGCGGCAGGCCGAGACGAAACGTTCGACCCCCGGGTTCAGTTGCAGGTGGCGCGAGTAGACCGTCTCCAGCGCGGTTTCGGGCACGCCCTTCAGCAAGGCGACGCGCCGGCGCAGGCTGTCCTTGTAGTCGCTGATCTCGCCGCGCATCGCTGCTTCGGTGATGGCCGCGACCTCGGCCTTGCGGCCCGCGGCTTCGGCGATCTCGTCGACACACTCGATGTTGATCAGCGTCGAATCCATGTCGAACGCGACGAGCTTGAAGTCATTCAAGCGCAGTGGCGGGGTGAAGCCCTGGACGAACAGGCCGGGGCGGAATTCGGTGGCACTCATGCTGTGCCGCAGTGCGTCGTCGGGGGCGGGGTGGTCGGGGCCGTCATGGGCCCGGAGTTTATCGCCGCGGTCGGCGGTGCATCGGTTCAGGCCGCCACGCGAAACGAGCCCAGCGCATCGGTCAGGCGCGCCGACTGGTCTTTCAGCGAATCGGCCGCGGCAGCCACCTGTTCCACCAGCGCGGCGTTCTGCTGGGTCACGGTGTCGATCTGCGCGATGGCCTGGTGCACTTCGCCGATGCCTTCGCTCTGCGCCTGCCCGGCGCGGGCGATGTCGCGCATCAAGCCCGAGACGCGGTTCACGCTGTCCAGGATGTCCTGCATCGTCGTGCCGGCCTCGCCGACCAATTTGGAGCCGGCATCGACCTTCTGGGTCGAGTCCGAAATCAGCGCCTTGATCTCGCGGGCCGCGCCCGAGCTGCGCTGTGCCAGCGCCCGCACTTCGGCGGCCACCACCGCGAAGCCGCGGCCATGCTCGCCGGCACGGGCGGCTTCGACGGCGGCGTTCAGCGCGAGGATGTTGGTCTGGAAGGCGATGCCATCGATCACGCCGATGATGTCGCCGATCTTGTTCGAGCTCGCATTGATCTCGGCCATGCGCGCGACCACCTCGTTCATGATCGTTGCACCGCGCCCGGCGACGGCGCTCGATTGGGTGACGACGGCGCTGGCTTCGCGGGTGTGGTCGGCATTGCTGCGAACGGTCGCGGCCAGCTGGTCCATCGAGCTGGCGGTCTGCTGCAGGGCGCTGGCCTGGCTTTCGGTGCGCGCCGAAAGATCACCGTTGCCGCGGGCGATCTCGTCGGAAGCGCTGTTGACGGTCTTCACCGTGTTGCCCACTTCAATCAGCATGGTGCGCAGCTTCTTGCGCATCTGGTTCAGCTCGTAGCGCAACCAGGAAAACTCGTCCTTGCCGGGCGATTCGATCTTGGTTTCCAGGTCGCCGGCGGCGATGCGCACGACCGCCTGCACGGTGTCTTCCACGGGAGCCTTGATGCTGCTGCGGATCAACCAGGCGGCCACCAGGCCGAAGCCGCAGCCCAGCAGGCTGATGCTGCCGAGCGTCCAGGCCGCACTCTCGGCCTGGGCCTTCAGGGCCGCGGCGGCGGCGGGCTTCAAGGCTTCACCTGCACTCACCACGCCCTGGGCCAGGCTGTTCAGTGACCACGCGGCACTGGCGCCGACGAGCGCGGAAAAGACCGACATGCCTGCCACGCCCAACATGACACGTTGGCACTGGCTGATGCTTCGAATGAGGTTCATGGAGCGGATATCGGCGGCACGCCCCCAAGCTGTAGGGCGCCGAGGCGCCCAGACCGACAGGCGGCTCAGGCGGTGGCTGGCGCCGCCTTCGGCGCGCCCAGCAAGCGCAGAACCTCGCGGATCGCCTGCGCCCGATCGCGCGGCTCGGGTGTGTCGCGCTCGATGCGCAGCTTGTCGTTGCCGGCGAGCTTGATGTGGCGGTTCTTCTGCACCAGCTCGATGATCTTGAGCGCTTCGACCGGCGGGTTGGGGCGGAAGCTGATGACCATCAGCTTCGGTGCGGCATCGATCTTGACCACGCCGTAGGGCTTGGCCAGCACACGCAGGCGGTGCACGTCGAAGAGCGTCTGGCCCTGCGTGGGCAGCTTGCCGAAACGGTCGGTGATCTCTTCGAGCAGGGCGTCGATGTGCTCGGGCTTGTCGGCCGTGGCCAGGCGCTTGTAGAGGTTCAGGCGCGTGTGCACGTCGCCGCAATACTCGGTGGGAAGCAGGGCCGGCGCGTGCAGATTGATCTCGGTGGTGGCCGAGAGCGGCGACAACAGATCGGGCTCGCGCCCGGCCTTGAGCGAGCGCACCGCCTCGGCCAGCATCTCGTTGTAGAGCTGGAAGCCGACCTCCATCATGTTGCCGCTCTGGTTCTCGCCCAGCACCTCGCCGGCACCGCGAATCTCCAGGTCGTGCATCGCGAGGTAGAAGCCCGAGCCGAGTTCTTCCATCTGCTGTATCGCCTCCAAGCGCTGCGCAGCCTGCTTGGTCAGCGCCTGCACATCGGGCACCAGCAAGTATGCATAGGCCTGGTGGTGCGAGCGACCGACGCGTCCGCGCAGCTGGTGCAACTGCGCGAGGCCGAACTTGTCGGCCCGGCTCATCACGATGGTGTTGGCGCTCGGCACGTCAATGCCGGTTTCGATGATGGTCGAGCAGAGCAGCACGTTGTGGCGCTGCGCGACGAAGTCGCGCATCACCTGCTCCAACTGCCGCTCGGGCATCTGGCCGTGCGCGATGGCGATGCGCGCTTCGGGCACCAGCTCTTGCAACTTTTCGAGCCGGTGCTGAATGGTCTCGACATCGTTGTGCAGGAAGTAGACCTGCCCGCCGCGCTTCAACTCGCGCAGCACGGCTTCGCGGATCGTGCCGCTGCTCTCGTTGCGCACGAAGGTCTTGATCGCCAGGCGGCGCTGCGGCGCGGTGGCGATCACACTCAAATCACGCAGGCCTTCGAGCGCCATGCCCAGGGTGCGCGGGATCGGCGTGGCGGTGAGCGTCAGCACATCGACCTCGGAGCGCATCGCCTTGATAGCCTCCTTGTGGCGCACACCGAAGCGGTGTTCTTCGTCGATCACGAGCAGGCCGAGGCGCTTGAACTTCACCTTGTCGCTGATGAGGGCGTGGGTACCGACGACGATGTCGACCGTGCCATCGGCAATGCCTTCGATCGCGGCCTTGATTTCCTTGGCGGAGCGGAAACGCGAGAGCTCGGCGACCTTCACCGGCCACTTGCCGAAGCGATCCGAGATGTTCTGGAAATGCTGCTCGGCGAGCAGCGTGGTCGGTGCGAGGATCGCGACCTGTTTGCCGCCGGTGACGGCGACGAAGGCTGCGCGCAAGGCCACCTCGGTCTTGCCGAAGCCGACATCGCCGCAGACGAGGCGGTCCATCGGTTGCGGCGAGACCATGTCCTGGATCACGGCGTGTATCGCGGCTTTCTGGTCGGGCGTTTCCTCGAAGCCGAAGCTCGCCGAGAAGGCTTCGTAGTCGTGCGCTTGCAACCTGAACGCAAAACCTTCGCGCGCGGCCCGGCGGGCGTAGAGGTTCAGCAGTTCGGCGGCGGTGTCGCGCACCTGCTCGGCGGCCTTGCGCTTGGCCTTGTCCCATTGGCCCGAACCCAGGCGGTGCAGCGGCGCTTCGTCGGCGCTGACGCCGGTGTAGCGCGCGATCAGGTGCAACTGCGCGACCGGCACGTAGAGCGTGGCCTTGTCGGCGTACTCGAGGTGCAGGAATTCGCTCGCGCCGCCGCTGTCCGCGCCGAGGTCGATGCTGATGAGGCCGACGTAGCGCCCGATGCCGTGGTTGATGTGCACCACCGGGTCGCCGACCTTCAGCTCGGACAGGTCCTTGATCAGCGCATTCACGTCGCTGACCTGCTCCTGCTTGCGGCGCCGGCGAGCGGTCGGCGAGGTGGCGAAGAGTTCGGTCTCGGTGACGAACTGGATGGCGATCTTCTCTTCGGGCTCGAACCAGAAGAAGCCCTCAGCCAGCGGTGCGACGGCGATCGCGAAGTGTTCGTCGCCGGCTTCGAACTCGGCAAGCGAGGCCACGGTGGGCGGCTCGATGCGGCTGTCGCGCAGCAGCTCGAGCAAGCTCTCGCGCCGGCCTTCGCTCTCGGCGACGATCAGCACACGGTGCGGCGTCGTGCCGACGTGGATCTGCAAACGTTGCAGCGGTTCCTGCGCGCCGCGCTCGGTGCTCAGCTCGGGCAGCGGGCGCGCCCAGGGCGTTTCTTCACGGCTGCGCAGCACCAGCGTGGCCTGCGCCGAGGTCAACGCGAAGAAGTCTTCGGGTTTGAGGAACAGCGCTTCCGGCGGCAGGATCGGCCGCTCGCGGTCGTGCTGCAGGAAGCGATGCCGTTCGCGTGTGTCGGTCCAGAAGCGCTTAAGCGCTTCGTCGACTTCGCCGTGCAGCACGAGGGCCGCGTCGCTACCGAGGTACTCGAAGATCGTCGCGGTCTGCTCAAAGAAGAGCGGCAGGTAGTACTCGATGCCGGCGGTCGCGATGCCGGCGCCGATGTCCTTGTACAGGCGCACTTTGGTCGGGTCGCCCTCCATCTTCTCGCGCCAGCGCGAGCGGAAGGCGTTGCGCGCGTCCTCGTCCATCGGGAACTCGCGGCCGGGCAGCAGGCGCACGGCGGGCACGGGGTAGAGGCTGCGCTGGCTGTCGGGGTCGAAGGTGCGGATCGAATCGACTTCATCGCCGAACAAATCGACGCGGTATGGCACGGCCGAGCCCATAGGGAACAGATCGATCAGGCCTCCACGCACCGCGTATTCGCCGGGCGAAACCACTTGGCTCACATGCGTGTAGCCGGCGAGCACGAGCTGAGCTTTCAGCGCCGCTTCGTCGAGCTTTTCCTTCTGCTTGAAGTTGAAGGTGTAGGCGGCGAGAAAGCTCGGCGGTGCGAGGCGCACCAGCGCGGTCGAGGCCGGCATCAGCACCACGTCGACTTCGTGTTTCTGGATGCGCCAGAGCGTGGCCAGGCGCTCCGAGATCAGGTCCTGGTGCGGCGAGAAGGTGTCGTAGGGCAGGGTCTCCCAATCGGGGAAGACGGCGATGCGCAGGTTTGGGGCGAAGAAGGCGAGTTCGAGTTCGAGCCGCTGTGTGTCGGCCGGCTCGGCAGTGACGATCGCGGTGAGCTGGCCCGCAGCCTGGCGCGCCTGCGCGTAGCGCGCGAGCAGCAAGGCGTCTGCCGAGCCGATCGGCCGCGGCAGCGAGAAGCGCTTGGCGGGCGCGATGACGGGCAGTTGCATGGGAAAGGAGGCCGAGAAAAGCAAATCGCCCCGCGGGGTCGCAGTGTGGCGATTACCCCGGAGCGATGCAGAACCCGATTATAGAATTCGCGCTCCCATGACGCTTGCCGCAAGCCCTTCGACGACCCCCCGGCTCTACGCTCTCGTGCCGTGCGCCGGTGTCGGTGAACGTTCGGGTGCGGTCGGGCCGAAGCAGTACGCGGTGCTGGCCGGGCAGGCGCTGGTGGCGCACACGCTCGATGCGTTGGCGAGAGTGACTCGACTCAGCCAGACCTTGGTGGTGCTGATCGCTGAAGATCGAGAGTTCGAGCTGTATGCACCTGAGTTTGCCGGCTGGGTGGCGCGCTGCGGCGGCATGACGCGCGCGCAGACGGTCGCCAACGGCCTCGATTATCTGCTCGCACGAGGCGCACGCGGCGACGACTGGGTGCTGGTGCACGACGCCGCGCGCTGCCTGGTGCGTGCCGAATGGATCGATGCGCTGATCGACGCCTGTCTCGATGACGCCGTCGGCGGCCTGCTCGCGCTGCCGGTCGCCGACACCTTGAAGGCCGAGCACGCAGGCCGCGTCGAGGCCACCATCGACCGCGCCGCGAAGTGGCAGGCGCAGACGCCGCAGATGTTTCGCATCGGCCTGCTGCGTGAAGCGCTGGCGCATGCCGGCGCCAAGGTGACCGACGAAGCCAGCGCGATCGAAGCCTTGGGGCACGCGCCGCGCCTCGTGCCCGGTGCGCTGGAGAATTTCAAGGTGACCTACCCGGCGGATTTCGAGCTGGCCGCACGACTGCTGAGGACGCGCACATGAACAAGACTCCCGCCGCGATGTGGCGCGTCGGCGAAGGCTGGGACACGCATGCGCTGGTGACCGGCCGCCGGCTGATCCTCGGTGGTGTGGAGATCCCGCACACGCACGGTCTGCTCGGTCACTCGGATGCCGATGCGCTGTGCCACGCGATCACCGATGCGCTGTTCGGCGCGGCGGCGCTGGGCGACATCGGCCACCATTTCCCCGACACCGACGAACGTTTCAAGGGCGCCGATTCGATCGCGCTGCTGGCCGAAGCGGCTCGGCGTGTGCGCGCTGCCGGATGGGAGATCGGCAACATCGACAGCACCGTGATTGCGCAGGCGCCGAAGATGGCGCCGCACATCCTGGCAATGCGCCAGCGCATCACGCAGGCGCTGCTGCTGCCGATCGAACAGGTCAGCGTGAAGGCGAAGACGGCCGAGAAGATGGGGCCGGTCGGGCAGGGCGAGGCGATCGAAGCGCGCGCGATCTGCCTGCTGGTGCGGCCGGCTGCCTGAGAAGGTGTGAACGAATCCGACATGCCCGCTCGTCCCGCCATATCGCGCCCACTCGGCGTTGCAAATGCTCGCCGTAGCCCGAGCTACGGCTGTGCTTTGCGCCTTGATTGGACGCAATCTGGCGGCCCGCTCGGGCACGCCGGATTCATTCACACCTTCTGAGCACGCTCAGATTCCAGAGGCGCGCAGCGCTTCGCACAGCCCATTCAGGCTCGCGGCGTCGACCTCGGGCAGTTCCCCGGCCCGCAGCAGCGCGGCACGCTCGATCGCGCGCAGGCGG
>JANYJL010000189.1 GCA_025361845.1 Rhizobacter sp.
CCTTGCCAACGAGGTCGGCGATTGCGCGCCACCCGGCAAGCGTTCTGATCTGCGTCGTGCCGGCCAAACAGGCCCAGTTCCCGAGCGGCTCGTTGCTGTAGCGGCCGAGCTTCTCGTTCCACTGGTACTGGTAGCCGTCCAAGCACTTGATGCCCTCGGCGCACTGCTCACGGTCGAACCAGTTGTCTTGTGGCAACTTGGCGCGCGCAAGGTCTATCGCAGTGCCCTTGAGCGCCACGCGAGGAACCACACTCGTGTTGCGCATGCCCGCGGCCACCAAGATGCGGTGCTTCGTGGTCACGCTCTCGCCCAGAATCTCGGTGTCGGCGTCGTGCGGCAGGTAGTGGCGGCCCCATCGGAACTCGCCGTTGTCCATGCGCCATTCCTCAAGGCGACGCCACCACCACCCGAGGCCCTTGCCGAAGTCGTCGAAATACTTGACCCAGCGGTTTTGCAGGCCGATGCGCTGGTGCAGCCAGACGGGGTTGCGCGCGCCGAGGCCGAAGTCCCAATAGGTGTTGACGGGGAAGTTCACGTCGAGCGGCACCACACCGATGCGCCCGGCCTCGCGCACGGCGGTCATTTCGTCGCCGAACACTGCGCCTTCAATGGCCTGCTCGAATGCTTCCTCGGGGCAGTTGTGCACCACGATGCCGCCCGCGCTGAACTCGTGAGTGACTGTCGTAATGTCAAACACTGGCGCACGGCCAGCAGGCGTGACTGAATCGACGATTGCGGTCATGGCAACAGGCAAGCGCCTTTGCCCGCTCGTTGGTGCACCTAGCGACTTGACGCGACCCTGCTTGCGCTGCGACACAAACCCAATTTCATGGCCGAACAACTCGGCTTCCGCGGTTCGGAGTGACAACTCCCAGCCTTCGTAGGTAGAGCCATTGCCGGCCACCTTGTCGCGGCGCGTTCGGCGGCAGGTGATCCCGAAGCGAAGCAACAGCAACTGGACATCACGGCCGAACTGCTCGTACTTGGTGAAGAGCTTCACGCCAGTACCGTTGCGCTGCGCAAACCCGTCCGCCTCGAACAAGCCACGCAAAAATGCCGCAGCCTGCGGTAGCAGCGACTCGTTCACCACTCTGGGAACGTGCACCCTACGCTTGAGGCCACCCGAAGAATTGCGCCGTAGCATGCCCATGGAATCCAGCACTTCGCCAAACTTCACGCTGCCAACTCGAACCTCGGCCCCGCCCAATTTCGAGCCGACGACGCGGGTGGTCGGCACGGCAACAAACTGCGTCATGAGGTTCGTCACGCGGTCAACTACGTCGGTGTCCCCGGCGTCACACACGATCGAAAGCGTGCCGTCGTGGTATGAGCCATCGCCCATGAAGAAACCGAGCAGCTCCGCGAAATCAGTCGTGACATCGACCACGCATTGCACGCATGGCAACGGGCTGTGCCGATGCGTTTGATGGGAGCCAACTGACGCTACCGCCGCGCCGATCATCACTTGACTGCCGACCCGCAGATTTTGCAACTCGACGAACCCGGTTGGGGTCTTGATCGGGTGGTCACCCGTGCACAGCACTTCATAGCCGAGGTCCGTGGTCAGCCGGAACACATCCCGCTCGCCCTTCGGGAAGAATCCAAGAACCACGCTGCCGTCTACTTGAACGTCATCCATGCGCGTGATGCCGGCCGGGCTGAACGCTGGCTCGGTGCCAGCGATGCAGCTCGGGTACTCGCGCTTCATCAGCCGGCCCAGCGTCTCGCGCTTCTTGACGTACCAGGCGCGCTGCGCCGGGTCGATCGTCACGCCGAGTTCGGCCTGCAACTTGTCGAAGTACTTGTGGTCCTTCTCGCCGACGATCACGTCGCCTGGGTTCAGGCGATAGGCGGCCTTTTTGAACCACGGGTAGAAGTGCAGGCGCCAGTCCAGCGGCGTCTCCGGGGCGTTTTCGGCTTGCCGCTTCATAGCCACGTCGCAGAGGTCGAAGAACTCGCCAGCGGCGCCCTCGGCGGTGCTCTCCACCACGATCACGCCGTCCTGCGGCACCGACTCGAAGGCGCCTGACACGATCTCGGCCGCGCGCTCGGGGTACTTGCGAGCGATCTTCCCGAGTTCGCTGACGTGCAGGAACTGCACGGTGCCGCCGCGGCTTGAGGTGGACACGTAGTAGGTGCTGCCGTGCTCGAACTCGAGGCCGGTCTTGCTGGCCTGGCTCTTGATCGGCAGGGCCTGCCTCAGTGCCTCGGGGAGCTTGCCGTAGGCGAACTCCACTTTGGCGAACAGCTTGCCGGCGTTCGGCAGGGTGTCAGCGATCACCACGCCGTTGTGGTTGGCGTTGAAAATGGCTTGGTCAAGCTCCAGCAGTTGCAGCAG
>JANYJL010000218.1 GCA_025361845.1 Rhizobacter sp.
GCAGATCGAATCGATCTCCAACGCCCGCTCCCTCGGTGACGTGCTGAACAACCCCGCGCTGCAGAACTACGTGCCGCGCGAGGCGACCACGATGGTGCGCAGTCTGGAGTCCGGTGGCTACGGCACTCTCGCCGGCGCCTCGAAGACCATGCGCGACGCGCAGATGACCTACAACTGCCTGGACGTCGATGACGCCGGCAAGCGCGCCAACTGCCAAAGCTCGCTCGCCAAGCCCTACCAGCAAAAGGCCTTCATGGAGGATGCGCTGTCCAAGGCCAAAGACCGCGTGTCCCAGATCAACAGTCTCATGCGTCGAGCCGGCGCGACCACGGATCAGAAAGAGATTCAGGAAGTCACCGCACGCATCACCGCAGAAAACGCCCTGTTGCAGCACGAGGTCAGCCAGATCGAGCTCATGCGCGGCCTGGGCGAGGCCGACCAGCGTGTCGCCGAGTCGCGTGCCCGCGAAGGGCAGATGGAACAAGCCTCGCGCAATCGCCGGCTCGCCGACTTCGTTCGCGACTGAGGACCAAGGCGATGACCACCGCTGAGTTGCCCACCGAGCGCCTGCCGCTTTCGAAGAAGGCCGTTGCGGCAATAGCGGCGGCCAACAGCTGGGAACAGGACCGTGTCGCCCAGGCCCTCGCATCGGGGCGTCGCGGCTGGATCGCCGCCGGCGTCGGCGCGGCCCTGGCCGTGTTGGGGTTCGGCATGGCCACCTTTCAAAGCCTGCGCCCGCCGCCCGCGCCGTATCCGGTGGTCGTGGATCGCACGACCGGCGAGACCAGCGTGGTCGCCACTCTGGACGCAGCAAACGTCCCCGCCCTGGCGGCACTCGACCAGCACAACGCCGCCGTGTTCGTGCGGGCCAGGGAGTCGTACAACTTCGCGCTGCTTCAGCGCGACTACGACCAGGTCGCGCGCATGACGGTCCCGGACACCTGGGCGCCGTACGGCGGCCAGTTCGCCGGGGAGAAGGCGATGCAGTCGGTCATCGCGGCCAAGGAAGAGCACCGGGTGACCGTGGTGTCGGTGCGGCTCACCCGTGCACCACTGGCGGGCAAGTCAGGTGAGGCGGTGGTGACCTTCGATCGGCAGATTCGTCCCACCCAAGGACAAACGCCAGTCACCACGCGCTTCGTCTCGACGGTGCGTTTCGAGTACCGCCCCACTGCGATGAAGAAGCCGGCAGACCGCATCGAAAACCCGTTCGGCTTCGTTGTCACAGGCTACCGCGCCGACCCGGATCTGATCGCACCGGCGAAGACCGGTGAAGCGACGACAGGAGGCGCGTCGTGAGCCACCGCTTGAATTCGCTCGCGCTCCTGAGCTGCCTGCTTGTGGCCGGCGCGAATGCGCAATCGGACGTCGCGGCTCATCGCGTTGCAGCCGGGGACCCGCGCTTGCGAACCGTGGTGTTCGCGCTCGACGGTGTGGTCGACGTTCCCGTGCGCCGTGGCCAGATCACGCAGATCGTGCTCGGCGACGACGAACAGATCATCGGGGCACCCGTCAGCGGAAAGGGTTCCAACTGCGCCGATGAAACCCACACCTGGTGCGTCGCAAAACAAGGGCGCGACCTCTTCGTCAAACCCAAGTCGGGCGCCACGTCGACGAACCTCATCGTGGTGACCGACCGGCGCCGCCATGCCTTCCTGCTGCACCCCGTCGAGGGCGCCGGCCTGGCGCTCATGCGGCTGACGGTTGCAGCACCGATGGTGCCTCGCCCGATACTGGTGGCGTCCGCGCCACCGCTGCCAACCGCCAAAGAACTGATCGACGGTCGCTGGCAGGCCAAACCCGCCGTGCGCAACAGCGCCTACTCGGTGGCCACCGGCAAGGACTCCGACGACATCGTGCCGGTGATGGTGTTCGACGACGGCACGCAAACCTACTTCAGCTTTCCGAACAATCGTCCGATCCCCACGGTCTTCCAGATCGCACCGGATGGCAGCGAGGAGATGGTCAACGCGCGCATGGACGCCGACGATCTGCTCGTCGCCGATCGTGTCGGCCGACGCTTCGTCCTGCGCCTCGGGCAAAGTGTCGCGGCCATCATCAACGATGCCTTCGACCTCGATGGCGTGCCACCCAAGGACGGCACGACCGTGCCGGGTGTGGCACGCGTCGTCAAGTCGAGCCTCCCCGCTCGGTCGACGCCATGAGCACCGCAGACGAACTCAAGCGGCTCGAAGGCGAGCCTGAAATCCCGTCGCTCACGCCGCGCCGCCCACCCTCCAACCACAAGCCCATCATCGCCGCCGGTGTGTTGATCCTGTCGCTGGTCGGTGTGCTCGGTTACGCCGCCACGCGTTACTTCGGCAAGAAGGATGCGCCCGTCGAAACCACCGGGGACGTCGCCTCCGCGACGGCAACGAGGCTGAAGTTTCAGGACCCGCCGGCACCGGCGCCGACGAGCACAGCGGACGTGGCGGCGGCAAAAGCGGTCCCCGTGGCCAATGACACACGCGTGCCCAGCATCGAAGCCGACTCGACAGCGCAGGCGAGGGCGATCCCTGTTCGCGGAACGGTCGGCGGCCGGTCGTCGAAGAAGAGCGTGCCAGTCGGTGACGAATCGCCATTCGGCTCGGAAGGCGCGACTGCGGCGCCCCAGTACAGCGCCGCAGAGCCGCCCCCGGCCACCGGCATCGCCGGTGAAGCGCAGGCCAACATGAAGCGCTACCAAACCCAGCTGGGCGGCATGCTGGGGCAGCTGCAAAGCCTGACCGACAAGGCGGCGGGGGGAGACAAGGCCTCTGCTGGCGCGGCATCTGCGTTGGCCGCGGCGATGGTGTTGCCGGGCACCGCGCCGCAGGCCAATCCCGCTCTGTTCGGTTCGATGGAGCGCTCGGCGACGCCGACCGTTGTTGCCGGTCTGCTCGGCAACCGAAGTCTGACGATGCCCAAGGGCGTGCTGTTCACTTGCAGCTTGAAGACCCGCGTGATTTCTGCTACCAGCGGGTTCGTCGCCTGCCAGGTTCAAAGGAACGTGTTCTCCGATGACGGCAAGGTGGTGTTGGCCGAAAGCGGATCGCATTTGGACGGTGAATACCGCGTGGTGCAGGTCCGCCCCGGCGTGACGCGGATTCCGGTGTTGTGGACGCGGCTTCGCACGCCGAGCGGCGTCACGGTGGACCTGGACTCTCCCGGCACCGGAGCCCTCGGCGAAAGCGGCATCGGCGGCTACGTGGACAACCGATGGCCCGAACGCATCGGCGCTGCCATGCTCGTGTCGTTAATCGACGACGCCGTGAAGATCGCGGCAACCGATTCCAACCCGACCAATGGAACATCGGGCAGCTCGACGGTGCTGCTGCCGAGCACGACCGCAGCCGGCTCGAAGCTCGCAGAGAAGGTGCTGGACGCGACGATCAATATCCCGCCGTTGCTGTACCAGAACCAGGGCAGCATCGTGGGTGTCTACGTGGCGCGCGATGTGGACTTCTCCAAGGTCTACTCGCTGGAGCCGCGGTGAGCAGCACCGCTGTTCTGAAGGCCGTGCCGTCGGTCCTGCGGTCCGATGCCACCGTCACCGAGTTCTTGCAGCCGATCCGGCGTTTGCTCGACGACGTCCGCGTCAACGAGCTGTGCGTGAACCAGCCGGGTGAAGTGTTCGTCGAGCGCGCCGGCGAGTGGGAACGACATGCGGTTCCCGAGTTCACCTACCGGCATTGCCAGAGCCTGGCCACCGCGATCGCGACGCTGACGGGGCAGCACACAAGCGAACAGAACCCGTTGCTCAGTGCCGCGCTTTCCACGGGGGAGCGGGTGCAGATCGTGCAACCCAGCGCGACTCCGGCGGACCAGATCGGCGTGTGCATACGCAAACCCTCGATGCAGGTCCGCCGCCTGGAGGACTTCGCAGCGCAGGGCTTGTTCGGCCGTGTCCGCGAAGCGCGGCGCGAGCTGGAGCCCTTCGAGCGCGAACTGCTGGAGCTGAAGACCAAAGGAAAGTTCGTCGAATTCTTTCGGCTGGCCGTGCAGTCGCACCAAACGATGGTGGTGGCCGGCAAGACCGGCTCGGGCAAGACGACCTTCATGAAGGGCCTGGTCGAAGAGGTGCCGGTGAGGGAGCGCCTGATCACCATCGAGGACGCGGCCGAGCTGACCTTGCCCAACCACCCGAACAAGCTGCACCTGTTCTATTCGAAGGGCGGGCAGGGAGCGAGCGCCGTGTCAGCGAAGCTGCTCCTGGAGGCCTGCCTCCGACTGCGCCCGGATCGCATCTTCCTCGCCGAAATGCGCGGCGAAGAGGCGTTCTACTTCCTGCGGCTGGCCGCTTCGGGGCACCCGGGTAGCGTGACGAGCGTTCACGCCGGCAGTTGCGAACTGGCGTTCGAACAGATCTCTCTGATGGTGCGCGAGTCGGCCGGTGGCGGCGGCATGACGATGCCGGAGATCAACCGCCTGGCGCGTTCGGTGATCGATGTCGTCGTGCACTTCGGCGTCGACAGCAGCGGCCGCTTCATCAGCGGTATTCACTACGACCCGCAAGCGCGCTGGCGCGATGCAGCATGAGCGCGTCCCTCTTCGCGTCCAGCTTGTCGTCCGCCAAAAAGCTGTTCATCGCCCTTGGCGTGACGGCCTACCTCGGCGCCACTGCCGCAGCCACGATCTACGGCAGCGCTGCGCTCTACATGCTGTTCCACAAGCAGCGACCTGTGGGCATCACTGCGGGCACCATGTCGACGTTCTGGTCGGACTACTCGGCCGATCCAAAGGAGCGCAAGAAGCTCCAGCTCGCCTTGGTGCTGCCGCCGTTCGTGTTGCTGTTGCTGGTGCCGATGGGGATCGTCGCGGCGACTCAGAGGCGCCGCGAGCTGCACGGGTCTGCCCGTTTCGCCAGCGCCATCGAAGTGCGCGACGCCGGCCTGCTGGGCGGGGAGGGGATCATCGTCGGCAAGTACGGGAAAAGGTTCCTGACCCTGCCGGGCAAGCAGTCGGTGCTGCTCAGCGCACCGACGCGTAGCGGCAAGGGCGTGGGCATCGTGGTGCCCAACCTGCTGGCCTGGCAGGACAGCGCCGTGGTCGTGGACATCAAGTCCGAGAACTGGACGATCACCGCGGGGTTCAGGGCTGCACACGGCCAGGCCGTCTATGCGTGGGCGCCCTTCGCCGAGGATGGCCGCTCGCACCGATGGAACCCGCTCAGCTACATCCGCTTGGCCGATCGCCATGTCGTCGGCGACACGCTGGCGATCGCGCAGGTCCTCTACCCCACCGATGTCAAGGGCAGCGGCACCGAAGGCTTCTTCAACGACACGGCGCGGAACCTGTTCCTGGGGTTGGCGCTGTACTTGGTGGAGACGCCCGAGTTGCCACGAACGATCGGTGAAATCCTTCGCCAGTCGAGCGGCCAGGGCCAGCCCATCAAGCAACACCTGCAAGGCTTGATGCAGCGGCGCCAGGAAAGTGACCGGCCCCTCACGGACGCCTGCGTCGACGCGTTGATGCGCTTCCTCTCGACCAGCGACAACACGCTGTCGAGCATCCTGGCCACGCTGAACGCTCCCCTCACTGTCTTCAGTGACCCGCTGGTGGATGCGGCCACGAGTGGGGATGACTTTTCCGTGCTCGACGTGCGCCGCAAGCGCATGACCGTCTACGTTTGCATTCCACCCAACCGGCTGGCCGATGCACGTGTGCTCTTGAGCCTGTTCTTCGCGCAGCTCATCAACCTGAACACGGCCGAGCTGCCCGAGCACAACCCGGCACTCAAGCACCAGTGCCTGGTGCTGCTCGACGAGTTCACGGCACTCGGCCGCATCAACGTGCTGAACGCCGCGGTGGGCTACCTGGCCGGCTACAACCTGCGCCTGGTCACCGTCATCCAGGCGGCCAGCCAGCTCGAATCGGTCTACGGCCAGCACGACGCGCGCACCTTCGCCACCAACCACGCGCTGCAGGTGCTGTATGCGCCGCGCGAACAGCGCGATGCCAACGAGTACAGCGAGATGCTGGGCACCTTCACCCAGCAGGAAAAGAGCCGCGGCCGGTCCAGCAGCTCAGGCGCCAAAGGGGGCGGCAGCTCGCAATCGACGAACGAGAGTTCGCAGCGCCGTGCGCTATTGCTGCCACAGGAATTCAAGGAGCTCGGTGTGGATCGCGAAGTGCTGATCCTGGAGAACTGCAAGCCCATCCTGGCCGACAAGATTCGGTACTACACCGACCCGGTGTTCATGGCCAGGCTCATGCCCGCCCCCAAACTGCCCGCGCTCGACCTGGCCACGCATCGGGCACGGGTAGAGCAACGAGTTCGTCTCGCGGGCGAAGACGAAGAGTTCGGCCTCGAACAAATCGCTGTGGACTTTCATGGGCTGCCTCAGCTCGATGCAGACGCCTCGCCCGAGCAAGTGCAGTCCTTCGTCAGCGGCTTCTTCGAAGCGCTTGAAACGGCATCGGCGCAGTCACCAACGCAATTCAACCTGGAGCCGGCACTCGCCGCGTAACGGTCATGTCATTCCAAGCAACGATCCACAAGGGCATCGAGACCGCGCACACCACCTGCTGCGTCGTCATCGGTGCGCTGCTGCTCGCCTCGTGTTCGTCGCCACCAAAACCCCCCTCGGTGGACGAATCGACCAAGCGACCGGTGAGCGCAAAAACAGCGGTCGAGCTGAAGGCCTGCCAAGGCGATCTGAGCCGGTCCACGATCCTCGTGTCGGAGCTGGCGCGTGCCGGCATCGTCACTGCCGCTCTGACCAAGCCGAATCCGATCGCCGCGGGGACCGGCATGGCAACGGCCGGCCCCACCATCGAGGCCGCAAGCGGGAACCTTGTCGCCGTGGTGCCCTTCGGATTGGGCTCGGCTTCGTGGGGTGTCGAACAAGCGGACGCTGCTGCACTGGTGCGGCGCGCCAGGAACGCCGCGGTGGTCATGATTCGTGGTCGCACCGACGCGTCAGGTGACTCGTTGCAGGAAACAGCGCTGGCGCGCCGGCGCGCGGAATCTGCGGCCGACTTCCTTCATTCCGCAGGCGTGCCCCGGGAGAAGCTCCGACTGACCTGGCAAGGCGCGGGCGACCCGGTCGCCGGACTCGGTGCCTCGGAGCGTGGGCAAAGTCGCCGCGTGGAGATCGAGTTCTATGCCTCGACACCCACGCTCGTCAGCGTGCGCATGAATGGATCGTCGGCAACCGACCGCGGGCGATCGGACACGGCGGCGAGCCTCTGATGAGCACCCAACCCGCCGCTACGCTGCCCGATCAGGCCTCGGAGCCGAAGAGCACCGAGGTCGTACAGACCAGCGTTCAGGCACGCTCGGCCGAACTGCACAACTTCGCCGATCACTCGATGTCGCGTGAGCAGGCCGGCGAGGCGGTACTGACGGACCTGGATACGCTCAGGACGTTGAAGGGCCGCGAACGCACGACGGCTGTGGGGACGATGGGTCGGATCGCCGAGTCTCAACGCGCCTACGGCGAAGCCTTGGCCGAGGCCAACCCCATCGTGTCGGACCAGGCGCTGGCCACTGCGGAGCAAGAGCGCGAGGCCGTTGGTCGCGCGCAAACCGAATACCGACAATCGCCGGAAGGCATCGCGGCAGCACCACAAGCCGACAAGCTTCGCGAAGCGGTTCGCGTCGCCGAGGTCCAGCACGATGGCTGGCGCGCAGAGCGCTCGTATGCTGAGCTCGGCCCGGCGGTCGCGGACAGAGTGACGGCGACCGATGCGCAGGTCCTGAAAGGCATCGAGAGTCGCCATGAAGGATTGCAGAGGGTGCCGGCTGGAGCACTTGACATCACGGCAGCGCGCGAGGCAGCGCGCGAGGCAGCGCGGCAGGATGTAGTTGCGATGGACAGCTTTACCGACAAGGGCCTGAAGGATCGCGCAGCTGGGTCGATGGGCGACACGGCCGACCAGCATCAGACGTACAAGGCAGCGCTCATCGAGGTGGGGCCCGGCTATGCCAGCCAGGCCGCCCGAGCACTTGCAGAAGATCAGCAAAAGTCGGCTGCAAAGGAAGAGCGCAAGGCGATCGAGTTCGCCAACGGCCGAAACGATGCGGCACAGGAAATTGCCACCCGCTACGCGAACATGAAGCAGGCAGGCTTGTCGGTGAAGGACCTGCAAGGGCCGGCGGTAGATCGGCTGGCGGTCATGGACAGCCGAGCCCTGTTGTTGCTCGAAGGGCAACCGGCACACGCTCGCGAGAGCGAGGCCAGGGCGCTCGTTGCGGAGAGCATGAAGAGCGCCGCGTACCGCGCCACGTTCACACGCGAAACGGCCGAGTGGACCATGTCGGACACCGGCCGCCAGGCGGGCGCAGCGGCAAACGCGGCGAAGAGCGAAGTGCGGGAGCAAACCCCTGTGGCACCCACAGTCGCGGCGGAACAAAAGCAGTCTTCAAAGGACGCCGCAGCGCCCGAACGGGAAGGCACCGGGTCGAACTCGATGCGCGCGGAAGGCGACACGGGTGCGAAGCGCCGTGCCATTCCGCCGCTCGACGATCGCTTCAACATCGTCAAGAACGGGCTGGTCGCGAAGGAGTACTACTTCCGCGACCAGGCCGGAAAGGTGGCCTTCACCGAACAAATGTTCAGGCTCAACACCACCAGCGAGAGTCCGGCGGCGATCAAGGCCATGGTCGAGCGAGCCGCAGAGCGTGGCTGGGAAACCGTGCGCCTCAAAGGCTCGCCCGAGTTTGTGCGCCAGGGGTGGATCGCGGCCAACGCTCAAGGCCTCAAGGCTGTGGGTCACACACCGACACGAGCCGATCGAGAGGCCGTCGTGAAGGAACGGGTTCGGCTTGAAGTCGGACGAGTGGCCGACGGCGCTCAACGGCAAACCGAAGCCATCGGCAGGGTTCAGGCTGAACGGGTCGAGCGCAGTGAGACCGGCAAAGTCGGCCGAAGCGAATCGGGGCCGAGCAATCAGCGCCAGCTAGCCGCCGCGATCGAGAAGGCTCTGCTCGACGGAAAGGTGTCACCAGAGATCCGCGGACAGGTGCGCGACATGTTGGCCGCCGAGGGTGGCCGGCGGATGGCCCGTGGCGATCGGTTCAAAGTGCCGGTGTACGACGCGCTGGCACCGCGAGGCCGCGCCAAGACGATCTCGGCAGGTCCTCAGCGGCTCGGCGATCGGGAACGGTCACGCTGAGGTGAGCACACGACTCCGCGCCTGGCCTCTCCTTGCTGGGCAGGCTGGCGCGGATCGCTACCCAAGCTCTCTTTTGGATGGCCGCAAAGCCAACTCGAGCTGTCATTCGCTTGGGTGCTACGGGCCTCTCCGTCCGGCCATCTGCTGACGTTGGCCGACGACAGATGAATACTTGCTTCAGACCGGTTGCAGCCAGTCGGGTTCGGGAGCCGAACGTCAGCAGCGACGGAGACCTGACGTTGAACTTCACGGAAAGTGGTTGTCCGCTGCGACTCGGAACTTGACATTCATCGGCTGCCTGGCGGGTGAGCGCCAATCGGTCTTCGGCGTGGGATGGTCAGTGGCAGCTGCCTCAGCGAGCGGACTGGGACTCCCCACATCTTGCGAATCTTCCGTGACGTGGATTGCCTCCGGAAGGGCCACCAGTCGAGTTCGTCCCAGCGCGGAAGGGCCAGCACTTCGCGCCGCAATGGAAAGTGGTAGGCCTGCGACCCGTCGCCTGGCCAAGCGAAAGTTCCCCGCGTTCCGCCTGGCCGGCCGCAGGCTCGCGAGGGGGCAGCATCGTTGGACCACTTCACCGCTGGCAGGCCCTGCGCCGAGGGGAAACAGCTAACGGCACTCGGGCACAAGACAGGCGACCCCATGAAAGCCAAAGATCACCGCGCCGGATCAATGACACCGACAGCCACCGCCGCAGCGCGTCTCCGTCGCCTCGCCCGTGCTTGCAGGCGGCTCGACCAGGACGGGCGAGTAGCCTGCCGCCTGAATGGCAGCGCTGAGCCGAGCCATGTCGGAACTGCAAGGCTCAATGTTCACGCGGTGTATCGCCAGATCAATCTCGATCTTGGCCCCGGGGTCAGCGGCATTCACAGCATCGCTAATGACGCCGACGCAGTGGCCACAGCTCATATCCTTCACTTCGAATGCAATCATGGTACTGGTCCTCCGGTTGGTTGACTGGTAAGACCAGCTTCGACGTTGCCATCGTGGGAAGGTCAAGCAAATGCGACAAGAACGGCGCGCAGCTGTCCCAAGTACACATCACACTTGTGCTTACCACAATGGGAAGGTTCAACATGGCGGACGGGTCAGCCACTGGCAGGCCGACCCCGCAGCCGCCATCGCAAAGCGCAAGGAGACGCCCATGGACACGATGAACATCGGAGAGGCAGCCAAGGCCACTGGTGTGTCGGCCAAGATGATTCGCCACTATGAGGAGGTGGGGCTTTTGCCGGCACCACGGCGCACCGACGCCGGCTACCGCCTGTACAACCCGAACGACATCCATACGCTTCGCTTCATCCGGCATGCGCGCGACCTCGGGTTCTCCATTCACGACATAGGGGAACTGGTCGGGCTATGGCAGAACCGCAGGCGCCCCAGCCGACAGGTCAAGGCCTTGGCACAGACCCATATCCAGCAGTTGGAGCAGAAGGCGCAGGAACTTCTGGCGATGAAGGCGTCGCTGGAACACCTGGTGCGGTGCTGCCAGGGCGACGATCGACCCGAGTGTCCGATTCTGGAAAACCTGGCCGCCGAGGACAGTCGACCATCCAGTGGTTCACAGGCGCCGGGCAGGGCCAAACGGGGCCTCTCTGGTCAGTGACATGCAGGTGGCATGGCCCGCCCACGGGTCCTTGGCTGAAGACTTGATCTTGCGCAAGAACGTCGGGCACCAACTGCATAGCATCGTCAAGGTCATGTCGCACCTGTTGTCACTGCCATTCCATCGTCTACATCTGCACCGCACCGCCTGGGTGACGCTGGGGGTGTGGCTGTGGGCGCTGACGGCCGGGGTGGTCAACGCGTGCGCGCTCGCGCCATCGGGCCTTGCAGGTCACGGTGCGGCATTCGTCCAGTTGTCTGCCGTCCATGGTGTCGAGGTTGCCGGCGCCCTGGATCACAAGAAGCTGGACGATGGCCACGGACTGAGATGGCGTGCTGGCGATCCGGGCCATGAGCAAGATGCCGAAAAGGCCAGTTGCCTGAAGTTCTGCGACGACGAATCGTCGGCGCTGGCGAAGAGCGCGGCAGCACCGCTGGACCCTGGCACGCTGGCGATGGTGCTCGCGCCGACGTGGCAGCCGGACGTCCGTGCTTCGGCCGACACGACCTGGCTGCCGTCGCATACGCGGTCGGGCCAAAGTCTGCCACTGACCATTCGCTTTCAGCGACTGACGCTGTAGCGCCTCGCCAAGCCGCCGGTGGGACACGGTCCCAGGACCGGCCGCTTGCGCGCCGACCGCGTGATGGCGGCTTCACCGCCATCACCGCAAGTCCACCCATCCCTGTGCACCCGCACATCCACGCATCGATCCGGAGATCACCATGCCTTCACTGCAAAACCTTGCGGCGCTGTCCGTTGCAGCCCTCATCACGCTCCCCTTCAGCGCCTCGGCGGCCACCCCGCCCAAGGCCGAAGACCATGCCGTTCACCATCCAGCGGCCAGCGCCTCCGCGCCCACTGCCGACATGGACGGCACGATGAAGGCGATGCGAGACATGCGCGACAAGATGATGAACGCGAAGACGCCCGAGGAACGCCAGGCCCTCATGGCCGATCACATGAAGGCCATGCAGGACGGCATGCAGACCATGAAGGGCATGGGCGGCATGGGTTCGATGGGTGGCAAGACCTCCGGAAAGTCGACGCCACCCGACATGGCCAAGCACCGCCAGACGATGGAACGGCGCATGGACATGATGCAAATGATGATGGAGATGATGATGCAGCGCGCGCCGGACCCGGCCACGCCTGCCGGCAAGTGACCCGCACCACGCATCGAAGGAGACTCGCCATGCACGCCATGCATCCTCACGATGAACCCCCGTCGTTCTGGCGCTCGCGCCTGGGGCTGGGGTGGCTGACCCTGGCGGCCGTCGCCGCCTGGTTTCTCTGGACCGAGCATCGGGTCCACTTGCTCGGAGCCCTGCCCTACCTCATCCTGTTGGCCTGCCCGCTGATGCATGTGTTCATGCACCACGGCCACCATGGCAATAGCCACGGGCACGGCCCGTCCCCCGACCGCGACGCGGTCAAGGAACGACGTGACCAGGATGCACCGGGAGCACTGCCATGAACAGTGCGACTCCCGCCTACGGCTTGTGGGGCGTGGTCCTGCTCAACTCGGCCGTGTTCATCCTGTTCGCCTTCAGCTTCTTCAAGCCGCAGACCGCGCGCGACTGGCGGACCTTCGGCGCCTTTGCCGCGTTCGTCGTCGCGCTGTTCGTCGAGATGTACGGCTTCCCGCTGACGATCTACCTGCTGTCGGGCTGGTTGCAGACACGCTACCCGGGGCTGGACATCTTCTCGCACGATGCGGGGCACTTGTGGGCCACGCTGCTCGGCGACAAGGGCTTCGGCGGCGATCCGCATTCCGGCGTGTTGCACCTCTTGAGTTACGCCTTCCTCGGCGGCGGCTTCTGGCTGTTGTCGAGCGCGTGGAATGTGCTGTATCACGCCCAACGTCATCAGACACTGGCCACGCGCGGGCCGTACGAACGCATCCGCCACCCGCAGTACGTGGCCTTCGTCTTGATCCTCTTCGGCTTCCTGCTCCAGTGGCCGACGCTGTTGACCCTGCTGATGTTCCCCATCCTGCTGGTGATGTACGGGCGACTCGCACTCGCAGAGGAAGCCGAGATGCGATCCCGAATCGGTGAGACCTTCGACGCGTATGCCGCGCGAACGCCGAAGTTCTTCCCCCACTGGCGCGGGCAGTCACTGGCCGCCTGACCCAGCCCTCCACATGCCACGATTGGAGATCCACATGACACAGGACTCAGCCAACAGCAGCTCGAGCTACGGCTTTCACGCCCATCTGAAGTCGACCGACTTCACCGATGCGGTGACCAGGACGATCGACGCCTTGAAGACCGAAGGCTTCGGCGTGCTCACCGACATCGATGTGCAAGCGACGATGAAGGCCAAGCTGGGCATCGACGTTCCGCCCTATCGCATCCTGGGGGCGTGCAACCCGCCACTGGCGCACCGCGCGCTGACGGCCGAGCCGGACATCGGCCTCTTGCTGCCGTGCAATGTGGTCGTTCGTACAGACCCCGACGGCACCATCACGGTAGGGTTCATGGACCCGATCGCCGTGATGCAGATGACCAGCAACGTCGACGTTCGCAAGCTTGCGCACGAGGTTCGACAGCGGCTTGATCGGGTCCGGTCCGCGCTGGTCGGCTGAACGCTCGCGTGGCACCCGCCGTGGTGCCATTTCGATTCCCGCTTGACCTTCACATCATGGCAAGGTCTATGGTTGTTCCCTACCGTCAAGGTGCGCAGGTCGGCAGCGAGCATGCGCAGCGCCCAGCGATGGCCCGTCAACTTCAAGGAACAGCCAAGATGAACACCCCGCCCGGACTTTCCCGCGGCATCGCCAACCGCATTGCCGGGGCAACACCGCCCACTGGCGGCATCGCCTGGAGGGGATGAGGCCATGGACATGCACACACACAGCGGCCATGAAGGTCACGAAGGCCATCCGCACCCTCACCCCAAGTCGCCTGAAGGCACTGCTTCGTTGAAGGACCCGGTCTGTGGCATGACGGTGACCGACCGATCGCCACACCATCTCGAACACGCAGGAATGCCGTACTACTTCTGCGGCGCGAAGTGCCTGGCGAAGTTCTCGGCCGACCCAGCCAAGTTCACGCACTCCGCCGTTGCACGCGATATCGCGCCACCGGCCGTCGCCGAGACCCCGGCCGGCACGATCTACACCTGCCCGATGCACCCCGAGATCCGCCAGGATCACCCGGGCAACTGCCCGAAGTGCGGCATGACGCTGGAGCCGCTGCTGCCCGAACTGGAGGAAACGGACAACCCCGAACTCGTCGATTTCACGCGGCGATTCTGGTGGACGCTGCCACTCACCGTGGTCGTCACCGTGCTGGCGATGTTCGGTCACCGGCTGGGCTGGTTCGAGATGGCCCGGCAAAGCTGGATCGAACTGGTGCTCACCCTGCCGATCGCGCTGTGGGCCGGCTGGCCCTTCTTCGTGCGCGGCGCACAGTCGATCGTCAACCGCAGCCCGAACATGTGGACGCTGATCGGCCTCGGAACCGGTGCGGCCTTCACCTACAGCGTCCTCGCCACCATCGCACCGCAACTGTTCCCGGCCTCGTTCGTCTCGATGGGACGGGTGGCGGTCTACTTCGAGGCCGCGGCAGTGATCATTTCGCTGACCTTGTTCGGCCAGATCCTCGAACTCAGGGCGCGCTCGCGGACCTCGGCCGCGATCCGGTCCCTGCTCGGCCTGGCGCCCAAGACGGCACGGCGCATTGCTGCCGATGGCAGCGAAGAGGACGTGCCGCTGACCCATGTCCACGTCGGCGACCTGTTGCGCGTGCGGCCGGGCGAGAAGGTCCCGGTCGACGGGGTCGTGATCGAAGGCAGCAGTGCGCTCGATGAAGCCATGCTGACCGGCGAGCCGCTGCCAGTGAGCAAGCGCGTGGGCGACAAGCTGATCGGCGCCACGCTCAACACCAGCGGGGCGCTGGTGATGCGCTCCGAGCATGTCGGTTCGGCGACGGTGCTCGCCCAGATCGTGCAGATGGTCGCCCTCGCACAGCGCTCGCGGGCGCCGATGCAGCGCATGGCCGACACCGTCGCGGGCTACTTCGTGATTGGCGTCGTGAGCGTCGCCCTGCTCACCTTCTTCGGCTGGGGCTTCTTCGGGCCGCAGCCGAGCTGGGCTTACGGCCTGATCAACGCGGTCGCGGTGCTCATCATCGCCTGCCCTTGCGCGCTTGGCTTGGCCACGCCGATGTCGATCATGGTGGCCACCGGTCGCGGCGCGACGAACGGCGTGCTGTTCCGGGACGCCGCGGCGATCGAGAACCTGCGCAAGATCGACACCCTGATCGTCGACAAGACCGGCACGCTCACCGAAGGGCGCCCGCGCTTCGAACGTGCCGTGGCCACGGCCGGTTTCTCCAAAGACGAGGTGCTGCGCCTTGCAGCAAGCCTCGACCAGGGCAGCGAACACCCCTTGGCCGCGGCCATCGTCTCGGCGGCCCGCGAGCGCGGGCTGAAGCTCGACAAAACGGAGCAGTTCGACTCGGCCTCCGGCATCGGCGTGCGCGGCACGGTGGCGGGCAAGGCGCTCGCGCTGGGCAACCAGGCCCTGATGGTGCAACTTGGCATCGACGTGTCCGCCTTGGCCCCGCAGGCCGAGGCCTTGCGGGCACAGGGTGCCAGCGTCATGCACCTGGCGGTCAATACGCAACTGGCGGGCCTCTTGGCCGTGTCCGACCCCATCAAGGCCACGACACCCGATGCTTTGGCCGCGCTGCGCCAAGCCGGCCTGCGCGTCGTCATGGCCACCGGCGACGGCCTGACCACCGCCCGTTCGGTGGGCCAGCGCCTGGGCATCGACGAAGTGCACGGCGAGGTCAAGCCCGCCGACAAACTCAAGCTCGTCGAGAAGCTGCAAGGAGAAGGCCGCATCGTCGCGATGGCCGGTGACGGCATCAACGATGCGCCCGCGCTGGCCAGCGCCGATGTCGGTATCGCGATGGGCACGGGAACGGACGTTGCGATGAACAGCGCCCAGCTCACGCTCGTGAAGGGCGACCTGCGCGGCATCGTCACAGCCCGCGCTCTGTCGGTCGCCACGGTCGCGAACATGAAGCAGAACCTGGCCTTCGCCTTCGTCTACAACGCACTCGGTGTTCCGCTCGCGGCGGGCCTGCTGTACCCCTTCACCGGCTGGTTGCTGTCGCCGATGATCGCGGCGCTGGCGATGAGCCTGAGCTCGGCCTCGGTGATCACCAATGCACTGCGCCTGCGCAACGCCGTCCTGCGGCAGGACTGACCTCGGATCGGGCGATGGACATCGTCGCGCACACGCTGTGGGCTGCGGCCGGTGTCACGCTGCTCCACCGCCGTCAGGCGTTGTCGCGGCGAACCGTGGTCGCGACGCTCGGCCTGGCGGCCCTGCCCGACGTGCTGCACCTGGTGCCTATCGCCATGTGGTGGCTCTTCGCGGACGGGACCTTCGCGGCCTTGAGCGGATATGCCATTGCCGTGCCGGGGCAGGAGCCGGGTCTGCCGCCGTGGGTCCAGTTGTGGTCGCACCACCTGCATTGCGTGATGCACAGCGCACCGGTCGCCGGTCTCGTCGCCCTCATCGTGTGGCTGGCGCGACGTGCGTTCTGGATTCCGCTGCTGGGCTGGTGGTCGCACATCGTGATCGACGTCTTCACGCACTCGGCCGACTACTACGCGGTGCCAGTGCTCTACCCGTTCACGGAACGTGGCTTCGACGGCATTGCGTGGACCACCCCCTGGTTCATGGTATCGAACTACGCGACCTTGGCCACGATCGGGGCCTGCTTGGTCCTGAGCAGGAGACGCGCGAATGGCCGCTGATCAGTTCCCGCTGCACGCTCTTGGCCGTCCTCAAACCTCGGGGCAGAACCCAGTTCGGCCGACGTCAACCGCATCGACCGTCCTTGCCATGAAACCGTCGACGACAGGGCCGCAAGCGGCCCTGTGCGCCGACTCCGAACGTATCGCTCAAGTCAACCGAATCCAGCGCCCGATCGACGGTATCCGCGCGGCGGTGAGGATGAACAGCAGGTAGTAGCCCGGCGGCGCGATGTTGCCGTCGGGGGGTGCCTGCACCTGCACCGCGGTGGCCGTGCGGCCCGCCACACTGCACTCCACCAGCCGCTGGGACTGGTTCCAGCCGTGTGTCACGGCGCCGGGCCGCAGCAACACCACTTCGGCAATGCCCACCGGGCTTAGGGTCTGCACATCGAAAGCCGCGTCATAGGCCAGGGTGGGCGGGGCCGCCGAGATCACGGGGCGGGCCAGCGGGTAGTACCAGGGGAAATAGCGCTCGTGCGCCGTGATCTCGCCGGACTTCCAGGCCCCCGGTCGGTCACCACCCATCAGCACACTGCCGTCTGCCAGCAGGATCGCCGCGGAGTGATAGCCGCGCGGGATGGACATCGTCGCGCACAGTTCCCAGCCGGCCGCGGGGTTTCGCGGGTCGAAGATTTCAGCGGGACCACCGTCCGTGCTGTCGATGCCGCCCGCCAACAGGACGCGACCGTCAGGCAACAGCACGGTGTTGACCTGGTGCATGCGCGGGCGGTTCAGGTTGGGTAAGGCCGTCCACGCCGGCATGGCCGCCGACAGATCGATGATCTCGGAGGTCTGTTGCGCTGCCGATGGATCGCCCCCGGCGATCAACACCTGCGGTGTGTAGCTCGGTGGCCGCAGCGGCAACAGCACCGAGGTGCCACGCTCGCCGCTCGTGCTGCGGTTGCCGGCAATCGTGGCGAAGGACTCGAGGTTGGCCACACCCGGCGCCCAGTCGAAGCGCTGGGTGGGCACGTGCGGCCCGGCGATGAACAGCTTGCCACCGGGCAGTTGGTAGGTCCACGGGTAGTACTGGTGGTGTGCCATGCCGGCCGGCGTGGCAACCGGCGCGGCCCAGGTGCCGGTGCCCGGATCGAAGGTCTCGATCGACTTCGAAGCCGAGCCGAACAAGGTCATCAAGTGGCCGTCGGCCAGCGTCACCGTGCTCGAATAGAAGCGCTCATGGGCGGTGGCCGGCCGATGCGACCACTGCAAGCTGGCCGCATCGAAGGTGAAACTCTCGCGCGGCGTGAAACCGCCATGGACCAGCAAAGTGCCCGCTGCATCGTTGATGAAGGCGTGCTCCGCCGACCAGATGTTGGCGAGCAGCCGGTTGTGCACCGGCACCGTCACGTCGAAGGGCTGGTTGGGCGGCACCATGAAGCTGCCCGCCGGGGTGCTGTAGTCCCACACGCGGCTGAGGTCGTCGCGCGTGTCGCCGTATCCGAAAATCAGCACACGCTCGGTGTTGGGCAACAGAGCCGCATGCATCAGGCAGACCTCGGTCGCGCCCGCAACGATTTCCCATTTGCCGCAGTTGAAGTCTTCGCAGCGGTGGTCGTCCACCGCCGGGCAGGCATTGCCACCATGGTCGAGCGCGAGGCCGCTTTCGGCGCGCAGCCGCCGGGCCTGGTCGGCGGTCAACCACACCGTCTGGCTCGAGCGCACCAGGCCCGCCAAGCCTTGCATCATGTGCATCTCGACGTGGCAGTGGAACAGGAAGTCGCCACGCAAGTGGTACGGGCGAGCGTCGTGCGGACGGTGCTTGGGATCCTGGGTGGCCGCGATGTCAGCGGGCAGCAGGATGACGGGCGGCGCCGTGGTCTCGACCACGAAGGATTCGGCCGGCCCGATGCTGCGCGAATCGATGGTCTCGTTCGCGAACTTCCAGCGCTGGCCATGCACATGAAAGTTGTGCCAGCCCATGCCCAGATCGAGGTTGAACACATACCAGCGGATCTTCTGCCCGGCATGCGCCACGATGGTCGGTGTGTTGCCGACGAATGAGCGCCCGTTGAGGCAGAAACTCGGCAGGCCGGCACCGTTCTCGGTGACGGTGTGCGTCTGCACGGTGCCGGCCGTCCAGCGCACCTTGCCGCCGGGCTGAATGTGAACCTCGGCCGGCTCGAAGTGCATGTTCATCGGGTCGGTGTCGACGATGGCCACCACCGCTTCGGGCAAGCCCCCGGCCTCAACGACCACGGTGCCCTGCATCGAGGTGTGGATCTCGCAGTGGTAGCCGAAGATCCCGGCGGCGCCGAAAGTCACCTCGAACGGCGCATCGCCCGGCGAGAACGGGCTCTTGTTGAATGCTGCGGCGCCTTTGACCTTGCTCATCTGGTGGATGAACATCGGCACGTGCAGGGTCTCGTTCGGCGGCGGGCGGTGGTGCGCGTAGTCGAGTTGCGACCACTCTTCAAGAAAGTCCCGTCGTGCGCGCAGGTCGAAATCTACGGCCGCCGTGACGACGTGCCCGCCGTGGTCACCATGGTCGCCGTGCCCACCACCATCGGCGTTGCCGACCGGCTCGGCATGGGCGATCGGCGGCAGGTCTCGCAGGTCCGGGTCGGCTCCTTCCTTGTGTTCCGCGTGCTCAAGTTGCAGATCGGCGAACTTCGCCTTGAGGTAGCTCGCCACCATCGGTGGCAGCACCATGCCACGCGGCGGGCGGCGCACCGCTGGCAGCACGACGATGCCACCGAACAGACCACGGTTGATGCTTTCGGCGATGTGGCGCGAGTGGTCGTGAAAGGGCCAGGCACCGAGCATCTCGTCGGTGACGGTGTAGTGGTAGACCCAATACTGGCCGGGGCAGATTTCGTCGGAGCGGCGGCCGTCGGTGCTCTGAGTGCCGAAGGGCCAGGAGCCGTCCGAATCGATGCCGTAGCTCAGACCATGCACATGAAAGCTGTGCGGCATGGTGTCGGCGTTCATCACCTTGATGTGCAGGTGGTCGCCCGGGTGCGCGTAGATGACGGTGCCCGGCACGCGGTGCGCGAAGACCGGCTCGTTCACATCGGCCAGCACGAGTTTGTCGGGCTTGGGGATCAGGTAGGCGGGGTCGAGATACTCGCGGTAGATGAGGGCGTCGAGGCGGCGCGCGTCGACCTCGGACAGCGGGATCATGCCGTCCTCGTGCCCCGGGTTGCGCATGCAGTCGCGCCGGTAGTTCGCCGCCGCGTGGCCGCTGGGTTCGACCGGGCTGTAGTCGAGGATCTGCTCGATCTTCAGATAGACATTTCGAATCGCCATGTTGTGTGCTCCCTGGGGCTGAACGCTGCCAGCGACAACAAGCGCGCAGTCCTGAAGACATCAAGTCCTGCGACGCACCACTGGCACGACAACCTTAGTCCGCCGCCAACGGATTCATATCCCTATGTCGGCGCGTCGGACAGCATCGAAGGGGCGAGCGTCGATCCTTGAGTCAACAAACTTGCGGAGGCAGCACGTTTCCCACGAATGCAAGTGATGGCACAGTCAGTTGAGCGGCAGACGCAGGCCGACGTGGGTCAGGCCCCGCTTGCACTCGGCCCAGGCCTGGCCCCCATGCATACGTGCAACGGCGGCGACGATGGCGAGTCCGAGACCGTGGTGGATGTCGGCGTGCGAGCGCGCCGCGTCGGCACGGTAGAAGCGGTCGAAGAGGCGCGGCAAGTGCTCGGCGGCGATCGGTGGACCCGCATTGACCACGGCCAAGCGAACCAGTTCATCCTCCTCGGCAGTGATCTCAATGCGTACCGTGCTCGCGGCCGCGGCGAATCGCGTCGCGTTGCCCAGGAGGTTCGACACGGCGCGCTTGATCAGTGGAAGGTCGAAAGACCCAGCGACATCGCCGATCACCTCGACCTTCAAGCCAGCCGACAAGGTGGAAGCCTCGTGATACTCGGCCACCTCACTGACCACGGCTGCGAGGCTGGCCGCATGGGTGCGGCGGGCGCGGCTGCCACGATCGGCACGCGACAAGAACAGCATGTCCTTGACGATGGCCGACAGGCGTTGCAGTTCCTCCAGATTCGAACCCAGAACCTCGCGCAGCGCCGCAGGGTCGCGCTGCCGGCGCAGGGCCAGTTCAGTACTGGCAATCAGGGTCGACAGCGGTGTGTTGAGCTCATGGGCCACGTCGGCGTTGAAACCCTCGAGTTGTTCATAGACCTTGGCCAAGCGCGACAGCAGTGCGTTGAACTGTGCGACCAAGGGCTGCAATTCGAGCGGCTGGGCAGAGCCATCAAGGCCAGGCCCTAACGCGTCGGCGGCCAGGCGGCTCGTCTGCTCGACCAATTGATGAACGGGTCGAAGGCCGTGCCTGACCAAGGCATAGCCGCCGGCCGAGACGACCAAGGTACCAAGCAGCGCCGCAACGGCCAGCGCCGTGGCCAGACGCAGGAGCAGCGCATCATCGGCTTGGGTGTCCAGCCAAAGTCGGGCGTTCAGCGGTGTTCTCAGCGGCACGCTGGCAGTGGCCTTGTCCGAAAGCGCCAAGTCCAAACTGAACTCGATGCTCGCCCGCCTTGGCGCAATGGGCAAGACCGCCGGAAATTGATACGTCGCGCTACCCTGCGCATCGAGGATGACGAGGCCCAGGTCGCCGTGACCCGCAAGAAAGTCATCGAGCCGGTGCCTCAGACCCTCCGTGTCGCCGTCCTGAATCGCCTCGGTCATCAGGTGGGCCACGGCTTCCTGCTTGCGCTGCAGGGCTTCCGACTGGCGCGAAGCCAGATGGGCGTCGATGGCCCCATAGACGACGAGCGCCACCACGGCCAGGCCGGCAAAGGCCTGCAGGGCCAGCAGGATCGACAGCCGCCGCCCGACCGAGTACGCGTTCGCCGCCTGCGTCACGCGACCCGCTCTTCCAGCACGTAACCCATGCCACGAACGGTGTGCAACAGGGTCTGCGCAAACGGTACGTCCAGTTTGCCACGCAGCCGGCGGATGGCCACCTCAACCACGTTGGTCTCGCTGTCGAAATTCATATCCCAGACCTGCTCGGCAATTTCGGTGCGCGACAAGACCTCGCCACGCCGACGCAAGAGCAGCGTGAGCAGCAAGAACTCCTTCGCGGTCAGGTCCAGGCGCTGTCCGCCCCTCGTGGCCTTGCGGCGCAGCAGGTCGAGTTCGAGGTCGGCGAGGCGCAGCACCGTGGCGTCGACAGGCTCGCGGGCGGGCTCGGCCCGGCGCATCAGCGCCTGGAGGCGCGCCACAAGTTCCGAGAATGCAAACGGCTTGACCAGGTAGTCGTCGGCGCCACCTCGCAGGCCGGCGACACGATCCTCCACACGGTCGAGCGCAGTCAGCATCAAAACCGGCGTCGACTTCTGCGAACGCAGTGCGGTGAGCAATGCCAGACCATCCAGGCCCGGCAGCATGCGGTCGAGCAGAATGGCGTTGTAGCTGCCTTCGAGCGCCAGGTGCAGCCCGTCAACGCCGTCGTGGGCCAGATCGACAACGTAACCCTCTTCCGCCAACCCCTGGCGCAGGTACTCGGCCAGTTTGCGTTCGTCCTCGATCACGAGAATTTTCATGGGGCGATTGTCCCCAGTCGGCGAATTGGCCAGATGACGAATTTGTCATCTTCGCGTCGGCCTGTCGTCGCGGTCGGGTGCCTACAGTGGCTTCATCGTGCAGACCTCCGTCGGGCATTGCCCGCACCCCCCGCCTTTGCTTGAGAACCTTGCATGCTTGCACCTCGTTTCAACATTCAGGCAGTCCGCCTGAATCACTGGGTCGGGTTGCTGTGCGCCCTGGCCGCGGCGCCCGTCGTGGCGCAATCGAGCGCGTCGAGCAGCCCGGCACCACTGATACCGACCTACCGCTCTGCTTTCGACACCTACAAGCCCTATATGGAGCAGGGTGTCGCCACTTGGCGCGACAGCAACGACACAGCCGCGCGCATCGGCGGGTGGCGGGCTTATGCCCGAGAGAGTCGCCCGACGGCGCAGGGTTCGCCTGGGGCCGTCCCGACGCCCGCAGCTGGAGCCGCCAGCCAGCCCGGGAGTAAGCCGTGAGTGCGTTGATGAGTGTGAACACTGCCAAGCGCAGCCCACGTCCGGCGCTCGCCGCAATGACCTTGGTTGCCGCGTTGACGCTGGCAGGCTGTGCGACCGTTGACCTCGACAACAGCCTCGATCGGACCAACCGCGAGGCGGCCGGCTTCACCGGTGGCAAATTGGCGCTGGTGCGCAGCGACGACGAGCGGCGCTCGCGTGAACTGCTCAGCACCGAACTGCTGAAGAGCCCCTTGTCCCAAGCTGACGCGGTGCAACTCGCGCTGGCCAACAGCCCGTCCGTGCAAGCGCTGCTGGCCCAGCACTGGGCGGATGCGGCGGGCGCAGCGCAACTCGCCCGACTGCCCAACCCCGTATTCAGCTTCGAGCGCCTGCACCTCGGCTCCGAACTGGAGTTGGGTCGTTTGCTCTCGTTTGGACTGCTCGACTTGCTGACGCTGCCGCAGCGCAACGGCGTCGCCCAGCGCCGGATCGAGCAGGCACGTCTGCGTTTGAGCGCCGATGTGGTGGACCAGGTCACTCAGGTTCGGCAGGCCTGGGTGCGCGCGGTAGCCGCACAGCAGACCGATACCTATGCTCGCCAGGTGTTCGACAACGCCGAGACCGGTGCCGAACTCGCGCGCCGCATGCAAGCCGTGGGCAACTTCAACAAGCTGGACCGCGCCCGACAGCAGGCCTTCTATGCCGATGCGGCCACCCAGCTCGCAAGCGGCCAGCATCAGGCCACGTCTGCGCGCGAAGAACTGATCCGACTCCTGGGCCTCACCGACACCCAGGCCGCCTCGCTGCTGCTGCCCGAACGCCTGCCGGATCTGCCCAAGGAAGCCTTGCAACCCCGAGCGGTAGCCGACGCGGCGAGCACGAATCGGCTTGATCTGCGCATGGCGCGGGCGGACCTGGAGGCCGCCGGCAAGGCCCAGGGACTGGACTTTGCCAACAGTTTCGTTGACATCGAACTCGGGGTGCGACGCAACACGGTGTTCGACAACGTCAGCGGATCCAAACTTACCGGCCGCGGCTTCGAGATCGACGTTCGCTTGCCCCTCTTCGATTGGGGCGACACGCGACGCGACGCGATGAATGCGCAGACCCTGGCGGCGGCCAACCGCGTGGAAGCGACTACCCGCGCTGCCGGCTCATACGTGCGTCAAGCCTACTCGGCCTACCGCACCGCCCACGACATTGCCCGTCACCATCGCGACGAAGTCCTGCCGCTGCGGCGGACCATCGCCGACGAGAACCTGCTGCGCTACAACGGCATGCTCATCGGTGTGTTCGAGTTGCTGGCGGATTCGCGAGAGCAAATCAACAGCGTGATGGCGGCGATCGCCGCCGAGCAGCAATTCTGGTTGGCGGACGCGGCGCTACAAGCCTCGCTCGTCGGCAAACCCACGATGGCGGCTGTGATGTCCGGCAGCGCCGGCAGCGGTGCTGCCGCCGAGGCGGGCCACTGACCATGTTTGCCGAGCATCCCCTGAACCCGGTCGCTTCCCTCTGCGCAACACACGTGATTGCCTGCGCAGCCACAAGGACTTCCTGATGAATTCGCGAAGAGATTTTTTCAAACTGGCTGGAATTGCCGGCGGCGCGGTGGCCGCTTCGGCCGTCAGCCGGGTCGCCATGGCCGCGCTGCCCGAGCCGGTCCTGCAAACCAAGCCCGATACGATGCCGCCACTGGTGCCGAACACAGGCCGTCCCTACAACCCCGTCGTGACACTCAACGGCTGGACGCTGCCCTGGCGCATGAACAATGGTGTCAAGGAGTTCCACCTGGTCGCCGAGCCGGTGGTGCGCGAAATGGCGCCCGGCTTCAAGGCCCATCTGTGGGGCTATAACGGACAGAGCCCCGGCCCGACCATCGAGGTTGTCGAAGGTGACCGCGTGCGCGTCTTCGTCACCAACAAGCTGCCCGAGCACACGGCAGTTCACTGGCATGGCCAGCGCCTGCCGAACGGCATGGACGGTGTGTCGGGGTTGAACCAGCCGCCGATCCAACCCGGCAAGACCTTCGTCTACGAATTCGTGGCGCGTCGGCCGGGCACTTTCATGTACCACCCGCACGCCGACGAAATGACGCAGATGGCGATGGGCATGATGGGTTTCTGGGTTACCCACCCCAAAGCCAAGCATGCGCTGATCGATGAAGTAGATCGCGACTTCTGCTTCCTGCTAAACGCCTACGACATCGAGCCCGGAGCAGCGACACCCAAGATCATGACGATGAACGACTTCAACCTGTGGAGTTGGAACAGTCGCATCTTTCCGGGCATCGATTCGCTGAATGTGCGGCTGGGTGACAAGGTGCGCATCCGCATCGGCAACCTGACGATGACCAATCACCCGATCCATCTGCACGGTCACGAGTTCGCGGTGACCGGCACCGACGGAGGCCCGACCCCGGTCAGCGCGCGCTGGGCCGAGGTCACCACCGACATCGCCGTGGGGCAGATGCGCCAGGTCGAATTCCTCGCCGATGAAGAGGGCGACTGGGCCTTCCACTGCCACAAGAGCCACCACACGATGAACGCGATGGGGCACAACGTGCCAACGATGATCGGCGTGGACCATCGTGGCATCGCACGCCAGGTGACGAAGCTGATCCCCGACTACATGGTGATGGGCGAGCGCGGCATGGCGGACATGGCCGAGATGGAGATGCCCCTGCCCGACAACACCACGCCCATGATGACGGGCGAAGGTCCGTTCGGCAGTGTCGAGATGGGCGGCATGTTCAGCACGCTGAAGGTGCGCCGCGACCAGAAGCCGGGCAACTACTCGAACCCTGGCTGGTTCAAACATCCCCAAGGCACTGTGGCCTACGAATGGACTGGTGTGCTCGGCGAGCCGGCACGCATCGAGCCCGACAGCGCCCCGTCCACGCCCACAAGCGTCGAAGTGCAAGTTCGCAAACCCGCTGGTCACTCCGGGCATTGAGTGAAACCTCCCCTCACACCACCAAAGGATCCACCCATGAATTTCAGCAAACGTAACGCGGTCTCCGCTGTCCTTGCGAGCCTGCTCGCAGTCACGGGGATCGCGTACGCCCACGGCGACGCAACCCATGCCAAACCCGCCGGCCCGGTCAAGATGGAACAGAAGGACTGGGGCATCGCCGGCGAAGCCAAGTCCGTCACCCGGACCATCGAAGTCACGATGACGGACAAGATGCGCTTCACACCGGACAACATCGAGATTCGACAGGGCGAGACGATTCGCTTCGTGCACCGCAATACCGGTCAGGTCAAGCACGAGTTCGTACTCGGCACCAAGAAGGACCTCGACGAGCACGCCGCGCTGATGAAGAAGTTCCCGAACATGGAACACGACGAGCCCTACATGGCCCACCTGGGCGCGGGCCAGACCAGCGAAATCGTCTGGACATTCAATCGCGCTGGCCAATTCGACTTCGCCTGCCTGATGCCCGGGCACTACGAGGCCGGCATGATCGGCAAGATCAAGGTCGTCGCGGCGAAGGTCGCCAGCAACTGATGGCCGCGACCATGATCAGCAATGAAGGGCGCAATTGCCGTGCCCGTCGGGCATTGCTGGTTGCGGCCGCATCGGCCGCCGTGCCGACTTGGACACGCGCGCAAGTCACGAAGCCGGCTGCCTCGGTCGAAGTCTGGAAAGGTCCGAACTGCGGTTGCTGCAAGGACTGGATCAAGCACCTGGAAGCCAACGGCTTTCAGGTGACGGCCCACAACGAGGGCAACACCGACGCTCGTCGGCGCCTGGGCATACCGCTGATCCTTGGCGGCTGCCACACGGCAGAAGTCGGCGGCTATGCGATCGAGGGGCACGTTCCGGCACGCGAGATCCTTCGGCTGCTGAATGAACGACCGCAAGCCATCGGCCTCGCCGTGCCGGCCATGCCCCTGGGCTCACCGGGCATGGACGGCCCCGAGTACCACAAGCGCAGCGACCCCTACGACGTGCTGCTGGTTGGCCGCGACGGCAACTTGCACGTCTACCAACACTACCTCTGAAAGCATTCTCATGAAAAAATTCATCCTTGCATCTTTGACTGCCGCCATGTTCGCACTGCCCGTGCTTGCCCAGCAGGCTCCGGCATCGGCTGGACTGACCGACGGCGAAGTCAAGAAGGTCGACAAGGAAAACAAGAAAATCACCCTCAAGCACGCCGAGATCAAGAACATCGACATGCCCCCAATGACGATGGTGTTCACGGTCAAGGACGCGACCATTCTTGACAAGGTTCAGGCTGGGGACAAAGTTCGCTTCAAGGCCGAGAACGTCGGCGGCACCTTGATCGTGACCGAGATCAACCCGGCGAAGTGACGGGGTTGTCTCATTGGCCCAGACGATTCAGCAGACCCTCGGCTGAAGCAGCGCCCGGACGGGGAAGACTGTGTCCCACGAGCTGCGAAACCTCGCGAACCTGCCGCATGAGGCACTGACCCGGATCCTGATCGGCGGCGCCTTCTCGGTCGTCGCCGTGCTCGGTGGAGTCGGCTATTTGGTGTGGCGCGAGCGGAGACGAAAGGTCGGCGACAAAGGTGCCGGCAAGCGTGGCCGCAAGTCGCGTGACCGGCGCCGGCGCTGAACCGGAAATCGCCGACAGGATGTGACGCCGCATCTCGCGCAGCAGCGCGGCCAGCATATGCAGGCGTTGGCGATATCGCCCTGTCGCGGAAGACCATGGCCCTCGGTCGGGGCTGACCGCGCCCTTCCCGTCCGATCGTCCCTGGATCAAGGTTTGGTCGGCGCATTGATCTCGTCGTTGTGCGCCCGCACCGACGCTGGCCAGGTCGACTTGATCCACGAAAGCACCGCGACGATCTCGTCATCGCTCAACGTGGACTCGAAGGCCGGCATGGATGACTTGTAGGTCACGTCGTTGATGGCCGCACCCACGCCGTACTTCGTGATGCGGAACAGCAAATCATCGGCATGGTGCCAAGTGTGGCCTGTCTCGTCGTGAGGCGGCGCAGGCAGCAGCCCGTCCGCTCCGCGTGTACGCCATTCAGGTTGCCCTTCCAGTTGCTGACCGTGGCATGCGGTGCAGCGGTTCCGGTAGACGGTTTCGCCGCGAGCCAGCACCTTGGCATCGTTCGGCAGCAATCTGACCGTGGCTGGGCGCAGCGCTGAAGTCTTGACAACAACTGACACCCCGATTGCAAGCATCAATGCGACGGACAGGGCAACTACTGCGTAGCGTCTCTGCATGGCATTCCTATCGATTGAACTCAGTCCGTCGCATATTGCCACCGCCAGAACGCAATGCGCCATACCTTGCGTTCGCGCGTCTGCCGCATCAGCAGGTAGGCCGCCGGGACCACGAACATCGACAGCAGCGGTGCCGTGATCATCCCGCCGACCATCGGGGCGGCGATGCGCTGCATCACCTCGGAACCGGTGCCCGTGCCCCACATGATCGGGAGCAGGCCGGCCAGGATCACGGCGACGGTCATCGCCTTCGGGCGGACACGCAACACTGCGCCTTCTCGGATGGCGTCAAGCAGATCGTCGGTCGTTGTCGTGCCCGCATTGACACGCTCGGCCCAGGCGTGCTTCAGATACAGCAACATGATCACGCCGAATTCGGCCGAGACACCCGCAAGCGCAATCAAACCGACCGCCCCGGCGACGGATAGGTTGTAGCTCAGCAGGTAGAGCAACCAGATGCCGCCGACCAGCGCGAAAGGCAGAGTCGCCATGATCAGCAGTGCCTCGCCTAAGCTTCCGGTGTCTCGACGGAGCCTGCCAATTCGTGGTGGGCGAGCACGGCCTTCATCAGCCCCTCGTACTGCTGGAGGCGCAGCATGCAACGACCCAGCAGGCGCTGGACCTCTCTTTGCAGTTCCGGGGAATGACAGCCTTCGTTCATTGCCGGCAATGGTAGGGCTGCCCGACGAGGTCGCGCGTTCCCTGCCTCAGCGTCGCGGTGACCTCGAGCGATCTCGCTGTGGCTTCGGTGCACTGGCTGCGCGCGCCGAACGTTCGGCCTCCTGCTGCTGGGCCCGCTGTGCCGCCGCCCGAGCCGCCTGCTGCCCGCCCGGCGCAACTTCCGCCAGATACCGCACGGCGTCAACCGCGAGGCGGACATCGGCCGGGTCCTTCGAGCTGGCCAGCGCTCGCGCGATCTGCTCCCAGGCCTTGATGGCTTCGGCGCGTGCCGCGAGGGCTTTTGCGCTGGTCCGTTGGGCGGGGCGCTGTCGAGTCAACGCACGGCGGCCGGCAGCTCGTTCCTCCCACAGCTTGCGGTAATTGCGATTGGCGGCCCTGACGGGTTGCCGGGTGGCCACCGCGTTCACACCGCGGTCCTGCAGCCCACGCGCAAACACCGCACGCCACCGATCCAGATCGGCCTTGCGGGGCGCCAGGCGCACGCCGTCGTATCGATCGGCGCGAACTGACAGATGCACATGAGGGGCACCTTGGTCTTCGTGAAGCACGAACACGTACTTGTGCCCCTCGAACAGCTCACGCGCTGCATCGGCTGTGGCCTCGCGAACCGCCTCCGGCGGCGTACCCGCCGGCATCGAGAAGATGATGTTGAAGGCCTCACGTCGCGAGCTCGTGTCGTCGATGTACGCGCCGGCGACACGCCACTCGTCGGCCAGCTGTGCCAGGCCGGCACTGCCTTGGATCTTCTCGCCGCGCTCGTCTTCGATCTCCAAGGTTTGGCCCTTGCCACCGGCCTCTTCTTTACCCAGCCGGCCGATGTACCTGAAGTGCGCGGCGATCGCTTTCATGCCGCGGCCGCCGCCGGTGATCTTCACCATCACCTGCGTCGCCCCGGGCGCTACCGTGCTGCGAATTCGGCTGCGGACTTCCGTCGGTGTCATGGCTGCGGCGATGGCCACCGCGGTTGCCAAGAGAGGCAGCTTGCCGCCTCCCGAATCGCCTTTGCCCTTGGGGATCGGATAGAACAACCTCGCACCCCATTCGGCCAGCATGCCGTCGGTGTCCAAGGTGCTGCGAACCGAGTCGTGCGCCGATGCCGGCCCGGGGGTGCCTTTGGTGCGTGCGCGGCTCATGGTTTCGGCTTGTGGGGCGTCACAAGGGAGCGCATCGCAGTGACGAGCCGCGCCGCCTGCTCGACGTGATCCCTCACCGATTGAGCGAAGGCCTGCAGGTTCCTGGTATCCGAGTTGCGGAACCCGCCCTGCATCGCATTCAGCGACTTGGCGATCTGGTTGATGTTCTTGCCGATCGGCAGCAACTCGTGATTCGAACGCATGAGCGCGGCCACGCCATCTTTCAGCGGGGTCGCGTCGACGGGTTGCATCGTCGCGGCGCCTTGGCCGAGGAAGTGGCGAAGCACGAGGCGAAGCGCTGCGGGGCGGGTGCGGAATTGGCCTTGCTGCTGGACTTGGTGCAGCAGGGTGGCCAGCTCGGCGTCGAGGACGAGGCGGCCGGGGGTTGCTGGTGCTGGGATTGCGGGGTTCGTGGCCGGGACGGGGCGTTCGCGATCAGCCGATGCACCCGCCCGCGCCAGCTCCCGCTGGAGAAGTTCGCGAGTCCATTCCGATGGGGTGCGACCACCTGCCGCGGCAGCGGCTCGGAGTCGAGCTGACAGCTCGGGGCCGACATCGACGTGAAGCGTCGCCCGTTGCGAGGGCTGCCGCTCTGATTGCATCAGGCGGCCCTCGTGACACACACAAGCCGGCGCAGCCTATCCTGCACTCCACTCTTTCGCATCTGTGTTTGGTGTCGCACCTTCTCTTGCATCGTCACCCCTGAATGAGCCAGACGAGCTTGAACAGCGCCATCACGACCCAGGTCGTGATGGCGAGCTTCGCCAGGCGAAGCGTCGTCCAGCGGTAGTCCTCGAATTCGGTCACCGCGCGGTACGCGCGCTTGATGCCGAACCCGAGGCAAAACACCCC
>JANYJL010000240.1 GCA_025361845.1 Rhizobacter sp.
GCGCCTGATCGTCGGCGGCTTCGAGCGCGTGTTCGAGATCAACCGGAGCTTTCGCAACGAAGGCATCTCGGTGCGGCACAACCCCGAGTTCACGATGATGGAGTTCTACGCCGCCTACTGGAACCACCACGACCTGATGGACTACACCGAGGCGGTGCTGCGCCACGCGGCGCGCCACGCCACCGGCTCGGCCAAGCTCACGTATGCCGGCAAGCCGGTTGACCTGGATCAACGCTTCGCGCGCCTGACGGTGCAGGATTCGCTGGTGGCGCATGCGGGCATGACTGCTGCCGAGGCCGTGGATGCGGATGTGCTGCGCGCCCGCCTGAAAGCGAGCGGCGCAGAAGCGCCCGCGCACTGGAAGCTCGCGGAATTGCAGTTCGGCCTGTTCGAGGCAGTGGTGGAAGAGAAACTCTGGGATCCGACCTTCATCATCGACTACCCGGTCGAGGTGTCGCCGCTCGCGCGGGCGTCGGATGCCAACCCGGCCATCACCGAACGCTTCGAGCTCTTCATCACGGGCCGTGAATACGCGAATGGCTTCTCGGAACTGAACGACGCCGAAGACCAGGCCGCGCGTTTCCGGGCCCAGGCCGCGAACAAGGAAGCTGGCGACGAAGAGGCGATGTACTACGACGCCGATTTCATCCGCGCGCTCGAATACGGCATGCCGCCCACCGGCGGCTGCGGCATCGGCCTCGATCGGCTGATCATGCTGCTCACCGATTCGCCGAGCATCCGCGATGTGATCCTGTTCCCTTCGCTGCGGTCGGAGGCCTGACATGCCGGATCGGCTGGGGTCGCTGGAAGCGATCGCCGCCGCGGTCTGGCAACAGCTCGGCGCGGCCGTGCACGAGCGGGGGCATGCCTGGCGCACGCCGGTCCTCGCCACCACCGACGGCACGAGCGCCGATGCGCGCACGGTGATCCTGCGCGAGGTGGATGCTGTCGCGCAGCGCCTGTGCCTCTTCACTGACGAGCGTTCACCCAAGGTGGCTCAGTTGCTGAGCCACCCGGCCGGCACCCTCGTGATGTGGTCGCCGGCACTCGGCTGGCAACTGCGCTGCAAGGTGATGCTGGCGCTGGAGGACGACGGGCTGGCAGTGTCCTCGCGCTGGGCGCGCATCAAGCTCTCGCCTGCCGCGCAGGACTACCTGTCGCCCGAGCCGCCGGGTGCCTTCCTGGCAGCCGCCGCCACGCCCACACACGAGGCCGTGGCCCGCGCGAACTTTGCGGTGATCCTGGCCCAGGTGACATCGATCGACTGGCTCGAACTGCACCCCGACGGCCACCGCCGGGCCCTGTTCGACGCCCACGGCGCGCGCTGGTTGCAGCCCTGAGCGAGCCCGCGCACAGAGCGCGGCGGAGGCCTCCCGAGCGATAGGGATGCCAAATCAATGTCATTCCCTCAATCAATCCCGTGCATGCGGCACTGCCAGCAAAATTCGCACGTTCGCAGTTACCCACCATTCTCTTTTTAACCTCAGGAGTTCTCCCCATGTCGCTCATCAACACCGCCGTCAAGCCTTTCAAGGTCAACGCCTTCCAGAACGGCAAGTTCATCGAAGTCACCGAAAAGGCGCTGCAAGGCAAGTGGAGCGTGTTCGTGTTCATGCCCGCCGCCTTCACCTTCAACTGCCCGACCGAAGTGGAAGACCTCGCCGACAACTACGCCGAGTTCCAGAAGAAGGGCGTGGCCGTCTACGTCATCACCACCGACACGCACTTCGCGCACAAGGTCTGGCACGAGACCTCGCCTGCCGTCGGCAAATCGAAGTTCGCCCTGATCGGCGACCCGACCCACACGCTGACACGCGGCTTCGACGTGCACATCGAGGAAGAAGGCCTGGCCCTGCGCGGCAGCTTCGTGATCAACCCGGAAGGTCACATCAAGGCCTGCGAGATCCACGACAACGGCATCGCCCGTGACGCGAAGGAACTGCTGCGCAAGGTCAGCGCCGCGCAGTACATCGCCGCCCACCCGGGCCAGGTGTGCCCGGCCAAGTGGCAGGAAGGTGCCGCCACGCTGACCCCGTCGCTCGACCTCGTCGGCAAGATCTGACGTTACCCGCGCAGCGACCCCAAAGCGACCCCAAGAGGCCCCGGCTCCGGCCGGGGCTTCTTCGACAGCATCCCCTTTGAAGGACACCCCATGTTGGACGCCAACCTCTCGGCCCAGTTGAAGGGCTACCTGCAACGAGTGACCCAGCCGGTCGAGCTGGTCGCCTCGCTCGACGACCGACCGGCCTCGGCCGAGATGCGCGAGCTGCTGGAAGAGATCGTCGCACTGAGCGACAGGGTCAGCCTGCGCGTGGACGGCACGGACACGCGCCGCCCTTCGTTCTCGATCAGCCGGGCGGGTGCGGATATGGGCGTGCGTTTCGCCGCCATCCCGATGGGCCACGAGTTCACCTCGCTGGTGCTGGCGCTGTTGCAGGCCGGCGGCCACCCGCCGAAGGTGGAGGCCGAGGTGATCGAACAGATCCGCCAGCTCGACGGCGATTTTGTGTTCGAGACCTACATGTCGCTGACCTGCCACAACTGCCCGGACGTGGTGCAAGCACTGAACCTGATGGCGGTGCTGAACCCGCGCATCCGGCACGTCGCGATCGACGGCGGGCTTTACAAGGACGAGGTCGAGGCGCGCCAGATCATGGCTGTGCCGAGCGTCTACCTGAACGGCCAGCTCTCGCGCGTGCGGCGGCAGCG
>JANYJL010000243.1 GCA_025361845.1 Rhizobacter sp.
TGGGAAGACGAAAAAGCAAAAGAGTGTGGGCTCCATGTGAAAGAAGAGCCCGCCGTATCGATGATCGGACCCCGCGCATGAACGCTGCACTGACGGTGGAGCAACTGCTCCCCCAACTCGACCACACGCACCTCGACTGGCTGGAAGAAGAAGCCATCTTCATCCTGCGCGAAACCGTCGCCGCCTTCGAGCGCCCGGCCCTGCTGTTCTCGGGCGGCAAGGACTCGTGCGTGGTGTTGCGTCTCGCCGAGAAGGCTTTCAAAAGCAAGGACGCGCAAGGCAACCTCAAGGGCCGTCTGCCCTTCCCGCTGCTGCACGTGGACACCGGCCACAACTTCCCCGAAGTGATCGAGTTCCGCGATCGGCGTGTCGCCGAGATGGGCGAGCGCCTGGTCGTCGGCCACCTCGAAGATTCGATCAAACGCGGCACGATCCGCCTGAGCCACCCGCTCGAATCGCGCAACGGCCACCAGACCGTGGCCCTGCTCGAAGCGATCGAAGAACACCGCTTCGATGTGCTGATGGGCGGGGCCCGCCGCGATGAAGAAAAGGCGCGCGCCAAGGAGCGCATCTTTTCGCACCGCGACAGCTTCGGCCAATGGCAGCCGAAGGAGCAACGCCCCGAACTCTGGACGCTGTTCAACACCCGCATCAAGCCAGGCGAACACATGCGCGCGTTCCCGATCTCGAACTGGACCGAACTCGACGTGTGGCTCTACCTGGCGCGCGAGAACATCCCGCTGCCGAGCCTGTATTTCGCGCACGACCGCCAGGTGATCCGCCGCAAGGGTTTGCTGGTGCCGCTGACCGAGGTGACACCGCCCGAAGCGGGTGAAACGGTCGAGACCGTCGAGGTGCGCTTTCGCACCGTCGGCGACATGACCTGCACCTGCCCGGTCGAGAGCCCGGCGTTGAACGCGACCGAGATCGTCGCCGAAACCTTGAAGGTCACGGTCAGCGAACGGGGCGCCACCCGCATGGACGACCGCACGTCGGACGCGTCGATGGAACGACGCAAGAAGGAAGGTTATTTCTGATGAGCACCGCTACTGTTGCTGACCACCGCGCCCTGCGCTTCCTGACCGCAGGCTCGGTCGATGATGGCAAGAGCACATTGATCGGCCGCCTGCTGTTCGACAGCCGCGCGATCCTCGCCGACCAGCTCGACACGCTGGAGAAGAAGGCCGCTGGCGCGCCGATCGATCTGTCGCTCTTGACCGACGGCCTGGAAGCCGAGCGCGAACAAGGCATCACGATCGACGTGGCCTACCGCTACTTCGCGACCAAACAGCGCAAGTTCATCATCGCCGACGCACCGGGCCACGAGCAGTACACACGCAACATGGTCACAGCCGCGGCCGGCAGCGACGCCGCCGTGGTGCTGGTCGACATCACCAAGCTCGACACGCAAACGAAGCCCGTGGGGCTGCTCGCGCAGACGCGCCGCCACACGCTGCTGGCGCGGCTGCTGCGGGTGCCGAGCATCGTGTTCGCTGTGAACAAACTCGACGCGGTGGACGACCCGGCGCAGGCCTACGTAGCCGTGCGCGATGCGCTGCTCGAATTCGCGAAGCAGGCGAACGTTGAAGTCGCGGGCGTGATCCCGGTCTCGGCATTGCGCGGCGACAACGTCACCCAACCGCTCGACGCAGATTGGTACGACGGCCCGTCCCTGCTGCAACTGCTGGAGAGCCTGCCGGCAGCGCAAGAGCGCAAGGACGGCGACCTTCTGATCCCCGTGCAATACGTCGCCCGTGAAGGCGAAGGCACCGGCAACCAGCCCCGCACGCTGTGGGGCCGCGTGGCGCATGGCCGCGTGAAGGCCGGCGACTCGGTGCAGATCTTCCCGAGCGGTGAGGTCGCGACGGTGGCCGAAGTGCGGCTGGGCAGTGATGCCGTCGATGTCGTCGAAGCGGGCCAGTCGGCCGGCGTCGTGCTCGATCGGCAGATCGACGTGTCGCGCGGCGACTGGATCGCGACACCGAAGACCGTGCACGCAACACAGCGTTTCACCGCCACGCTCGCCTGGCTCGACACCGAGCCCGCACAGATCGGTCGCAAGTACTGGGTGCGCCACGGCAACCGCTGGGTGCAGGCGCGCATCACGGCGATCGAAAGCCGGCTCGACATCCACACGCTGGACGCCATCGACGCGCATGAACTGGCCGTCAACGAGATCGGCCATGTGACGATCGAGACGCAGCAGCCGCTGCCCGTCGAAGCCTACGAGACAAATCGTGTCGGTGGCTCGCTGATCATCGTCGACCCGGCGAGCAACCGCACCAGCGGCGCGTTGCTAGTCAAGGCCGCGGCCTGAAGTCATTGCCATGGGCCACGTGATCTTCATCGGTGCCGGCCCGGGTGCGGCCGACCTGATCACGCTGCGTGGTGCGCGTTTGTTGGCGACGGCCGACGTGGTGCTGTTCGATGCACTCACCGACCCGGGGCTGCGCCAGTTCGCGCCGAACGCACGCTGGGTGAACGTCGGCAAGCGCGGCTTTGCGGACAGCACGGGGCAAGCCACGATCAACGCGCTGCTCATCAAAAACGCAAATGAAGCGGACGTTGTCGTGCGCCTGAAGGGCGGCGACCCGAGCGTGTTCGGCCGGCTCGAAGAGGAGTTGGAAGCATTGGCGCAGGCAGGCATCGCTTGCGAAGTGGTGCCCGGTGTCACCGCCGCCATTGCCGCGGCAGCCGCGACCCAACGCCCACTCACACGCCGCGGCGCCGGCCGCAGCGTGAGCCTGGCCACTGCGATGACACGCGAGGGCAGCGTGCACGCGAGCCGCAGCGCCGACACCGAGGTGTTCTACATGGCGGGCCGCCAACTGGCTGCGCTGTCGCGCCGCTTGCTCGCAGCGGGCTGGCCAGGCGATACGCCCGCAAGTGTGGTTTCACGGGCGGGCTGGCCCGACCAACTGCACAGCGATCACAGCCTCACCCAACTGGCGCAAGCCAGCGTCTTGCACGCAGGTCGGCCGATGGTCGTCGTGGTCGGTGCCGGTGCGAAGCCCTTGGATGACGCACCTGCAGCGCTCACCGATACCCGGCACGCTGCCCTGCAAAAGTCCAAGCCTTAAAATCCGCCAAGCACCACGCCGCGTGCGGCAGTACATCAACCACCCCTGAGTTCTCGCCATGACCCACGTCGTTCTCGAATCCTGCATCCGCTGCAAGTACACCGACTGCGTGGACGTCTGCCCGGTCGATTGCTTCCGCGAAGGCCCGAACTTCCTGACCATCGACCCTGACGAATGCATCGACTGCGCGGTCTGCATTCCCGAGTGCCCGGTGAACGCGATCGTCCCGGAAGAAGACGTGCCGGGCAACCAGCAGCACATGATCAAGATCAATGCGGACCTGGCCAAAGGCTGGCCCAGTATCACCAAGCGCAAAACGCCCCTGCCCGATGCCGACGACTGGAAAGACAAGACCGGCAAGCTCAGCGAGCTCATCAAGTAAACCCGCGGGCCGACAGGCGCCCGCAAGCCCTGCATGGAACCGAAGATCGCCCCCGAAATCACCCGCACCGCCGACACGCACGACGGGCCGATCGAAACCGATGCGGTGATCGTCGGCGCCGGCCCGGTCGGGCTGTTCCAGGTCTTCGAACTCGGCCTGCTCGAGATCAAGGCGCACATCATCGACTCGCTGCCCTACGCCGGCGGCCAGTGCATCGAGCTCTACCCCGACAAACCGATCTACGACATCCCCGCCGTGCCGATGTGCACCGGCCGGGAACTGACCGAGCGGCTGAAGCAGCAGATTGCGCCCTTCGGCGCGACGTTTCATCTGGGCCAGGAAGTCACACATGTAGCGCGCCAGGCCGATGGCCGCTTCGCCGTGGAAACGTCGAAAGGCATACGCCTGCTGACCAAGACGATCTTCATCGCCGGCGGCGTGGGCTCGTTTCAGCCTCGGCTTTTGAAAGTCGACGGCATCGAGCGCCACCTTGATTCGCAGCTCTTCTACCGCGTCAAGAACCCGGCCCAGTTTGCGGGCAAGAACCTCGTGATCGCCGGTGGTGGCGACTCGGCACTCGACTGGGCCTTGAACTTCGCGCAAGACGGGCCTAACAAAGCCGAGAGCGTGATCCTCTTGCACCGCCGCGACGCCTTCAAGGCCGCACCGGCGAGCGTGGCCCGCCTGCGTACGCTGTGCGAAGCGCAGGAGATGCAATTTGTCGTCGGCCAGGTGACGGGCATCGACGAGGCCGAAGGCCGGCTGAACGCGATCAAGGTGACGGGCGGCGACGGCATAACGCGCGTCGTGCCGCTCGACATGCTTCTCGTGTTCTTCGGCCTGTCACCCAAGCTCGGCCCGATTGCCGACTGGGGCCTGGCCATCGAGCGCAAGCAGCTCGTCGTCGACACGGAGAAGTTCGAGACCAACGTCCCCGGCATCTTCGCGGTGGGTGACGTGAACACCTACCCGGGCAAGAAGAAGCTCATCCTCTGCGGATTCCACGAGACCGCCCTCGCCGCCTTCGGCGCCGCGCCCTACGTGTTCCCCGACAAGCCGATTCACCTTCAATACACGACCACGAGCCCGAAGCTGCACAAGGTGCTGGGTGTGGAGACACCGGTCTTCGACTGAACGGGACACCCAGTGAAACTGGTTATAATTCGAGGCTGTTCCTCGATAGCTCAGTTGGTAGAGCGCCGGACTGTTAATCCGTAGGTCCCTGGTTCGAGCCCAGGTCGGGGAGCCAAGAAATGCAAGGGTCAGCAGGTTAGCACCTGCTGACTTTTTTGCTTTCTGGGCTTGGCTGGTGCCAGTCTGGTGCCAGTTTTGAAGCGATTGACCTTTGACCTCCGTAGTGAGCGACGCGTTGTTGGATCGCTGCATAGATGAGCAACAACGGCGGCACGACGAGCATCGGTGGCTCTGGCTGGGTTCGTGCTGATACTTCCCGCGATGGCCGAAGCAACGCCGCGAGCGGCGGTCATGCCGCCATCCGGTGCTCGCAGAACGGCCGGGCACGGTCATCGAGGATGGCGTGTTGGGCTGCGAGCTTCACAGGGACCGGATTCAGCCATGCGTCGATGTACTCTGGCCGAATCGGAATGATGCAGCGGTCGTGCCCGGCAGCAGCGACCTCTGCCGGCGGCTCATCGGTGATGGCCGCGAACGACATCAGGTCCGGCTCTCCGGGCGCCGTCCATCTCGACCACAGGCAGGCGACGAGCATGTCCTGAGTCGGCCGCGGTTTGAACTCCAGCACTACGTTCTCGACCGCTTCGTCCACATCGAGTTCGCGTCCCTCGACGCGATGCCGGTTCACGTTCTCGTAGAACGCGTTGATGACGACGACGCCATGCGTGTAGCCGAACAGTCCCTTCCAGAAGCCTTCGAGGTTGTCCCGGCGCGCGTTGTACGTCCCGGGGTACTTGGTGTCGTAAAAAGCCGGTTTGCCGGCGGGGCGGCACTGGTAGCGCATAGGCTTGATGACACGTCGACCGCTCTCCATCACCATGACCGGCACATAGTGACCGGGGAAGATTCTGGAATCGCGGTCCTTGAGTTCTGTACGCCTCAGATCGGAAAGCTTCCCCATTGTCCAGTCGATCTTGTCGCCAGCAATCCGCTTGCTCTCCCCTGCCGCTTTGGTGGGCTTGGACTGCAAGACCCGCTCGGCATCGGCCAGGCGCTTGCGTTGCGTGAACAAGCCTTGCTGCAGCTTGACTGTCTGCTCGACTGCAAATGCGTCGATCGCGGATTTGATCTGCTGTTCCGCTTCGTTCTTGGGCTCGGCAAAGGCGGCCTCCATCGCCTTCGGGATTTTGATCTTGCTGTCGCTGCCCCGACGCCAGAACAACTCGTAGAACTCCTTGATGTCGAGTTCAGCGCCGCACTGTCTGACGTAGAGGCGATAGTCCGCCCAGACTTGAGCCGAGTAGCACATAAAAGGATTTCAGGTGGTGTGTGGGCGAAGTGTACGAAGGCAGGCATAGAACCCCGGTTGCTGCTAGCGGGTCGCGACGTAAGTGGGACTTCGGTAAGCCTCCTCGCCACTGCCCGATGCCTGTCTCTGCGCACACCCCGGCATGCGGCGGCAGCGACAGTGCCTCCAAAGTGCAGCTCGCCGATGTGCAGCTATGAAATGCGAGCACTGGCTGCGATTCGGAGCGATTCGGGGTGCGGCGCCCGAAATAGCTTCAGACTGACTGCTGACCGTCGGCCGTGAGCATCAAGTGTCAGCTCACGTTCAACGCTGACTTTCGCAGCGTCTTGCTGCGACCGCTAGTTCACTTCGAAAGCTGACGGGCGTGTGTTTGGCGGCCGAAGGCTTGACCGCAGACCAAGGCATTCGACAGCCTTCGACAGCGCCAAGGCGACGCTTGGAAGGCTGTGCGCCAGCGTAACCCCGACTACTTCAGCAAGGCCGCGGTGAGCGTGACCCGCACCCAGTCTTCCATTTGGTCGTACGTGTACCCGGCACGCCGGATCAACTGGTCCCTCGTGTCCGGGCTGGCGATCACCCACGCCGTGTCCGCAGCGAGGTCCGGGGTCAGCCCCGGCCGCAATTTGTCCTTTGGAATTTGCGCCACGATCATGCGAAAGCCTTCCCGCCGCATCGCCATCAACTGCTGCCAGTCTTCTGCGGCTTCGGGGTCGACGGCTGCGGCGTCTCGATAGGTCTGCCATCCCACCGTCGCGCGCTCGGCGAGCACGCGGAACTGATGCGCGATGTGCCTGACGTACGCGGGCGCATCACCGCGAACATCGGCGGGCACGGCGCGAAGCAGAGGTGCGACCGGTGGCGTATCGCCGAACAGCGTGTCGTCGTCACCGGTGATAGCCGTTTCCATCACGCCACGCAGCAGCGCGCGCTTGCTGCCCCAAGACGAATACAGCGTCTGCACCGCGACGTTCGCGCGCTCGGCGATCCGGCTCACGGTCGCGGCGCTGTAGCCCCGTTCCGCGAACTCCTGGCGGGCTGCGATCAACACCTGTCGGCGGGTTTCCTTGCGCGTTGCTTCGCCTGCCTCGCGCTGTCGGCTGACACGGCGAACGGGAACTTCTGCCTTCTTGGGCTTGCTCATGGATCAAATCTCTGTCATGATTTAGAATGGCACTCTACTTCAATTGAGTGTCGCTCTATAAGTTTATCCGTAACACCGTTCGCTTGACCTGGGAACAACCACCATGCCTACCGATTTCGACGACACGCCCTTTGCCGACAACCTGATTTCCGTGAAGACCGACCTGTCTCAGCAGCAGACAGCCGATTGGACACCAGGCGCCCCGGTGATGACGGGGCTGGGCTGCAAGATCCACGCAGACCAAATGATCCCGGTGGCGGAAGGGATCGCGCTGGCCGCCGACATCGCGGCGCCGGAGAAGCCCGGCCGCTACCCCGCGGTTGTCGTGTTCGCGGCCTACAGCCATCAGCTGCAGAACACCGGCGCACCGACCGGCACCAATGAGACCGGCGAAGGCCCGGTGTTCGCCGATCGAGGCTATGTGCACGTCGTGGTGTCGCGCCGCGGCATGGGGCGCTCGCAGGGCGACAGCGTAGTGTTCTTCAACGACACCGACGTGGACGATCACGTCGCGGTCATCGAATGGGCAGCGAGCCAGCCCTGGTGCGACGGCAACGTCGTGCTGTTCGGCACCTCGTACTACGCGGTGGTGCAGCCGCAGGTCGCGGCGCGTCGTCCGCGCGGGCTGAGAGCGTTCTTCGCCAACGGCACCGACACCGACTATTTCCGCCAGATCGTGATGTACGGCGGCGCGCCGCAGGTCGACTTCCTGACGCTGTGGATGGGCGCGAACTTCACCGATGGTCAGGAGCGCATGCACGTGCCGCCGATCGTTCGCGCGGTGCTGAGCCACGTCTTCAACTCACCGCTGAAGAAGCTGTGGGAGCCGGCCGTGCGCAAGCGCATGTCGGACATCATGGACAGCTTCAAGAAGAACAAGCCGGCACTGAAGTACCGCCAGCTGTTCGCCGACTGGGTGTTCGACGGCAAGACGCGCGTGACCAACAGCATCCCGGCGGGGCCGCATGCGCATCTCGATCGGATCGAGGTACCGTTCGTGATCATCGAGGACATGGGCGCACTCAACCTGCATCGGTTCGGCGCGCACGAGATCATGCAGAAGGCGAGCACGCCCGCCGATCGCAAGTGGCTGATCATGGCGCCGCCCGAATACGCACTGCCGGTCTACCGGTGGCAGCTGGAGGCGCTGGCGTTCTTCGACCATGTGGTGCACGGCGCGGACAACGGTTATGCCACGCAGGCGCCGGTGCGCTACTACGCCGACGGGGCGCCCGCACACGAGTGCCGCGGCGCGGTCGAGTTCCCCGTGCCCGGCGCGCGCAAGGTGCGCTATCACCTGGCGTCGGGCGGCGCGGATGCCGCGACGCATCGCCTGGTGTCGTCGGCACCGCAGGACGGCAGCAACCGGTGGGGCGCGGTGCCGTTTCGCGCGATCGTGCCGCCGGGCCTGGACGAGGTGGCCAATCCGATCCTGACCTTCGATGCCGTGATCGACGAGGACACCGAATACGTCGGCCCCGTCACGCTCTCTTTGCGCTTCAGTTGCACGGAGATCGATTCGCACGTGATCGCCCGGCTCGGTCGTGTTGATGAGGACGGCGGATATCACCTGCTGTCAATGGGCTCAATCCGCCCGGCCTGCCGCAAGATCGACGACCTGCGCAGCACCCCCTCCGAGATCGTGCTCGACATCGACGCGCCGGAGCCGCTGGTGCCTGGAACACCCGTCACGTTGCGCTTCAGCCTGACGGCTCGGCCGGTGGTGTTCAATCCCGGCGAGCGCTTGCGCCTGGACATCGGCAGTCGCACCGACCTGCTGAGAAGCGATGTGGCGCATGGCTACGAGCAGTTTGACATGGTGGTGCCGCCGTACTTCTCTCGCAACACGATTCACTACGGCGAGGTCAGCTACCTCGACCTCGAACAACGCATCGCTTGATCGGATCCCAACATGCAACCTAACTTCATCATGACCCTCGTCGCCGCCGTGGTCGCCACCTTCGCGGCGAGCCCTGCGTCAGCGATCGAGCTGTCGCCGGAGCAACTGGCGCGCATCGCGCAGAACCCGCTGGCGAACGTGATCAGCGTGCCGTTCCAGTACAACGCCAACTTCGATGTCGGTCCACTGAATCGGCGTCAGGACATCCTGAACATCTCGCCGGTCGTCCCGTTCGCGTTGAACAACGAGTGGAACGTCATCACGCGCACCGTCATCCCGATCGTTCGACAGCCGGAGTTCTTCCCTGGTCAGGGTTCGCGAAGCGGGGTCGGCGACATCCAGTTCTCGGCGTTCCTGTCGCCAGGTAAACCTGACGCCGGCGGCCTCATCTGGGGCGCGGGCGCGGTGGTCCAAACACCGACCGACAGCAACGGGCTCGGCAATAAGAACTGGGGCCTCGGTCCGACCCTCGCCGTGATCAAGATGGAGCCGGGCGATCCCTGGGTGATGGGCGTGCTGATCAACAACGTCACGGCGCTGACGAGCAACGAGCGCGGCGGTCGTTACAACAACTTCTTGCTGCAGCCGATCCTCAGCTACAACTTGCCCGGTGGCACCTACATCAACACGGTGCCGATGATCACGGCCAACTGGGAGGCACCGAGCAGCCAGAAGTGGACTGTCCCGGTCGGCATGGGCGTGGGGCAGATCTTCCACATCGGCCCGGCGCCGGTGAACGCGCAGATCGGGATGTACTACAACGCGGTGCGGCCAGACAACGCGGCACGTTGGCAGGTACGCGCGCAGGTGCAGTTTATGTTTCCGAAATAGCCGAATTCTGTCGGCCGTCGCGCCTGAATGATGGGTCTGGACGCCGATAAAGCGTCCGGAGCGCCGATGACATCTTGTGGCCAACTTTGTAGTTGCGTCGGCGGTTCGATCAGAAGGACAACCACCTGCAGAACGGGAACGCCGGTGCCCTTCTGCAGGCACGCGCACGTGCGCACCTGATACGGGGCCTTGCCACCCTCGATGTGTCGCGACCGAGGCCAAATTCACGACCGGAGCATCGGGTGATTTGGCGAGAACCGGACTTTGGTGCAATACTGGATGTCCATACAGTATCCCGGGAGCCTCCAATGGCCGCCGTCCTGGAATGGGCTGGCGACCCGTTGCCGAAGGCCACGCTGGACAGCATCCGCCGTACGCGGCTCGCGCTCAAAGGGCCGCTGGAAACGCCATCAGGCGGCGGCTACCGCTCGTCGAACGTGCGGCTGCGCGAGGAGTTCAAGCTCTACGCGAACCTGCGCCCCGCGCTGACGATCGTTCCGGGCGGCCGCTTCGACAAGATCGACCTGGTGGTCGTGCGTGAGAACCTGGAAGGTCTCTACATCGGCCACGAACACTTCGTGCAGATCGACGACGACCCGCACGCCGTCGCCATGGCCACCGGCATCAACACCCGCGCCGGCAGCCGCCGCCTGCTGGAGTTCGCCTTCGCGCACGCCGTCGCCACCGGGCGCAAGAAGGTGACGATCGTGCACAAGGCCAACATCATGAAGGCGCTGACCGGCATCTTCCTGGAGACCGGCCTGGAGCTGTACGAGCGCAAGTACAAGGGGAAATTCGAACTCGACACGGTCATCATCGACGCCTGCGCGATGAAGCTCGTGCTCAACCCCTGGCAGTTCGACGTGCTCGTCACGACCAACCTGTTCGGCGACATCCTGTCCGATCTGGTGGCCGGCCTCGTCGGCGGGCTGGGCATGGCGCCGGGCGCGAACATCGGCGCCGACGCGGCGATCTTCGAAGCCGTGCACGGCTCGGCACCCGACATCGCCGGCAAGGGCATCGCCAACCCGACCGCCCTGCTGCTGGCCGCCGCGATGATGCTCGACCACTGCCAGCTCGTCGACAAGGCCGCGCAACTGCGGCAGGCGCTCGACGCGACGCTGAACATCGACCTCGTGCGCACCGGCGACCTCGGCGGCGGCGCCAGCACTGCGGCGTTCACGAAGGCGTTGGTGAGCCGCATCGCCAACGGCTGAAGGCCATGGCTTGACAGGCCGCAAGCGGCCGGCCATCGTGCCTGCATGGCCGAATCCGTTCACGACGCCGCACCGCGCCAGGTGATCTTGTTTTCGGGCCACCTGATGGACCGGCCGGGCCGCACACCGCCGCGCTTCTCCCCCGCGCTGGAGCCCGCGGCGGCACGCGAGATCGGCCTCGCGCTCGACCGGATCGGCGCCGGGCCGCAAGACCTGGCGCTGTGCCAGGCCGCCGCGGGTGGCGACCTGCTCTTCCTCGAAGCCTGCCAGGCGCGCAGCGTACCCGTGCAGGTGATGCTGCCGTTCGACGAAGCGCGCTTCCTGCGCGAGTCGGTGGCACCTTCAGCGCAGGGCGACCAGTGGCTGCGCCGCTATCAGACCGTGCGCACGCGTTTGGCCGAAGCGCCGCAGATCCTGCCCACCGGCCCGAACGCCGGCGCCACGGTCGATGACCCCTTCGAGCGCTGCAACGCGTGGCTGCTGTCCACCGCCTTGCGCCGGGGTGCGGCCCGCGTGCGTTTCATCTGCCTGTGGAACGGCAGCCAGTCCGGTCGGGCCGGCGGCACGGCCCAGATGATCAAACAGGCGCTGCAGCGCGGCGTCGCGCCGCAGATCATCGACACGCGGCGACTGGAAGGCGCGTAGGCCTCAAGTCGGCGTGCCTTTGCGAGCCTTCTTCGCCGCCCCCTTGCCACGCGCGCCCGCCCCTTTGCGCGCCGGCGGCACGTTGATCGTCAACTCGGCCACCGCAGCGGCGTCGGCCTTCGCCTGCGCGCGCGCCTCGCGCTGCGCCTGCGCCGCGCTGGGCTTGGCGGACGGCTTCACATCGGGCCGCGCCGCGCGGTCGCGGCTGATGCCGGGTTGCAGCGTGTCGGCCAGCACGATCAGGCGGCCGGCGATGCG
>JANYJL010000277.1 GCA_025361845.1 Rhizobacter sp.
GTTTGTTCAGCGTCGCCGGGTCGCGCATCGGCCCTTCGACCAGTTGTTTGAAGATCGCGATGGCCGTGTAGGCGAGCAGCAGGCTGCTGATGGTTTCATTGACGCCGCGGTACTGCCGCAGTGCACCCGCCAGCGCGATCCATGCGGCGCCGATCACGAAGCCGGCCGCACACACGACGACGGTGCCGACCACGTTGCCCGGCAGCGGCATCAGGTAAGGCACCGCAGCCGCGGCCAAGCCACCCAGTACCAGCGCCCCTTCGCCGCCGATGATGACGAGGCCGGCGCGCGCCGGCAGCGCCACGCACAGGGCCGTGAGCATCAAGGGCGCCGCACGCGTGAGCGTGTTCTGCCACGAGAACCAGTCGCCGAAGGCGCCCTTGAACAGCAGTACCCAGGTCTCGACGGGGCTCACACCGCCGAGCCACACAAACAGCCCGAACAGCAGCAGGGCGCCGATCAGCGCGCCGACCGGCAGCAAGGCATCGACAAGATTCTTGTGCATCGCGGCGCCCGGTTCAGGCTACACAGAACCGATCACGCCTTCGACCAGGTAGTTCATGCCTTCGAGTGCCGGGTCGGTCTGCTTGAGCGACTTGCCGGCCGGGATCACGACGGCGCCCTTGTTGCTCTTCAACTCGCCGACGAAGATGTCGAAGCCGCCCGCGATCATCTTGGCCTTGATGCCGTCGGCCATCTTCTTCGCCGGCTCGGTGACCATTGCGCCATACGGCGACATCTTCACGTAGCCTTCTTTCAAACCGCCGCGCAGGAAGTTCGGGTGCGGCTTGCCGGCTTGTGCGGCGTCGACGACCGTCTTGTACGCGGTGCTCCAGTTCCACTCGGCGCCGGTCAGGTACGCCGCCGGCGCCAGCTTCGCTTGGCTGACGTGGTAACCGCAGACCATCTTGCCGCGTTTGGCGGCTGTCTCGACGATCACCTTCGGGCTGTCCACGTGCATCGTGAACACGTCGACGCCCTGGTCGGCGAGACTGTTCGTCGCTTCGGCTTCTTTCACCGGCATCGACCACTCGCCGGTGAAGATCACCGTCGTCGTGATCTTCGGGTCGACCGAGCGCGCGCCCATCGTGAAGGCGTTGATGTTGCGCAGCACCTGCGGGATCGGCTTGGCGGCGACGAAGCCGAGCTTCTTGCTCTTGCTCATGTGGCCGGCGATCACACCGTTGAGGTACTGGCATTCATCGATGTAGCCGAAGTAGCTGCCGGTGTTCTTCGGGTGTTTGCCTTCGGTCCACATGCCGCCGCAGTGCGAGAAGCGCACGTCGGTTTCCTTCGCGGCGAGCGCGAGCAGGTAGGGATCGAAGTAGCCGTAGGAGGTGGGGAACAGCAGCGCCGCGCCGTCCTGCTTGATCATGCCGGTCATCGTCTTCGTCACGGCCGCGGTTTCGGGCACGTTCTCTTCTTCGACGACCTTCACGCCGGGCATCTTCTTCAACTCGGCGGCGGCCGCAGCCTGCGACTGGTTGTAGCCGAAGTCGTCGCGCGGCCCGACGTAGATGACGCCCACCGTGAGCGGCTTTTGCGCTGCGGCCAAACGCAGCGCGAAGGGCGACAGCGTCGCAAGCGAGGCGGCAGAAAGCTGCGCCAGGGTGCGGCGGCGGGATGCGTCGGTCGGGTTCGTCATGGGGGGTTCTCCGCGTTGTAGTGGGCGGCGTCGCATTTGGTGCACGCCTTGGTATACCGATCGGAATTCAGCAAGAGCCGTGCCCGATGGCGATAGCGTGGCAGGCCCTAACGCGCCTGGCGGGCACGCGCTTCGTTGAGCGTGTGCAAGGTGATCTTGCGCACCTCGACCTTGCTCTGGTCGATGTGCGACTTCAGCAGGAGCTGGGCCTGGTCTGCCTTGCGCTGCATGACGGCGCGCAGGATCTTGGCGTGCTCGGCGTAGGTGGCCTCGATGCGGTCGAGCCGCGTGAAATCGAGGTGCCGGATGATGCGGATGCGCTCGGTCACGTCCCAGTGCACACGCGCCATTTCGGAGTTGCCGGCGGCGCGCACCAGGGTGGCGTGAAACTGCTCGTCGTTCGCACCGACTTGCCGCGCGTCGCTCAGCCGCTCGGCGGCGGGCACGAGCCAGATGTCCTTCAGCGCTTCCAGTTCGGCTGACTCGGCGTTGCGGTTGCACAGGCGCAGCACGCTCGACAGTTCGAGCACGGTGCGCAGGTCGTAGAGTTCCTCGAGCTTGGCGAAGTCGATCGGCTTGACGAACCAGCCGAGCTTGGCTTCGACGTCGAGAAAACCTTCGTTGCGCAAGCGGAACAGCGCCTCGCGCACCGGCGTGCGGCTGACACCGAGGCTCGCACCGAGCTCGGCTTCGGAGAACCGGTCGCCCGCGACGAGCTGGAAGTCGTGGATCTGACCCTTCAGCGTGGTGTACACCTGCTCGGCCAGATTCGCGCGCACGGCCGGTGGCGCGGCGGGGGCACGGGGCGGGGCAGACCTCATGGATCGATCACGCTGACATGCGCGGCGACGACACGCCAGCCATCGGCCAAACGCACCCAGGTCTGGCTTTGCCGGCCGATGCGCGGG
>JANYJL010000295.1 GCA_025361845.1 Rhizobacter sp.
CGAGGCAGGCGCGGAAGCCGCGGAGGATGACGACGACAACCCCGCCTCGGCGGCCAATGAAGCGCTGACACAGGCCTGGCTGCTGCTGGCCCAGGCGGCCGAGCAGCAGGGGGACTTCAAGGGCGCCGAAGCCTGGCTGGCGAAGGTGGAAAACCCGCAGCGCATGCTGGAGGTGCAGTCGCGCCGCGCTTCGGTGCTGGCGCGCCAGGGCAAGGTGAAGGAAGCGCGCGAACTGATCCGCCAGGTGCCCGAGAAGACGGCCGAGGATGCCCGCGCCAAGATGCTGGCCGAAGCCCAGGTGCTGCGCGACGCCAAACAATGGAGCGACGCGGGCGCCGTGCTGGCCGCGGCGAACCAGAAGTTCCCGGACGATGTCGACCTGCTCTATGAAGAATCGATGGCGGCCGAAAAGCTCAACCACCTCGACGACATGGAGCGCCTGCTGCGCAAGGTGATCGCGCTCAAGCCAGACCACCACCACGCCTACAACGCCCTCGGCTACTCGCTCGCCGAGCGCAATGTGCGCCTGCCCGAAGCCAAGACGCTGATCCAGAAGGCGCTCGCGCTGAGCCCCGGCGAGCCTTTCATCACCGACAGTCTGGGCTGGGTCGAATACCGTCTGGGTAACCGCGACGAAGCGCTGCGCCTGCTGCGCGGGGCCTACCAGTCGCGGCCGGACCCCGAGATCGGCGCGCACCTGGGCGAGGTGCTGTGGGTTGCCGGCCAGCGCGACGAAGCGCGACGCATCTTGCGTGAAGCGCGCAGCCGCGACGCTGCGAACGATGTGCTGCAGGAGATGCTGAAGCGCCTGCGGGTGGACCTGTGACCCTGGCGCTGCGGAGCCGCCACGCGGCGCGTGCCGCGGCGTTCTGGTTGGCGATGTTGTTGGCGGGCTGTGCCTCGGTGCGGCCGCCGGTGGCCGGGGCTGCGGCGGAGGTGCTGTCGGGCCGATTGTCGGTGCGGGTCGATGGTGTCGGCAGTGCTGCACCCCGTTCGATGAGCGCGGCTTTCGAGTTGGAGGGCGACCCCGCCGCGGGCCGTTTCGGCCTCGTCACTCCGCTCGGCACGATGGTCGCGCAGGCGCGCTGGCAGCCGGGGCAGGTTGTGCTGGCGACGCCGCAGGGCGAAACCCGCTACGCCGACCTCGACAGCCTGACGCGCGAGATGCTCGGCGAATCCTTGCCCGTGGCCGCGTTGTTCGATTGGCTGCGAGGCCGGCCGTGGCCGGGTGCAACGAGCGTGGCCACGCTGCCGCCCGCCGAGACCGGCTTCGAGCAGCTCGGCTGGTCGGTGAACCTCGCCCGCTTCGATGAAGCCTGGGTCTCGGCGCGACGCGAGCAGGCGCCGGTGGTCACGGTGCGCGCCAAACTCGATCGGCCCTGACGTCGTGAGCTTGCAAGCGCTCTGCGACGTGGCCGCGCCGGCCAAGCTGAACCTTTTTCTGCACATCGTCGGTCGGCGCGCCGACGGCTACCACCTGCTTCAGTCGGTGTTCGTGCTGATCGACTGGTGCGACCGCCTGCATTTCGAGCGACGAGACGATGGCCTGCTGGTGCGCCACGACCTGGGTGCGAAGCTTCCCGACGACGACCTCTGCCTGCGTGCCGCGCGCGCCCTGCAAGCCGCCAGCGGCTGCACGTTCGGCGTCGACATCTCGATCGACAAGCAGGTGCCCTGGGGCGCAGGCCTGGGCGGTGGCAGCTCGGACGCCGCCTCGACACTGCTCGCGCTGAACCGGCTCTGGGGCCTGCACTGGCCGCGTGCCCGGCTGCGGGCCCTGGGCCTGACACTCGGCGCCGACGTGCCGTTTTTCATCGGCGGGCAGAACGCCTTCGTCGAAGGCATCGGCGAGCGCCTCACGCCGGTGCAGGTGCCGCCGCAATGGTTGGCGGTGCTGAAACCCGAGGTAGCCATCGAGACACGCACGCTCTTTGCCAGCCCGCTGCTCGTGCGCAACACCGAAGCTGTTATAGTTGAGGGCTTTCCTGCGGATGTTTCAGAGCGCTTGGGTCCACTCCTGAAAGGGGCGGGCCGCAACGACATGCAGCCCGCCGCCGAGGCCTCGTATGCCGAGGTGGCACAAGCTGCATCACTGCTTCAGTCCCGCTTCGGCAACAGCCGGATGACGGGTTCGGGCAGTGCGGTGTTCGCAAGAGTTGGCACGAAGTCGGAACCGCTCGCGGAAATGCCCTCGGCAATTCCCGCAGCATGGGTCGGCAGGATGTGTCGAAGTCTCGAAGTCCATCCGCTCGCCGGTTGGGCTGAAGACTGAAAGTTTTGGGGTGCCGGGCGCAAGCCGGGAACCTGTGTAGGGGAGTCGCCAAGTTGGTCAAGGCATCGGATTTTGATTCCGACATGCGAGGGTTCGAGTCCTTCCTCCCCTGCCAAATCATGCTGTGATTCCCGGTGCGTCGCCTGGCGCCGCTGGGGCTGAGACGATCAAGCCTCGACGGAGGGATGAATGCTTTTCAACACCGTGCTGTTCACCGGGAATGCGAACCCTGCGCTGGCGCAGGAGATCGCCACCCACCTTGGCATCGAACTCGGCAAGGCCAAGGTCGGCCACTTTTCCGACGGTGAAACCGACATCGAGATCCACCAGAACGTTCGCGCCCGCGACATCTTCGTCGTGCAGCCCACCTGTGCGCCGACGAACGAGTACCTGATGGAACTCTGCATCATGGTCGACGCGCTCAAGCGCGCCTCGGCCCGGCGCGTCACCGCGGTGATCCCGTACTTCGGTTATGCCCGTCAAGACCGTCGGCCGCGTTCGACCCGCGTGCCGATCAGTGCGAAGGTGGTGGCGAACATGCTCGAAGCGGTCGGTGTCGAGCGCCTGCTGACGATGGACCTGCACGCCGACCAGATCCAGGGTTTCTTCAACATCCCGGTCGACAACATCTACGCGTCGCCGGTGCTGCTGTCAGACCTGCAATCCAAGCGCTACGACGACCTGGTGGTCGTCTCGCCCGACGTCGGCGGTGTGGTGCGCGCCCGCGCGCTGGCCAAGCAGCTCGGCTGCGATCTCGCCATCATCGACAAGCGCCGGCCGAAGGCCAATGTCTCGGAAGTGATGCACGTCATCGGCGAGATCGACGGCCGCAACTGCGTGATCATGGACGACATGATCGACACCGCCGGCACCCTCGTGAAAGCGGCCGAGGTGCTGAAGGAGCGTGGCGCCAAGAAGGTCTACGCGTATTGCACGCATGCCGTGTTCTCCGGCCCGGCGATCGAGCGCATCAAGGCCTCGGCGCTCGACGAAGTCGTCATCACCAACACCGTTCCGCTGAGCGCCGAGGGCCAGGCCTGCTCGAAGGTGCGCTCGCTGTCCGTGGCATTCCTCTTCGCCGAAACCATCCGCCGCATTTCGGACGGCGAGTCGGTGACGTCCCTGTTCGCGGAGCAGAACTCGAATTTTTGAATCGGGGCCGCGAGGCCCTGTCGCCGAGAGCGGCTCCGCAAGGTGCCTGCTCTCATGTCAGAACGAAGGACCTGGTCGCGGGCCTTCACCATTTGGAGTCAACATGAAATTCGTCGCATACGAGCGTACGTTGCAGGGGACCGGAGCGAGCCGCCGCCTGCGACTGACGCAAAAAGTCCCGGGCATCGTTTACGGTGCCGGCACCCCCGCCAAGATCGAGCTCGATCACAACGCCCTGTTCTTCGCGCTGAAGAAGGAAGCCTTCCACGCGTCGGTGCTCGACATGGAACTCGCCGGCAAGACCGAAAAGGTCCTGCTGCGTGATTACCAGATGCACCCGTTCCGGCCGATCGTGCTGCACATCGACTTCCAGCGCGTTGACGCGACCACCAAGGTCACGAAGAAGGTGCCGCTGCACTTCATCAACGAAGAAAGCTCGCCGGCCGTCAAGACCGACGGCATGTTGGTGAACCACATCGTGACCGAGCTGCTGGTCCAGTGCCTGGCTTCGCAATTGCCGGAGAGCATCACGGTCGACCTGGCGAACCTGAGCAAGGGCCAGGCCCTGCACGTCGACGACATCAAGCTGGCCGACGGCATCAAGGTCGTCACGCACGGCAAGAAGAACCCGGTGATCGTGTCGGTGTCCGCACAGGCTGTTGAAGAAGAAGTCGTCGCCCCGGTCGTGGTGGCTGCTGCCGCCGGTGCCGCGAAGCCGAAGAAGTCGGAAAAGCAGAACAAGAAGTAATCGCTGCGGTGACTCGTCACCGTGCCGCTCCGAAGCCCCGCTGATGCGGGGCTTTTTCATGGCTTTTTGCGCATTGGGTAGGAACAGGCTCACGCCATGAGCCTGTCCCTACC
>JANYJL010000298.1 GCA_025361845.1 Rhizobacter sp.
AGTTCCGCCTACTCGGCGACAGGCGCTTCGGCGTGGGCGCCGACCAGATCCTGGTGGTCGAGAACAGCAACACCCCTGGTGTCGACTTCGGTTACCGCATCTTCAACGGCGGCAGTGGCGACGAGGTGGAACATTGCGGCAACGGCGCGCGCTGCTTTGTGCGGTACGTGCGTGACCGCGGCCTGACGGATCGCGACTCGATCCGCGTGGCCACGGTGAATAACGTGCTCGAGTTGCAGCTGCGCGCTGATGGCCGCGTGACGGTCGACATGAGCCGGCCGGTGTTCGATCTGCCGCAGGTGCCCTTCGATGCGCATGGCCTCGCGCCACGCGTGCAAGGCGACGTCGCGCTCTGGCCGCTCGACCTGAACGGCACGCGGGTCGAGGTCGCCGTGCTGTCGATGGGCAACCCGCACGCGGTGCAGATCGTCGCGGATGTCGACGCCGCGCCGGTCTCATCGATGGGCCCGCTGATCGAAGGCCATGCCAACTTTCCGCGCCGCGTGAACGCCGGCTTCATGCAGATCGTCGATCGCGGCCACGTCCGTTTGCGTGTCTACGAACGCGGCGCGGGCGAGACGCTCGCCTGCGGCACCGGCGCCTGCGCGGCGGTGGTTGCCGGCATCCGGCTCGGCCTGCTCGACGCGCAAGTGGAAGTGCAGGCGCGTGGCGGGCAGCTGCGCATCGAGTGGGCGGGCGGCGAGAGCCATGTCTTCATGACCGGCCCGGCCGAAACTGTTTTCGAAGGAGAGATTGAACTGTGAGCATTCAGGGGATCACCGAGTCCGACATCGCGAACTACCTGGCCAACACGCCGGGCTTCTTCGAGCGCCACGCTGAGCTGACCAGCAGCATCCAGCTCACCAGCCCGCACGGCCAGCGCGCCGTGTCCCTGCAAGAGCGGCAGATGGAAATGCTGCGCGGCAAGATCAAGGGCCTGGAGCAGAAGATCATCGAGATGATCCGCCACGGGCAGGAGAACGTCGCCATCTCCGACCGGCTGCACCATTGGACCCGCGCGCTGATGCTCACGCGTGACGCGAAGGAGTTGCCCGAGGTGCTGGTCTCCGAGCTGATGTACCAGTTCATGATTCCCCAGGGTGGCGTGCGCCTGTGGGGTGTGGCGCCGGCCCATGAGGCGATGCCCTTCGCGGCGGCCGTGAGCGCCGATGCGAAGAGTTTTGCGGCCAGCCTGACGGTGCCCTACTGCGGCGCCAACGCGGCGTTTGAGGCGGCGCAGTGGCTGGACGATCCGGCCACCGCCACCTCGCTCGCGCTGATCCCCTTGCGCCCCAGCCCCGAGGCCGAGGTGTTCGGCCTGCTCGTGCTCGCTTCGTCGGACCCGACGCGCTACACCGCCGACATGGGCACCGAGTTCCTGATGCGCATCGGCGATGTGGCGAGTGCGGCGCTGGCGCGTCTGCTGCCCGATTGACGGTGTGATCGGCGGAACGACATGGCCACCGCGGCCGCCCCGGCCGAAGCGCTTGAATTGGGCGACGACATCTGCCAGCACCTGGTTCATCTGGAAGTCGAGCGCCGCCTGGCCCCCAACACGCTGACGATGTACCGCGATGCGTTCAAGCGCCTCGTCGGATTTGCCACCGCGCAGCCGGTGGCCTTGCGCGAGGTGCAGCCACACCACGTCCGCCGCTGGGCCGCGCAGCTGAACGCGAAGGGGCTGGCCCCGCGCAGCATCGCGATCCAGCTCTCGGCCTGGCGCGGCCTGTACCGCTGGCTCGGGCGTGATGGGCATGTCGCGTTGAACCCCGTCGATGGTGTGCGCCCACCGCGCGCGGCCAAGCCCTTGCCCAAGGCCTTGTCGGTCGAGCAGGCGGTGGCGCTGGCCGAGCAGCACAGCGAGGACGGCAATCCGTTGCTGGCCGCGCGCGATCACTGCATCGTCGAGTTGCTGTATGGCTGCGGCTTGCGCGTCGGCGAGCTGGTCGGGCTCGATGTGCAGGCCGGCCGCGAAACCGCGGGCTGGGTCGACGCCAGCGATGCCAGCGCGCATGTGTTCGGCAAGGGCAGCAAGCGGCGCAGCGTGCCGGTGGGCGCAGCGGCCTTGAAGGCGCTGCGTGCCTGGCTCGATGTGCGCGCCGACATGGCGGGCGCCGGCGAGCCCGCGCTCTTCGTCAGCAACCGCGGCACACGCCTCACGGCCAGCCAGGTGCGCTCGCGCCTGAAGGCGCAGGCGATCCAGGCCGGCCTGCCGACCCATGTGCACCCGCACATGCTGCGCCATTCGTATGCCTCGCACCTGCTGCAAAGCAGTGGCGACCTGCGCGCGGTGCAGGAGCTGCTGGGCCACGCCAACATCACGACGACGCAGGTCTACACCCAGCTCGATTTCGGCCACCTGAGCAAGGTGTACGACGCGGCGCACCCGCGCGCCAAGCGCAAGATCATCAAGGCACCATGAAGACCATCAAGCTGCGCGACGGCAAGGAGCGTTCGCTGCAAAAGCGCCACCCCTGGGTGTTCGAGAGCAGCGTTGCCAATGGCAAGGCCGACCCCGGCGAGACCGTGCGGGTGATCGGCCACGACGGCGCCTTCCTCGCCTGGGCCGCGTTCAGCCCGACATCGCAGATCCGCCTGCGCGCCTGGAGCTTCGACGAGGCCGAGCGCATCGATGCCGCCTTCTTCGAGCGGCGCATCGCGGCGGCCGTGGCCATTCGCGCGCGGCTGCCGATCGCAAGCGACGGTCTGCGGCTCATCCACGGTGAAGCCGACCGTTTGCCCGGCCTCGTGGTCGATGCGTATGGCGACACCCTGGTCGCGCAGTTCCTGTCGGCCGGTGTCGAACGCTGGAAGCCGGTGATCGCCGATGCGCTGATGAAGGCCACCGGCCGTACCCGCCTGTACGAACGCTCGGATGCGAGCGTGCGGGGCTTGGAAGGCCTGTCCGAAATCACCGGCTGGCTGCATGGCGATGGCGCCACCGAAGTGACGATCCGCGAACATGGCTGGGCGCTCACGCTCGACGTGGCCGAAGGCCACAAGACCGGCTTCTACCTGGACCAACGCGACAACCGAAAACTCTTTGCCGACACCGTGCGCCACTTCGGTTTTCAGCGCGTATTGAATTGCTATTGCTACACCGGTGGCTTCAGTGTGGCGGCGCTGGCGGGCGGTGCGGCGCAGGTGACGGGTGTGGATTCCTCGGCGCCTGCGTTGGCGCGGGCGGATGCCCACGTGCTGCTGAACGGCTTCGATGCTGCACGCCACACCGCATTCGATGCCGATGTGAATCAGACGCTGCGCCAGGCGCTGGAGCGCGGCGAGCAGTACGACGCGATCGTGCTCGACCCGCCCAAGTTCGCACCCACGGTTGCCCACGCCGAACGCGCGGCGCGCGCCTACAAGGACATCAACCGCCTGGCGTTCAAGCTGCTGGCGCCGGGCGGCGCGCTGTTCACCTTCTCGTGCTCGGGCGGCATCAGCGCCGACCTGTTCCACAAGATCGTCGCCGGTGCCGGGCTCGATGCCGGCGTCGATGGCCTGTTCTACGCCCGCATGGCCGCTGCCCCCGATCACCCGATGACGGTGACCTTCCCCGAAGGCGAATACCTCAAGGGCCTGGTCGTCCTCAAACGCTGAAGCCCAAGCGCGTCAGCCCGCCGAAGGCAACGCCACTCGCGGCTCGAACTTCGCGCGGTGCACGCTGAAGAAACTCTTCACGTTGCGCACGTTCGCGTCCTGCGAAAACAGGCGCTGCACCAGCGCGTGGTAGGCCGGCATGTCGGGCACCTGGAGCATGAGGATGAAGTCCGGCCCGGGCGAGACGCGGTGGCATTGCTGCACGGCAGCTTCAGCCACCGCGCGCGCCTCGAAAGCGGCCAAGTGCTCGGCGCCCTGGTGGTCGAGCGTCACTTCGACAATGGCGGTGAGCCCGGCGCCCAGCTTCTGCGGCGACAGGATCGCGATGCAGCGTTCGATCACGCCGCTCTCCGTCAGCCGCTTCACGCGGCGCAGGCAGGTGGCGGCCGAGGTGTGCACGGCCGCTGCCAAGGCCTGATTCGTCAGCGAAGCGTCGCGCTGCAACTGGTCGAGGATGCGCAGGTCGGTCGCGTCCAAAGTCACAGGTTCGGCTGATTCAATCAAATCCATGGCGTTCGTGAACTATTCGTTCGTGAAATTGTGTTGTCGGTCTTTTATTGCATTGTCTATTTTATTTTGCAATCAATCGCCAAGGCGCCATGCCTAACATCCGGGCACCGTCAAAAACTGCTCAGGGGAAACAAGCATGTGTGGAATCGTCGGCGCCGTCAGCACGCGCAACATCGTCCCGGTCTTGATCGAAGGTCTGCGGCGGCTCGAATACCGCGGCTACGACTCCTGCGGCGTGGCCGTTCACCAGCACGGTGAACTGCGCCGGGCGCGCAGCACCTCACGCGTGGCCGAGCTGGAAACCCTGGTCGCCGAAGACAAGGTCGAAGGCGGCACCGGCATCGCCCACACGCGCTGGGCCACGCACGGCGTGCCGGCGGTGCGCAACGCGCACCCGCACTTCTCGCACGGGCCCGAGGGAAAACAGGCATCGTCGGGGCGCATCGCTCTGGTCCACAACGGCATCATCGAGAACCACGACGATCTGCGCGACGAACTGGTCAAGAAGGGCTACGTCTTCACGAGCCAGACCGACACCGAAGTCATCGCCCACCTCGTCGACCACCTCTACCGCGACGACCTGCTCGATGCCGTGCAGCAAGCCACCTCCCGCCTGCGCGGCGCCTACGCCATCGCGGTGTTCTGCCGCGACGAGCCCCACCGCGTGATCGGCGCCCGCGAAGGCTCGCCCCTGGTGCTGGGCGTGGGCGTGATCGAGGGCGCGCGCGAGCACTTTCTCGCGTCGGATGCGATGGCCCTGGCCGGCGTGACCGACCAGATCGTCTACCTCGAGGAAGGCGACGTGGTCGACCTGCAACTCGGCAAACACTGGATCAGCCACGTCGACGCGCAAGGCAACTTCAAGCCCGTGCAGCGCGAAGTGCGCACCGTGATCGCGCACACCGGTGCGGCCGAACTCGGCCCGTACCGCCACTACATGCAGAAGGAAATCTTCGAGCAACCGAAGGCGATTGCCGACACGCTGGATGCAGTGCAAAGCATCACGCCCGAGCTGTTCGGCGATGGCGCCTACAAGATCTTCAAGGACGTCGACCAGGTGCTGATCCTGGCCTGCGGCACCAGCTCGTACAGCGGCATGACGGCCAAGTACTGGCTGGAGAGCATCGCGAAGATTCCCACCAGCGTGGAAATCGCCAGCGAGTACCGCTACCGCGACAGCGTGCCGAACCCGCGCACCCTGGTCGTCACCATCACGCAGTCGGGCGAAACCGCCGACACGCTGGCCGCTGTCAAGCACGCGCGCGGCCTGGGCATGGAGCAGACCCTGACCATCTGCAACGTGGC
>JANYJL010000299.1 GCA_025361845.1 Rhizobacter sp.
CCCAGAGTAGTCACCCAAGGTGCCAAGACTGCATCTCCGAAACCGGACAGTCGGGAAGCGGCGAGCGACAACCAGAACCCACTAGAAGGCATGGGTGGACAGCAGGGCACCGGCAGTTGGCGCGTGAAGTCCGCGCGCAGCCCTTCTTTTTCTCGGAGCAAAGTGCACCGTGGTTCGACACCCCGGAATGAACAGAAATGCAATTCTTCCTTGAGCCACAATTGGAATTAACTTTGCAAACTCTGCGACGACTCCCTAGAATCGCGAGAAGGGTGCGGGTTCGGCGAAGGCAGCCCGGACTGGCTCTGACTGGCCCCACTTGAGAGACTCATCCGATGCACAACACGCCCGCCATGGTCATCGTCGGCGCCGGTCATGTCGGCGGCCGAGCCGCGCAGGCTTTGCGCGAAGGCGGCTGGGGCGGGCCGATCATGCTGGTCGGTGCCGAACTCCACTTGCCGTACGAACGCCCGCCGCTGTCGAAGGCGCTGCTCACCGGCGAACGCACCGCCGCGCAATGCGCGCTGCGCGAGCCCGCGAGCTACGCCGCCGACGGCATCACGCACTTCACCTCGACAGTCGATGCCATTGACCCGGCCACCCGCCAGATCACCCTCGCCGACGGCCGCCGCTTCGCGTACCACGCGCTGCTGCTTGCCACTGGCGGGCACCTGCGCTGGATCGATATTCCAGGCTCACACCTGCCCGGCGTGTTGGGTCTGCGCACGCTCGACGACGCTGCCGCACTGGCGCCCCGGCTCGTGGAAGGTACACACATCGTCGTCATCGGCGGCGGCTTCATCGGCCTGGAGGTCGCGGCATCCGCGCGCGCCCGCGGATGTCGGGTCAGCGTGGTCGAGGGTGCGCCACGCCTGCTAGGCCGCGCAGTGCCCGAGTCGATCGGCGCGCGCGTGCTGGCACTGCACCGTGCGCAGGGCGTGGACGTGCGTCTCGACAGCGCGCCGACCGCGATCGTCTCCCGCGGCGACGGGCTGGACGTGCAGCTCGCCGACGGCAGGGTGCTTGCCGCTGACACCGTGGTGGTCGGCGTCGGCATCACGCCGGCGATCGGCCTGGCACAGGCCGCGGGCCTGTCGACCGCGCGCGGCGTTCTCGTGAATGCCGAACTGCGCACCAGCGCCGAGGGCATCTACGCGGCGGGTGACGTGGCCGAGTTCCCGAGCGCGCTTTCCGGCGAAACGATCCGTCAGGAGACCTGGCACAACGCCGAGACGCAGGCGCGCACTGCCGCGCGCAACATGCTCGGCGCGCACGAGGCCTACACCGAGCTGCCGTGGTTCTGGTCCGACCAGTACGACCACCAGCTGCAGGTCGCGGGCGAACCGGCGCTCGGCGCCACGACGGTGACGCGCACGCTCGGAACCGACGCCGAAATGCACTTCTACCTCGATGCCGGCGGACGCCTCGTCGGCGTCAGCGGCTTCGGGCCGCTGAGCACCGTCGCGAAGGAACTGAAGCTCGCGCGCCTGCTGCTCGAGCGGCGTGCCAAGCCAGTGCCGCTGCAACTCGCCGATGCGGGCGTGAAGCTCAAGTCGCTGCTCGCCGCATGACGGAGCGTTCGCGATGCCGGTGCTGATGTGCCTGGGCGACTCGAACACCTGGGGAACGTGCCCGATGGCCGACCAGAACGACGTGCGGCGCTTCGGCCGCAATGAGCGCTGGCCGGGGGTGCTGCACGCCGGGCTCTGCGCGGGCTGGCACCTGGTCGAGGAAGGCCTGCCCGGGCGCACGCTGAACCACGACGACCCGGTCGAGGGCGACGACCGCAACGTGCTGCGACTTCTGCGCGCACTGCTCGAAAGCCACCGCCCGCTCGACCGGCTGATCGTCATGCTCGGCACCAACGATTGCAAGGCGCGTTTCGCGGCAACGCCTGCGCGCCTCGCCGCAGGGCTGCATGCGGTGGTCGATGCGGTCACCGCCTCGGCATTGCCGGCGATGCCAGCACCCAGGCTGTTGCTCGTGTGCCCCCCGGCGCTGCGCGAGCGCGGCTGGCTGGCGCCGATGTTTTGCGGGGGCGAGGGTCTCGCACGCGCGATGGCGGCGTGCTACGCCGAGGTCGGTGCGCAGCGCGGCGTGGACGTGTTCGATGCGGGCACGGCCGCCACGGTCGACACGATGGACGGCATCCACCTCGGCGCCGATGCGCACCGCGCGCTCGGCGAGTCGCTGCGGGCGTGGGTTCTGCGCTGACGCGCCGCCCGCGCCGCGGCGTCAGTCGACCTGGACCATCACCCGGCCGCCCTCGACCTTCGCCGGGTAGGTCTTGAGCGCCACGCACACCGGCGCGCCGAGCGGGCGGCCGTCGCGGATGTCGAAGCGGCCGTTGTGCTTCGGGCATTCGATCACGTGGTCCATCACGAGGCCGTCGCACAAATGCACGTGTTCGTGCGTGCACAGGCCGTCGCTCGCATACACATGGCCGTCGACGTGGTAGATCGCGTAGGTCTTGCCGGCGTGGTCGAAGCGGGCCACGTCCTCGTCGTCGATGTCGGCCAGCGCCGCGGCGTCGATCCATGAACTCATGTCGTTTCTCCTGGTGGGTGTCGTTCGCGATCAGGCCGGCTGCGGCAGCGGGCGCACCACGTGGAAGGCCGGGTCGCGGGTCTGGCGCCGCAGCGCGGGAATGATCTCGCGGTAGGCGGCGAGCGTGCCGTCGTAGGCCGGCGGCGTGTCGTGCTTGATCGCCTCATGCAGCCGCGGCAGCGCGTGGAACGGCACCATCGGGAACATGTGGTGTTCGACGTGGTAGTTCATGTTCCAGTAGAGGAAGCGGAACGCCGGGTTCATGTAGACGGTGCGGCAGTTCTCTCGGTGGTCGAGCACGTTCTCGGGCAGCCCGGCGTGCTGGGTGAGGCCAAAGAAGACGTAGAGCCACGCACCGGCCATCGACGGCAGGCCGACGTAGAGCAGCGGCAGTAGGCTCCCGCTCCACACCGCCGCGCCGATCACCACCGCGTAGATGGCCACCCAGATGCGCGCCTCGCGGATCACCTTCGGCCACTCCATCTCGGGCACGTAGGTCTTGTCCTCGTCGTTGATGCGGCCGAAGGCATTGGCAATCACCTTGCGCGCCTCGTTCGGCACGTGCTTGAGCGCGAACACGTTGAGCAGCATCGCGGCCCGGTTCGTCGGCACCGGCGCGGCGATCTCGGGGTCGCGGCCGGTGACGAGGGTGTCGGTGTGGTGGCGTGCATGGCTCCAGCGCCAGACGGTGGCGCGGCGGAACACCTGGAACGAGGCCACCTGGTAGAGCACGTCATTGATCCAGCGCGTCTTGAACGCGGTGCCGTGACTGGACTCGTGCCAGCGTGAATCTGCCGGGCCACAGTAGAGCGTGGCGTAGAGCATGAAGGCAGGGATCGCCCAGACCGTGCCCCAGGCGGCGAACAGCAGCGCACCGGCACCGACGACCAGCGCATACCAGAGTGCAGTGTCGCGGAGCGCGCGCGCGTCCTGGCGCTGCATCAGCTCCTTCATCACCGGGCGCGGCACCGGGCACTTGTACCAGTTGGCATTGACGAGGCCGGCCGCGGCGGCGCGTTCGCTGGCACCGCCGATGAGCTTGTAGTCGTCGGCACTCGGCGCGGGGCGGGTGGTGTCCATGTCTCCATCATCCTTCTGATTGATTTACATCATCCTTGCACGCTACAGTGCATGGGAAGTGATGCTAGGATCGCCATGCTCTCAAGGCAAGTGCTTGGCATCATTTCATCGCAGAGGGCATCAGACATGAGCGCGTCGCTTCTTGCATTTATTGCATTTCAGACGGCTGCATCATGAGCCGCCGGCCGACCCTCGCCGCGGTGGCCGAGGTCGCCGGCGTCAGCACTGCCACGGTCGACCGCGTGCTCAACGGCCGGCTGCCAGTGAAGCAGGCGACCACGCTGCGCGTCATCGCCGCGGCGGAGCGCATCGGTTACCACGCGGCTGCAGTGATGCGCGAGCGTCTGCGCGAACACGCCACGGTGCGACGACTCGGGTTCTGCCTGCAGAAGCGCCATGACCCGTTCTACAAGGCATTTGGCGAGGCAATCACGAACGCCGCCGCACTGCACGCGCCCGAAACCGCGGTGGCCGTGCTCGACCACATGGACGCACTCGAACCCGCGGCCATCGCCGCGCAACTGCTCGCGCTCGGCCGCAAGGTCGATGCGCTCGCGGTCGTGGCGGTCGACCACCCGCACGTCACCGCGGCGATCGAGACGCTGCATGCCGAAGGCAAGCCGGTGTTCACGCTGCTGTCGGATCTGAGCGCGCCGCGCCGCGCGGGCTATGTCGGCGTCGACAACCGCCAGGCCGGGCGCACCGCGGCCTGGGCGATTCGCAGGCTGGCGCAGCGCAGCGGGCCGGTAGCGGTGTTCGTCGGCAGCCACCGCTACCTCGGCCAGGAAACCAGCGAGATCAGCTTCCGCTCGCACCTGCGCGAACACGCGCCGACGATCCACGTGCTCGATACGCTGGTGAATCTCGAGGACGCGCAGGTCGCGCACGAGGCCACGCTCGAGTTGCTGGCGAGACAGCCCGACCTGGCAGGCATCTACGTGGTCGGCGGCGGCGTAGCCGGCATCATCCGCGCGCTGCGCGAGGAATCGGCGCCGGGGCGCATCGTCACGGTCTGCAACGAGCTGACCGACGAACACCGCACGGCGCTGATCGACGGCGTGATCGACCTCGTGCTGCGCACGCCGATCGAGCGCATCGGCGAAGCGGCCGTGCGCGCGATGGTGCGTGCGCTCGAGCCCGCGGGCGCCACGCCGGCCGGCGCGCCGCTGTTGCAGCCTTTCGAGCTGTACACGCCGGAGAACGTCTGACTACTCACCGCGCGGAGACGTCGATCCACAGGTCCTTCGCGATCTCGCGCAGCAGCAGCGCCTCTTCCCAGCGGTCGGACAGGTCGTTGCCGTCGCGGCCGATGATGGCGTAGGGCTTCGGCCCGAGTTCACAGACGAACACCAGTTCGTCGTCGGGCCCGGCGCGGCGCTGCCAGCTTGCGAAGCCATAGCGCCACCAGTCCTTGAACAGCTCCACCCATGGCCGGTGGCACGGGAACGAGATCTCGATCTGCACCTGCTCGCGGCTTGCGACGCGGCCGTGGAAGGCCCAGCAGTTGTCGAGAATTCGGCGCATGAGTGCGTGGTTCTCCTCCGACACCGGCCACGCGAACTCACGCCCGACGAGGAAGTGCGAGATGTCGCCGAGCAGCTTCAGGTCGGGGAAACACTCGAGCAGGTCGAGCGTGAAGTGCAGGTCGGTGGTCAGCCGGTCCCGGTGCGTCTCGATGTACACCGGGCAAGGCGCCTGCGCCGCCAGGCGCCGCCAACCGTCGACCAGGCGCACGGCTTCCTTCAGGTCGCGCGGGCGCACGTCCGGCTGCACGTCGAGGTGGTGCACCGGGTACTTCGCGGCCATCTCGAACACCGGCAACAGGTCGTCGACGGTCTTCGGAAAACACTGCCACTCCATGCCCATGCCGCGTGGCGTGAGGAAGGCGTCGACCTCGCGCGCCATCTCGGCGTTCGCGACCGTCATGCTCACGCCGTCATAGCCGGCGGCGTAAATCTTCTCGAGCTTCTCGTGCAGCGAGGGCTCGACGCCATCGGTATGGCGCCGCTCCATCGCCCACAGGGACTGGTAGACCTTGAGTTGCTGCATGGCGTCGGGCTCAGCTGCGGCGCTTGCGCTGGCGGTACTGGTCGGCCACGACGGCGGCGACGATGATCGCGCCCTTGACCATTTCCTGGTAGTACGCGTCGATGCGGATGAAGGTGAAGCCCGAGGTCATCACGCCGAGGATCAGCACGCCGATCACGGTGCCGGTCATGCGGCCGACGCCGCCGGAGAGCGAGGTGCCGCCGATCACCACCGCCGCGATCGCATCCAGCTCGTACATCACGCCCATGCCCGACTGGCCGGAGATCGCACGCGCCGCCGTCACCGTGCCGGCGATGCCGCTGAGCAGCCCGGCGATCGTGTAGACCCAGATCAGGTGCCAGTTCACGTTGATGCCCGACACCAGCGCGGCCTGCCGGTTCGCGCCGATCGCATAGGTGAACTTGCCGAAGCGGGTGTAGCGCAGCACGACGTGGAAGATCGCCGCGATGATCAGGAAGATGAACACCGGCACGAGCCCGGAGCCGATCCACGCGAAGTTGTCGGTCAGCATGCTGACCGGCATGCCGCCGGTGAACCACTTCGCGAAGCCGCGCGCGGCGACCATCGTGCCGAGCGTGGCGATGAACGGCGGGATCGCCGTCATCGCAATCAGCGAACCGTTGAGTGCGCCGATGACGAGGCCGATCGCCATGCCCGACAGGATCGGCCAGAAAGGCGCCAGGTCGGTGAGCTGCGGGAACACTGCGCGCGGGAAGTCCGACACCTGCGCGAGGCTGGCCGACACCACGGCCGCCGCCGCCACCACCGAGCCCGACGAGAGGTCGATGCCGCTCGTGATGATGACGAGGTTCACGCCCACCGCGATGATGCCGATCACCGACATCTGCAGGATGATGATCTGCAGCCGCTCCGGGTTGAGCAGGAAACTCTGGCCGTTGAGCACCCAGCCGAGCACCTCGAAGAACAGGCTGATGCCGACCAGCACCAAGAAGATGCCGAGTTCAGGCGGCCACCGGCGCTTGGCCGGCTTGAAGGTCATGGACTGCGCGCCCACGGTTGCGTTGCTCGACATGGTCGTCATCCTCGAAATCAGTGTGTGGGGTTCAGCGCGACGCCAGATCCATGATCGTCACCTGGTCGGCCTGCGCGCGGTCGACGATGCCGGTGAGCCGGCCCTCGTGCATCACCATCACGCGGTCGCTCATGCCCAGCACTTCGGGCATCTCGGAAGAGATCATCAGCACCGCCACGCCCTGCCCGGCGAGCTGCGAGACGAGGCGGTGGATCTCGGCCTTCGCGCCGACGTCGATGCCGCGCGTGGGTTCGTCGAGGATCAGAATCTTTGGTTTCGTCAGCAGCCAGCGGCCGATCAGCACCTTCTGCTGGTTGCCGCCGGACAGGTTCTGAATCACCTCGCCGAGCGAGGGCGTCTTCACGCGCAGCGAGCGCGCCATCGCCTCGCAATCGCGCTTCAACTCGGCCTCCTGCACGAAGCCGAACTTCACGTAGCGCTGGCTCAGCACCGCGGTGTCCATGTTCGCGAGGATGTCGAGGATGAGGAAGCAGCCGGTGTCCTTGCGGTCTTCGGTCAGGAAGGCCATGCCGTGCTGCATCGCCGCCGCAGGCGAGTCGATCTTCACCGGCTTGCCGTCGATGCGGATCTCGCCGGTGGTGGCCGGCACCACGCCGAACAGCGCCTCGGCCACGTTCGAGCGGCCCGAGCCTACAAGGCCCGCGAGGCCGAGAATCTCGCCGGTGCGCAGCTCGAAGCTCACGCCGCCGAAGATGCCGTCTACGCCGAGGTTTCTCACCGACATCACGACGTCGCCGATCGGCACCGTCTCCTTTGGAAACATCTGCGTGATCTCGCGGCCGACCATCATCTTGATGATCTCGTCGCGCGTGACCTCGCTCGAGAGCTTGGTGTCGATGTACTTGCCGTCGCGGAACACCGACACCTCGTCGGCAATCTCGAACAACTCATTCATCTTGTGCGTGATGTAGACGATGCCTTTGCCCTTCGCACGCAGCTGCTTGATGATGCGAAAGAGGTGCGCCACCTCCTTGTCGGTCAGCGCCGAGGTGGGCTCGTCCATGATGAGCACGTCGGAGTCGAAGGACACGGCCTTCGCGATCTCCACCATCTGGCGGCTCGCGATCGAGAGGCTGCGCACCTCGGCCTCGGGGTCGATGTCGATGACGAGGCGGTCGAACAAGGCCTGCGTGCGCTGGCGCAGTTGCGCATGGTCGACGAAGCCGAGCTTCGTCAGCGGTTCACGGCGGATCCAGATGTTTTCGGCCACCGTCATGAAGGGCATCAGGTTCAGCTCCTGATGGATCATGGCGATGCCCTGATTGAGCGCGTCGAGCGGGCCGTGCAGCGTGAGCGCGCGGCCCTTGACGCGGATCTCGCCCTGGTCGGGCGTGTAGATGCCGGCGATGATCTTCATCAGCGTCGACTTGCCGGCGCCGTTCTCGCCCATCAGCGCATGCACGGTGCCGGCGCGAAGGCGGAAGCCGACGTTGTCGAGCGCCACGACACCGGGGAACGCCTTGCGGATGCCCGAAATTTCCAGCAGCGGCGTGGCGCCCGCGGGGGCGGCGGCGCGCGGCTCGGCGAGGGCAGTGTCGGACATGGCGTGTTCCGGTGCGGGTGGAGCTCGAAGCGCCATGGGCACCCCGACGGGGTGCCCGCAGCATCCGGACAGACCAGTTCTTGCCCGAATACTTCGCCAGGTTGGCCGGCGTCACGAGTTCGAACGGAACGTTGACGAAACGCTCGACCGGCTGCTTCTTGATCAGCTTCAGCGCCGCATCGACCGCACCCGAACCCTGGCCCGCAGCGTTCTGGAACACCGTGACCTTCAGGTCGCCGGCCTTCATCGAGGCCAGCGCGTCCGGCGTCGCATCGATGCCGGCGACGATCGACGACGGGGTCCACTTCTTCGAGGCCTTCAGCGCATTGATCGCGCCGATGGCCATTTCGTCGTTGTTGGCGATCACGGCATCGAACTTCGCGCCCGACGACAGCAAGTTGGTCATGATGTCCTGGCCCTTGGTGCGGGTGCGCGCGGCCTCGTTCGAGAGTTCGCCCATCAGCACCAGCACGTCGCCCTTGCCCTTGAGCAGGCGGCAGACCTCCTGCGTCTGCAGCGTGCCCGAGACCTTCTCGTCAGAGGCGACGAAGGCCACGCCGGCCGGCAGCTTCTCGAAGTCGACCGGTTTGCGGTTCACGTAGACCAGCGGAATCTTTGCGTCGGTCACCATCTTGGTGATCTTTGGCGTCGCGTCGGTGTCGACCGGGTTGACGATGATCGCGTCGACCTTCTGCGCGATCAGGTTTTGGATCTGGCTGAGCTGCTTGCCGACATCGCCCTGCGCGTCTTCGACCTGCACAGTCGCGCCGGCCTTCTTGCCGGCATCCATCGTGCCGTTCTTCAGGATCGTCAGGAAGGTGTCGAGCTCGGCCATGGCCAGGCCGATCTTCTGGGCTTTTGCGGCCATCGGCAGCGTGAGCGCGGCAGCGGCGACGAGCGGGAGCAGGTGGAACTTTTCATGGTTGTCTCCAGGGTGGAATATGGGTTGTCGGGGCTGAACGGTTCGGTGGACGGCGGCGCCATCGGGTGGGTGGCGACACGCCCTTCCTGGCCAACCCGCCTGGCCTGAATGGGGCCGGCGGCACATTCCCTCGACAGAAGGAACTATAGCCACGAACAGGATAAAATGAAAACATATTTCTAAGTTATTACGCTTAAGGAATTGAATTTCGGACCTGAAATCAGAGGCTGATCGGCATGCCTCTCTTCGCGCTTTCAGTCGCCGCATCGGCCAGCTTCTGCGCGGCCACGCCGTCCGCCACCGTGGTGCGGAAGGGCGCGCCCGATTGCAGGCACTCGAAGAAGTGCGTCATCTCGGCCTTGTAGGCGGCGGCATAACGTTGCAGGAAAAAGGCCTCGGGCTTGTCGGCGCGGATGCCGTTCGCATCCCACTGCACCACTTCGCTCGGCGTGTGGTTGCCGCACTGGAGCATGCCTTTGGAGCCCAGCACCTCGAAGCGCTGGTCGTAGCCGTAGGCCGCGCGGCGCGTGGTGTTGATCTGGCACAGGCGCCCCTGCTTCGTCCTGATCGTCACCGCGGTGCTGTCGAAGTCGAGCCCTGCGAGGCCCGGGTCGGTCAGCACCGAACCGGTGGCGGAGAGCCACTCGGCTTCGTCGCCATCGCTGCACAGGATCCAGCGGAACACGTCGAAGTCGTGGATCAGCATGTCGCGGAAGATGCCGCCCGAGGCCTTGATGTACTCGGCCGGCGGCGCGCCCGGATCGCGGCTGGTGATGATCAGCATCTCGGGGTTGCCGATCTCGCCCTGGGCCATGCGGATGGCGGCCTCGTTGAAGGTCGGGTCGAAGCGGCGCTGGAAGCCGATCATGCAGGCCACACCGGCGGCCTTCACGGTCTCGGCACAGGCCACGGCGCGCGGCACCGACAGGTCGACCGGCTTCTCGCAGAAGATGTGCTTGCCGGCCTTCGCGGCGCGGCCGATGAAGTCGGAGTGCGTGTCGGTGGACGAGCAGATCGCGACGGCATCGACGCTCTTGTCGGCGAACACGGCGTCCATCGTCGTCACGTCGGCGCCGTACTTCTGGGCCAGCTCCTGTGCGGCCACCGCGACCGGGTCGCACACATACTTGAGCTTCACGCCGGGCAGCGCGGCAATGTTGGAAGCGTGGATGCGGCCGATGCGGCCAGCGCCGAAGATGGCGACGTTTTTCATG
>JANYJL010000359.1 GCA_025361845.1 Rhizobacter sp.
GCGAATCGAGCGGCAGCCGGTAGCCCATCGCCGAATCGCCCGGGACCAGGTAACAACGCTCGGCGCGCAGGAACCACGGGCCGGTCTGCCAGCGTGGTGAGCCGGTCGGGTTGCGCGAGATCGGGAACACATGGCCGACGACCTTGTCGAGACCCTGGCTGAAGACCTTGCGCAGGCGCTCGCGCTCCAGCGGATCGGCCAGCTTGGCATCGAAGGGATCGACGTTACTCGGCAGCTTGCGTTCACGCCACAGGTAGTACCAGACGTCTTCGTGCGCCGGGAACACGTACTGCGGGTCCACGCCCAGGCGCTTGGCCACGCCGAACAGCAGCTTGCGCGCTTCGACCTCGGTGACCTTGTAATCGGTGTGTTCGCTCGCGAAGAGTTCCGGGTGCGCCCACATCGGCTCCTTGTCCTTGCGCCAGAACAGGTTCAGGGACCAGCGCGGCAACTGCTCGCCCGGGTACCACTTGCCCTGGCCGTAGTGCAGCAGGCCACCCGCGCCGTACTTGGCGCGAAGTTTGTCCATCAGGTCGGCACTGAGCAGGCGCTTGGTCGGGCCCATGGCCTCGGTGTTCCACTCGGCGCCTTCACGGTCGTCGACCGAGACGAAGGTCGGCTCGCCGCCCTGTGTGAGGCGCACGTCGTTCTTGCGCAGGTCTTCATCGACCTGGTGGCCGAGCGCATCGATGCGCTTCCACTGTTCTTCGGTGTAAGGCAGCGTCACGCGCGGTGCCTCCCACACGCGGGTGACCGACATCGAATGTTCGAATTCGGTTTCGCATTCGTCGATCGCGCCGCTCACCGGCGCGGCCGAGCCAGGCTCGGGCGAACACGCCAGCGGGATGTGGCCTTCACCGGCGAACAAGCCCGAGGTCGGGTCCAGGCCGATCCAGCCGGCACCGGGCAGGTACACCTCGCACCAGGCATGCAGGTCGGTGAAGTCGACCTCGGTGCCGCTCGGTCCGTCGAGCGATTTCACGTCGCTCTTGAGCTGGATCAAATAGCCCGACACGAAGCGCGCCGCCAGGCCCAGGTGACGCAGCACCTGCACGAGAAGCCAGCCGGTGTCGCGGCACGAGCCCTTGGCAAGCAGCAGCGTTTCTTCGGGCGTCTGCACACCCGGCTCCATGCGCACGACATAGCCGATGTCGCGCTGCATCTTCTGGTTCAGCGCGACCAGGAAGTCGTTCGTGCGGACCTTCTCGCGCGAGATGCTGGCGACGTACTTTTCCACTTCCGGCGTGGCCGGCAGCTTGATGCGGTAAGGCGCGAGTTCCTTCGCGAGTTCTTCGTCGTAGCTGAACGGGAAGTGGTCGGCCGAGGGTTCGAGGAAGAAGTCGAACGGGTTCAGCACCGACATCTCGGCGACCAGATCGATCTCGATGCGAAAGCTCGTCGTCTTGTCCGGGAACACCAGGCGCGCCAGGTAGTTCGACTGCGGATCCTGCTGCCAGTTGATGAAGTGCGTTGCCGGCTCCACACGCATCGAATAACTCAGGATGCGCGTGCGCGAATGCGGCGCCGGGCGCAGCCGCACGACCTGCGGGCCGAGGTTGATCGGCCGGTCGTAGCGGTAATGCGTCACATGGTTCAGCGCGACGTGGATGGACATGCGGGAAGCTCCGGATCGGAATGCAGTAGAGGAAATTTGGGCCGGTCAGGCCTTGACCGGAACCAGGAAGTCGCGGCTGATGCCGACGCCCAGCGTGCCTACGCGTTCCAGGAACTGCGTGAGGTAGGCATGCAGCCCGGTCGCCAGGATTTCATCGATGCGACCGTACTGCAAATCGGCGCGCAAGCGCCCAGCCTTGCGCAAGGTTTCCTGCGACTGCTCATTGGACACCATGCGCAGGTTCCACAACACCTCCTGCACACAGGCGGCGAGCGAGCGCGGCATGTCGGGGCGCAGGATCAGCAGCTCGGCCACCTTCTCGGGGCGGATGACATTGCGGTAGACCTTGCGATAGACCTCGAACCCGGACACCGAACGCAGGATCGCGGACCAGTGATAGAAATCGAACTCGATGTCTTTGCCCTCGGCAGTTTCAGCGCCCTCGTCGGCATCGCCCTGGCTTTGGCTCTGGCTCTGGCTTTGCCCGAAGCCATGAAACTCGCTCTCCACCGCATGGAACTTCACATCGAGCAAACGCGCGGTGTTGTCGGCCCGCTCCAGGAAACTGCCGATGCGCAGGAAGTGGAAGGCATCGTCCTGCAGCATCGTGCCCACCGTCACGCCGCGCGAGAGGTGCGAGCGGAACTTGACCCACTCGAAGGCATTACCGGGGTCCTTCAGAAATGCGCCGTCGGTGACCATGCGCTGGAATTCGAGCCAGGTCTGGTTCTGCGTTTCCCACACCTCGGTGGTCAGCGTGCCGCGCACGGCGCGGGCGTTCTCGCGTGCGGCCATCAGGCAGCTGCGGATGCTCGACGGGTTGGCCGCATCACTGACCATGTAGTCCATGACACGTTGCGCGGTGACTTCGCCATGGTGCTTGGCGTAGTCGGCAGTCAGCTCGCTGATGCTGAGCAGGCCCTTCCAACCCTTCTCGGCGGCGTCGGCCGATTGCGGCAGCAGGGCGGTCTGGTAGTTCACGTCCAGCATGCGCGCCGTATTTTCGGCGCGCTCCATGTAGCGGGCCATCCAGTAGAGGTGGTCGGCGGTTCTTGCAAGCATCTCAGGCCTCCTGCCGGGCCGCCCCAAAGGGGCCTGCGCCCCCCACTGGGGGCAGCGAACGAATGTGAGTGTGGGGGTTGTTGTTCATTCCGCGATCAGGCTTCGAGAACCCAGGTGTCCTTGGTACCGCCACCCTGTGACGAGTTGACGACGAGCGAACCTTCCTTCAGCGCCACGCGGGTGAGGCCGCCCGGCACCATCTGCACCGTCTTGCCCGACAGCACGAAGGGCCGCAGGTCGATGTGGCGCGGTGCGATGCCGCTTTCGACAAACGTCGGGCAGGTCGACAGGCTCAGCGTGGGCTGCGCGATGTAGCCCTCGGGATTCGCGAGCAGGGCCTTGCGGAAATCCTCGATCTCGGCCTTGGTGGAGGCCGGGCCGACCAGCATGCCGTAGCCGCCCGCGCCGTGCACTTCCTTCACGACCAGCTCGCCGAGGTTGGCGAGCACGTATTTCAGGTCGTCGGCCTCGCGGCACAAGTAGGTCGGCACGTTGTTCAGGATCGGCTTTTCACCGAGGTAGAACTCGACCATCTTCGGCACGTAGGGGTAGATCGACTTGTCGTCGGCCACGCCGGTGCCGATGGCGTTCGACAGCGTCACGTTGCCGGCGCGGTAGGCTTCGAGCAGGCCCTTGCAGCCCAGCGTCGATTGCGGGCGGAAGGCATCGGGGTCGAGGAAGTCGTCGTCGACCCGGCGGTAGATCACGTCCACGCGCTTCGGGCCCTGGGTGGTGCGCATGTAGACGAACTTGTCCTTCACGAACAGATCCTTGCCCTCGACCAGTTCGATGCCCATCTGCTGGGCCAGAAAGGCATGTTCGAAGTAGGCGCTGTTGTACATGCCCGGTGTCAGCACCACGACCGTCGGATCGTTCACCGAGGCCGGCGCCACCGCGCGCAGGGTTTCGAGCAGCATGTCGGGGTAATGCGCGACCGGCTCCACGCGGTGCTGGCTGAACAGCTCGGGGAACAGCCGCATCATCATCTTGCGGTTCTCGAGCATGTAGCTCACGCCGCTGGGCACGCGCAGGTTGTCTTCGAGCACGTAGTAACTGCCGCTGCCATCGGGGTTGGCGGCGCGCACGATATCGATGCCCGAGATGTGCGAGTACACGCCGCCCGGCACGTCCACGCCCATCATCTCGGGGCGGAACTGGGCGTTCTTGAAGATCTGCTCGGCAGGCACGATGCCGGCCTTGATGATGTCCTGCCCGTGATAGACGTCGTGGATGAAGCGGTTCAGCGCGGCGACGCGTTGAGCCAGGCCCTTTTCCATCTCGGCCCATTCGTGGGCCGGGATCACGCGCGGGATCAGATCGAAGGGGATCAGGCGCTCGGTGCCCGAGCCGTCTTCGTCCTTCGCGCCGTAGACGGCGAAGGTGATGCCAACACGGCGGAAGATCATTTCCGCCTCTTCGCGGCGGGACAGCATCACGTCACTGGGCTGTTTGGCCAGCCAGGCGTCATAGCCCTTGTAGTGCTCACGCACAGTCTGGGCGGTGGCTTGCATCTCGTCGAAGCTGGGTCTCATCGTCACGTCTCCTCGCGGTCAAGGTAGCAAATTCCAGGCCAATCGGCGTCTTCGCAAGCCTGGCGCAGGCTCCCGCATCTGCTCATTCGACGGCCCGATGATGCCAGTAGCGGCGCTGCTTTTCGCGCTCGCAGGCCCAGGCGCCGACGGAAGAGCCAGTCCAGGCGCCGCAAGCGGGGCTCGCGACGACCGCGATGCCGCGCTCGCGATAGCGTGCCAGCACCTCGGGCGCCGGGTGGCCGAAGCGGTTGCGGTAGCCGGCCTGGAAAACCGCCACGCTCGGGCGAACCGCGTCGAGGAAGGCGGGGGTCGACGAGGTCTTGCTGCCGTGATGCGGCACGATCAGGACGTCGCTTTTCAAGGCGGCACCGAGACTCTCGACCAGGGCGGCTTCCTGATCGTGTTCGATGTCGCCCGTGAGCAGGGCCGACGCGGTGGCGCCGGCGACGCGCAGTACGCAAGACATGGCATTCGTCTTCATCGCACGCTCGTAGTCGGGGGGTGGCGGCCGCAGCAACTCGAAGCGCACGCCGTCCCAGACCCAGGACTGGCCGGCTTCGCAGCGGCGCGGTACTTTCGACAGGGCGAGCAGCGGGTGCTCGGGTTCGAGCGAGCTGAGCAGTTCATCCACCGGTAGCGCGGCCAGCACGGCGCGGGCGCCGCCCACATGGTCGATGTCGCGGTGGCTGAGCAGCAACGTGTCGATGCGCGTCTCCCCACGTGCTCGCAGCACCGGCAGCAGCACCCGCTGGCCGGCATCGCTGTCGCGCGAATACGGCGGGCCGGCGTCGTAGACCAGCAGGTGCTCGCGTGTGCGCACGAGCACCGCGGTGCCCTGCCCCACGTCCAGCGCGACGAGTTCGAAGCTGCCGGGCGCAGGCAACTCGCGTGTGGGCAGCAGCAGCGGCAAGGCGAGCGGCAGCGCCAGCGCGCGCAGCCGCCACGGCAAGGGCAGCAGCAAGAGCGCCGCCGCAAGGAGCCCGGCGAGCTGCGCCCAGACCGGTGCGACCGGCACCACCCACACCGCGCCCGGCAGCGCGGCCAGCCACGCAAGGCCGATGCTCAGTTGCACCACCACCCACGCGCCGAGCGACCAGAGCGGCGCCCATATCGCGCCCAGCAAGGCCAGCGGCGTGATGACCAGTGTGATCAGCGGGATGGCGACGAGGTTGGCTGCAAAGCCGACCAGCGAGAGCTGTTGAAAGAACACCAGGGTCAGCGGCGCGAGCCCGAGCGTGGCGACGGCCTGGGTGCGCAGCCCGTCGCGCAGCGTGGCCCACAGCCGCAAGGGCCAGCGACTCTGGACCGCCGGGTTCGGCGCCATGTGCAGAGCCTGTGCCGGCGCCGAGATCATCAGCAGCCCGACCGCCGCGAACGACAGCCAGAAGCCGGCCTGCAACAACGCCCACGGGTCGAGCGCGGTCACCACGACGGCCGCGGCCAGCAGCACCAGCGTCCAGGGCCACTGCAGCCCCGAGGCCTGCAAGAGCGTGACGGTGGCGAGCATCCACACGGTGCGCTGCGAGGGCACACCCCAGCCCGAAAACAAGGCGTAGGCGAAGGCGGCCGTGAACCCGCCCCAACGCGCGGCCAGGGTGACCGGCAGCCAGAGCGTCAGGCGCGCACTGCGCCGCCAGAGCGCGGCCACCCCCAGTCCGGCAAGCCACGCGAACATCGTGATGTGCAAGCCGCTGATCGACACGAGGTGCGCTGTCCCCGTGTTGCGGAACAGGTCCCAGTCCTCGCGTTCGATCGCCCCCTGATCGCCCACCGCCAGCCCGGCCAGCACACCGGCAGCGCGGCGGTCGGCAATGCGCGCCTCGATCGCATCACGCACCCACTGGCGCAGCCGCTCGATCGGGTGCCCCGCCCCCTCGGCCAGCAGGGCCGCCGAGCCTTCACGCACATAACCGGTGGCGCGCAGGCCCTGTTCGAAGAGCTGCAATTCGTAGTCGAAGCCATGCGGGTTGAGGTTGCCGTGCGGCTGGCGCAGGCGCAGCGTGAACCGCCAGCGCTGGCCGGCGCGCAGCTCGCTCTGCGGCTGCGACAACACGGCGTCTTCATGCCAGCCCTTGTACCAACCGAGCGCGAGGTGCTCGGGCACGCGAACCGGCTGCTCATCGAGCCTGGCGGTCTCGACATCGAAACGAAAACGCAGCCCCGACGAACTGCGCTGGGGCAGGCTCGCGACGAGGCCTTCGACCACGATGTCGCGGCCTTCGAGGGCCGGCGCGAGCGCATCGGTCAGGCGCAGCGAGGCGCGCCATTCGGAGGCACCCGCACCGAGCAATGCCGCGCCGACCAGGCCGGCGACAAAAACGCGGCGCCAACGCCAGGCCATCGTCACGCCGACCACGCCGAGCGCGATGGCCGCGACAGTCACCTGCCCCGGCCACAAGCTGCGTTCCTGCAAGTGCAGCGCAACCCCGGCGAGCCAGGCCAGCGCCAGGCCGCCCAGGCGCCATCCCGTGCCATGTCCTCCCATCGTCGCAGTGTAGGATTTGCCCCTTCCTTCGCGACCCCGAGTAACCCATGGCTTCCTCTTCCGGCTCCGTCAACGACCGCCTCCGCTCCCTCGGCATCACACTGCCCCCGGTCGCGATTCCCGCAGCCGCCTACGTGCCCTTCGTGCGCACCGGCAACCTCGTCTTCATCTCGGGCCACATCGCCAAGCGCGACGGCAAGCCCTGGGTTGGCCAGCTCGGCCGCGACACCGACACCGCCACCAGCAAGGCCGCCGCACGCGCCATCGCCATCGACCTGCTGGGCACGCTGCAGGCGGCGGTCGGCGACCTCGACAAGGTGGAGCGCATCGTCAAGGTGATGAGCCTCGTCAACAGCACGCCCGACTACACCGAACAGCACCTCGTGACGAACGGCTGCTCGGAGTTGCTGGCCGAAGTGTTCGGCGACAAGGGCGCACATGCGCGCAGTGCCTTCGGCGTGGCGCAGATCCCGCTGGGCGCCTGCGTCGAGATCGAGCTGATCGCACAGGTGGCCTGAGGATGGGCGCTTCCTTCACGCAGCGCCCGAATGCGCTGCTCGGCGCGGTGGCGCTTCTCAGCATCGCCGCGCTCGCGGCGGCGCTCGTCTCGCAGCATGTGTTCGGCATGGAGCCGTGCCCGTGGTGCGTGCTGCAACGGCTCATATTCGTCGTGATCGCGCTCGCCTGCGGCCTCGGCCTCGTGTGGCGCGCTGCCCCAGGCCGCATCGTCGCAGCGCTGCTCGTGCTGACGCTCTCGCTCAGCGGTGTGGCTGCGGCGTTGTGGCTGCACTTCGTGGCCTCGAAATCGGAGTCCTGCAACCTGACGCTGGCCGACCGCATCCTTGTTGCCTTCAAGCTCGACACCCTGCTGCCCGACGTGTTCTCGCCACGTGCGAGTTGCGCGGATGCCGCGGTCGATCTGCTCGGTGTGCCGTACACCTTCTGGAGTCTGGCGCTGTTCGTGCTGTTTGCGGTGGCAGCCGTGATGCTGCTCACACGTTCGAACCGATGACGGCTGATCGATAACCGTCAAGCGCCGAGCCGCAAGACTTTCTTGAACCCCTCGATGCGATGACCCTTGCGGGCGCGGCGCCCTTCGTGAGCGGCCAGCGCAGCGGCGCCCAGTGACTCGGCCTTCGGCTTGTCGCCGCGCCCGAGACCCTGAACCACCAGGGTCTGCGCACAGCTCGCCACCGACAGCATCGGGTCCTTCGCATCGACGTCCATCAGCGTCAAGCCACGCCCGCCACCGGGCTGGCGCTTGACTTCGTCACGCGGGAACACCAGCAAGCGGCCACTGAGCGACAAGACCGCCACCCGCGTGTGCGCCTCTGCCACCGCGACCGGCGGCAGCAGGTGCTCGCCGGCTTCGAGCGTCAGGAAGGATTTGCCGCCGCGCTGCCGGCTCACGAGGTCGCCCGCCAGCGCCATCAGGCCGAAGCCGCCGGTGTTGGCCAGCAGCAGCAATTGCGCGGCCGAGCCGGCGAAATAGTGCGCCGGCTGGGTGCCGGTTTCCAGATCGATCAACGACGTGATCGGCTGCCCGTCGCCGCGCCCGCCGGGCAGCAGGCCGACCGCCGTCGAGTACACACGCCCATTGCTGCCGAACACCAGCAGGGTGTCGACGGAGCGGCTGGTGAAGGTGCCGTAGAGCCCATCGCCGGCCTTGAAGGCGAGCGTGGTCGCACCGACCTCGTGGCCCTTCAGCGCGCGCACCCAGCCTTTCAGGCTGACGACCACGGTGACCGGTTCGTCGATCAGCTTGATCTCGGCGACGGCCTTCTTCTCGGCCTGGATCAGGGTGCGGCGTTCGTCACCATGCGTCTTCGCATCGGCCTCGATTTCCCTCACCACGGTGCGCTTGAGCGAGGCCGGATTGGCGAGGATGTCCTCCAACTTGGCCTGCTCGCCACGCAGCTCTTTCAGCTCCTGTTCGATCTTGATCGCTTCCAGCCGCGCGAGCTGGCGCAGGCGGATGTCGAGGATGTCGTCGGCCTGGCGATCGCTCAGGCGGAAGCGTTCGATCAGCGCCGCCTTCGGCTCGTCGGCGCCGCGGATGATGCGGATCACCTCGTCAATGTTGAGCAGCACGAGCTGCCGGCCTTCGAGGATGTGGATGCGCTCCAACACCTTCGTCAAGCGGAACTGCGTGCGCCGCTGCACCGTGCGCATGCGGAACTCGATCCACTCGGTCAGTATCTGGCGCAGGCTCTTTTGCGTGGGTCGCCCGTCGGCACCCACCATCGTCAGGTTGATCGGCGTCGAACTCTCCAGGCTGGTGTGCGCGAGCAGCGTGGTGATGAGCTCCTGCTGCTCCACCGTGCGGGTCTTCGGCTCGAACACCAAGCGCACCGGCGCGTCCTTGCTGGACTCGTCGCGCACCGCGTCCAGAACCGCCAGCAGCGTGGCCTTCTGCTGCTGCTGCTCGGGCGAGAGCGACTTCTTGCCGGCCTTCACCTTCGGGTTCGTCAGCTCCTCGATTTCTTCCAGCACCTTCTGCGTGCTGGTGCCTGGCGGCAGCTCGGTGACGACGAGGTTCCACTGCCCGCGCGCCAGGTCTTCGATCTTCCAGCGTGCCCGCAGTTTCAGGCTGCCGCGGCCGGATGCATACGCGCTGCGGATGTCTTCGGCGCTGCTGATGATCTGGCCTCCGCCCGGAAAGTCCGGCCCCGGAATCAGGGCGGCGAAATCGTCGTCGCTGAGCTTCGGGTCGCGGATCAGCGCCACCGCAGCCGCCGCGATCTCGCGCAGGTTGTGGCTCGGCACCTCGGTGGCGAGGCCCACCGCGATGCCGCTCGCGCCGTTCAGCAGCACGAAGGGCAAACGCGCCGGCAGCAAGCGCGGTTCCTGCGTCGAGCCGTCGTAGTTCGGGATGAAATCGACCGTGCCTTCGTCGATCTCGTCGAGCAGCAGGCGCGAGATCGGCGCGAGGCGCGCTTCGGTGTAGCGCATCGCCGCCGCACCGTCACCATCGCGCGAGCCGAAGTTGCCCTGGCCGTCGATCAGCGGGTAGCGCTGCGAAAAATCCTGCGCCATGCGCACCAGGGCGTCATACGCAGCCTGGTCGCTGTGCGGGTGGAAGCGGCCGAGCACGTCGCCGACGACACGTGCGCTCTTGACCGGCTTCGGGCCGCTGGCGGTCGTGAAGGCCAGCCCCATGCGCTCCATCGCGTAGAGGATGCGGCGCTGCACCGGCTTCTGGCCGTCGCACACATCGGGCAGCGCGCGGCCCTTCACGACGCTGAGCGCGTATTCGAGGTAGGCGCGCTCGGCGTACTCGGCGAGCGCAGTGGTGTCGGCGGGATCGGGAGTGAACAGGTCGGTCATGGAAAGTGATTGTCGGAATCTGGTGTGTCAGGCGGTGGCATCGCGCCGCGCCGCGTGTTCACGGTCCAGCATGCTCATCACGATCAGCGCGTCGTAGCCGTCGTCGGCGCGCACGCTCTCGCGCAGGCGCCCTTCTTCGATGAAACCTTCGCGCTGGTACAAGGCCTGCGCGCGTGTGTTGCGCGCCTTCACGTCGAGCCAGAAACGGTGCGCGCCGAGATCGCGGAAGGCCATCTGCGCAAGCCAGCGGATGCAGGCACTGCCGATGCCGCGCCCCTGTGCCTCGGGTTGCAGCACGATGCGCTTGAGCTCGATCGATTTGTGCGGGTTGCGGCAGCCTTGCAGGATCGCAAAGCCGACCGACGGGTAGGCGCTGCCGGCTTCGATGATGAAGTGGCGGAAGTCCGGGAAGCGCACGGCGCCTTCGTGCTGGGTGCGGTCCCAGGGCGTGATGAAAGGGCGGTTGCGTTCGTCCTGCTCGACCGAGATCACGAACTCCAGGTCGGAGAGCATCGTCGGGCGCAGGCGGGTCGGCAGGACGCCGGATGCCGGGCTAGACATCGATCTCGACCTCGTCGCCGCGCAGCTCCATCAGATCACGCCGCGCCTGGGCCTCGCCCTTGCCCATCAACTTGCCGACGGCCTCGATCGTGGCCGCGAGGCCGAGCGCGCCGAACTCGATTCGCAGCAGGCGGCGTGTGTCGGGGTTCAGCGTCGTGTCCCACAGCTGCTCGGCGTTCATCTCGCCCAGGCCCTTGAAGCGGCTGATGCTCCAGCTGTTCTCGCGCGCGCCTTCCTTGCGCAGCTTGTCGAGCGTGGCGGCGAGTTCGCCGTCGTCGAGCGCGTAGATCTTCGCGGCCGGCTTCTTGCCTCGCGCTGGCGCGTCGACACGAAACAGTGGTGGTTTGGCGATGTAGATGTTGCCGCGCTCGATGAGCCGCGGGAAATGCCGGAAGAACAGTGTGAGGAGCAGCACCTGGATGTGCGAGCCATCCACATCCGCATCGCTCAGGATGCAGATCTTGCCGTAGCGCAGACCGGTCAGATCCGGCTCATCGGCCGGCCCATGCGGGTCGACGCCGATCGCCACCGAGATGTCGTGGATCTCGTTGTTCGCGAACAGGCGATCGCGCTCGACCTCCCATGAATTGAGCACCTTGCCGCGCAGCGGCAGGATGGCTTGCGTCTCCTTGTTGCGGCCCATCTTGGCGCTGCCGCCGGCCGAATCGCCTTCGACTAGAAAGATCTCGTTGAGGTTCAGGTCGCGGCTCTCGCAATCGGTGAGTTTGCCGGGCAGCACGGCCACGCCCGAGCCTTTGCGCTTCTCCACTTTCTGGCTCGCACGCTGGCGCGTCTGCGCCTGGCGGATCACCAGTTCGGCGAGCTTCTTGCCATGGTCCACGTGCTGGCTCAACCACAGTTCGAGGGCAGGCTTGACGCAACTCGACACCAGGCGCAGCGCGTCGCGGCTGTTCAGGCGCTCCTTGATCTGGCCCTGGAACTGCGGATCGAGCACCTTGGCCGAGAGCACGAAGCTGGCGCGCGAGTACACGTCTTCGGGCATCAGCTTCACGCCTTTGGGCAAGAGGCTGTGCAGGTCGATGAAACCCTTGATGGCGCCAAAGAGGCCGTCCTTCAAACCCGAGTCGTGGGTGCCACCGGCGACCGTCGGAATCAGGTTCACGTAACTTTCGCGCACCGGCGCGCCGTCTTCGGTGAAGGCCACGCACCAGGCGGCGCCCTCGCCTTCGGCGACGTTCTCGCTCTCGCTGCCATCGGCGTAGTGCTCGCCTTCGAAGAGCGGGATCACCGGGTCGGCGTTGAGCGTCTGCATCAGGTAGTCGCGCAGGCCGCCCTTGTAGAGCCAGCTCGTGGCCTCGGCTGTCTTCTCGATCGTCAGCGTCACCGTCACGCCGGGCATCAGCACCGCCTTGCTGCGCAGCAGGTGGGTCAGTTCGGCCTTGGGCAGCTCGGCCGATTCGAAGTATTTCGCGTCGGGCCAGGCGCGCACCGTGGTGCCCTGCTTGCGGTCGCCCGCGGCCGCCTTGCGCAAGGCCAGTGGCTCGATCACATCGCCTCCGGAGAAGGCAATATTCGCCACCTGCCCCTCGCGCCACACCGTCACTGCCAGGCGCTTGGCCAGCGCGTTCGTCACGCTCACGCCCACGCCGTGCAGGCCGCCGGAGAAGCTGTAGGCGCCACCCGAGCCCTTGTCGAACTTGCCGCCCGCATGCAGGCGCGTGTAGACGATCTCGATCACCGGCACCTGCTCTTCGGGGTGCAGGCCGATCGGGATGCCGCGGCCGTCGTCCTGCACGCTCACCGAGCCGTCGGCGTGCAGGCACACGTCGATGCGCTTGCCGTGGCCGGCGAGGGCTTCGTCGGCGGCGTTGTCGATCACTTCCTGGATCACGTGCAGGGGGTTGTCGGTGCGCGTGTACATGCCGGGCCGCTGCTTGACGGGCTCCAGGCCCTTGAGTACGCGGATCGACGCTTCGCCGTAGGAAGATTTGGAGGGTTGGGTCGCCATGGCGGCGGATTGTAGGTTCGTGGTTTGACGGCCCATCGCGACGCGGGCCGTCGGCGCGGCCCGCAACGCCGCGGGCTCGATGCGGTTACGCTCGCGCCCCTGACCTGCCGAGCTCCGTGCGCATGACTGCCTCCGCCCCTTCCAAACCGCTTTCCATCGGTCAAGTACTGGCCTGCGGCGCCGCCATCGTCACGCTGTCGATGGGCATCCGCCACGGCTTCGGCCTGTTCCTGCAGCCGATCACGATGGACCGCGGCTGGACGCGCGAAACCTTCGCCCTCGCGATCGCGATCCAGAACCTGGCCTGGGGCGTGGCCGGGCCATTCGCAGGCGCCATCGCCGACCGCTTCGGCGCGGTGCGGGTGCTGATCGTCGGCAGCCTGCTCTACGCCGGTGGCCTGGTGCTGATGGGTTTGTCGACCACGGGCCTGGCCTTCATGGGCAGCGCCGGCTTCATGCTCGGCATGGCGCAATCGGGCACCACCTACGCCATCGTCTACGGCGTGATCGGCCGCAACGTGGCGGCCGACAAGCGCAGCTGGGCGATGGGCGTGGCCGCGGCGGCGGGCTCCTTCGGCCAGTTCCTGATGGTGCCGGTGGAGAACTGGATGATCGGCAGCTTCGGCTGGCAGTCGGCGCTGTTCATGCTGGGCTGCCTGGCGCTCGCGATCATTCCGCTGTCCACCGGGCTGAAGGAGCCCGCCTACACCCGAGGCAGCGGCGTGCACCAGAGCATCGGCGCGGCACTGCGTGAAGCGCTCGGCTACCGCAGCTTCCAGTTGTTGATGGCGGGTTACTTCGTCTGCGGCTTCCAGGTGGTCTTCATCGGCGTGCACATGCCGAGTTACCTGAAGGACCACGGCCTCACGCCCAACGTGGCGACCACGGCGTTGGCCCTGATCGGCCTGTTCAACGTGATCGGCACCTATGCGGCCGGCACACTCGGGCAGCGCATGCCGAAGAAGTACATCCTCTCGGCCATCTACGCACTGCGCTCGGTGGCCATCGTGATCTTCCTGAACGTACCGCTCACGCCGATGAGCGTCTACGTGTTCTCGTCGGTGATGGGCGTGTTGTGGCTCTCGACCGTGCCGCCGACGAACGCCGTGGTGGCGCAGATCTTCGGCGTGCAGTACCTGTCGATGCTCGGCGGCTTCGTGTTCCTGTCGCACCAGGTCGGCAGCTTCCTCGGCGCCTGGCTGGGCGGGCGCCTGTACGACATGACGGGCAGCTACGACGTGGTGTGGTGGATCGCTGTGGCGTTGGGTGTGTTCGGTGCGCTGATCAACCTGCCGGTGCGCGAGCGGGCCATCCTGCGGCCCACCGCCGCGGTGGCCATCGCGTGAAGCAGCGACGCGCCATCGCATGGAGCGTGGCGACGGTCGCGCTGCTGCTGGTGTTCGCGAGCTATCTGCGGCCTGATCTGGCGATGACAATGGCGAATCAACTGTGGAACTGCTTCTGAGATGAGCACAACAAGCGGCGCCGGCGCACACGCCGGCCTGGCCCCTTCGGACTGGGTGCAGCGCTGGTCGCACCTGGTGCCGGCCGGTGCGAACCTGCTCGATGTCGCCTGCGGCTCGGGCCGCCACGTGCGCTGGTTCGCTGCGCGAGGCTGCCGCGTCACCGGCGTCGACAGCGATGCGGCGGCACTCGCCGGGCTCGATGCCGTTGCACAAATCTGCGTCGCCGACATCGAAGCTGCTCCCTGGCCGCTGCCGGGGCGGCGCTTCGACGCGGTGATCGTCACGAACTACCTCTGGCGCGAAGTGCTGCCCACGTTGATCGCCAGCCTCGCCGACGGCGGTGTCCTGATCTACGAAACCTTCAGCGCCGGCAATGCCAGTGTCGGCAAGCCCTCGAACCCTTTGTTTCTCTTGCAAGCCGGTGAACTTCTGAGTGCCACGGCGGGTCTGCGCGTGGTGGCCTACGAAGACGGCTTCCTCGACGGGCCTGCGCGCTTCGTGCAGCGCATCGTGGCCGTGCGTGAGGCCCCGGCCGACGCGTTGGCACCGCCGCAGCGCTACCCGCTTTAGGCACCCCGCGCGCCGGGTAAAATCGGCGCATTCTGAGGAACTCGAGAATGAAACCCATTGTTGGCAGCATCGTGGCGCTCGTCACGCCGATGCAGGAAGACGGCAGCGTCGACTTCGACGCGCTGCGCCGCCTGATCGACTGGCACGTGGCCGAAGGCACCGATTGCATCGGCGTGGTCGGCACCACCGGCGAGTCGCCGACCGTGTCGGTCGAAGAGCATTGCGAAATCATCCGCGTGAGCGTGCAGCATGCGGCGGGCCGCGTGCCGATCATGGCCGGCACCGGTGGCAATTCGACCGCCGAGGCGATCGAGCTCTCGCGCTACGCGAAGAAGGTCGGCGCCGACTGCACGTTGTCGGTCGTTCCCTACTACAACAAACCCTCGCAGGAAGGCATCTACCAGCACTTCCGCGCCATCGCCGAAGCGGTGGACGTGCCGATGGTGCTTTACAACGTGCCCGGCCGCACCGTTGCGGACATGCAGCCCGAGACCACGCTGCGCCTGGCGCAGGTGCCCGGCATCATCGGCATCAAGGAAGCGACGGGCGACATCGAACGTGCCTGCTGGCTCATCAAGCAGGCGCCGAAGGGCTTCGCGATCTACTCGGGCGATGATTCGACGGCCATCGCGCTGATGCTGCTCGGCGGCCACGGCAACGTGAGCGTGACGGCCAACGTGGCGCCGCGGGCGATGCACGAACTGTGTCGCGCGGCGCTGGCCGGGCAGGTGCGCGAAGCGACCGCCATCCACCTGAAACTGCTGGCCCTGCACAAGCACCTGTTCGTCGAATCGAGCCCGGCGCCGACCAAGTGGGCGATGGCGAAATTGGGCCTCTGTGGCGCAGCGCTGCGCCTGCCCATCACCCCTTTGACAACCGCCGGCCAGGCGCTGGTGGCGCAGGCGCTGCAACAGGCCGGCCTGTCGTGAGCGTGCCGGCGCGTTCGATGGCGTGGTCCGACCCACGCCCGGCCTGAAGCAACGACACGCGCCCCTCGCCCGGCGTGCCGACCCCGGCACCGACGCCGGCGACACCGTATTCCATTGGAGATGCACCCTGTGATCGAAACCCCCCGTCCCGTAGCCCTGCTCGCCGCCAGCCTCACTGCGCTGCTGGCCTTGAGTGCCTGCTCGACCATCGAAGGTTTCGCGGCGGGCGACAAGGTCGACTACCGCGGCACGGCCGCGGCCTCCAAGTCCGGCGGACTCGAAGTGCCGCCCGACCTGACCCAGATCGCACGCGATTCGCGCTACCAGATCGATGGCGGCGCGGTCAGCGCAGCGAGCTTCCAGGCCGGTGCGAGCAGCCCTACCGCAACGCCTGCTGCATCGACCTCGTCCGCGGTGGCGCCCATGGCCCTCGGCGACGTTCGCATCGAGCGCCAGGGCACACAGCGCTGGCTGAGTCTGCCCCTGTCGCCCGAGCAGGTGTGGCCGCAGTTGGAGGCGTTCTGGAAAGAACGCAGCATCGTGCTGACGACCGACGACCCGGCCGCGGGCGTGATGGAAACCGAGTGGGTCGAGAACCGCGCGAAGCTGCCCAACGACATCATCCGCAACACGCTCGGCAAGATTTTCGACAGCCTGTATTCGACCGGTGAGCGCGACAAGTTCCGCACGCGTGTCGAGCGCACCGCGAGTAACGGCAGCGAGATCTACGTCACCCACCGTGGCCTCACCGAGGTGTTTGCCAACGCGCAGAAGGAAAGCACCATCTGGCAGCCGCGCCCGACCGACCCGGAGCTCGAAGCCGAGTTCCTGTCGCGCATCATGGTGCGGCTCGCGCCCGTGAAACCGGAGCAGGCCAAGGCCGCAGTCGCCACGGCCACGGCGGCCGCCCTGCCTCAGCCGCGTGCGCGTGTGGTCAACGGCCTGCCCGCCTCCACGCTTCAGGTCGACGACAACTTCGAGCGCGCCTGGCGCCGTGTCGGCCTGGCACTGGACCGCAGCGGCTTCACGGTCGAAGACCGCGACCGCGCCCAGGGCCTGTACTTCGTGCGCTACGTCGACCCGGCACAAGCAGGCAAGGAAGAGCCGGGCTTCTTCTCCAAGCTGTTCGGCGGCGACAACGCCGCGGCCACCGGGCCGGTGCGCTACCGTGTTGCCGTGAAGGGCGACGGCGCTGCCAGCACCGTGTCCGTGCTGACATCGCAAGGTGCGCCCGAAAGTGGTGATGCAGGGCGCCGCATCGTGGCCCTGCTGGTCGAAGACCTGAAGTGAGTCGTTCCGGCGTGATCTGCCGGCCGCGCTGATGCGCTTTTGCAGCCTCGGCAGCGGCAGCAGCGGCAACGCGACGGTTGTCGAATCACACAGCGGCACGACCCGCAGCCGCGTGTTGATCGACGCCGGTTTCTCTCTGCGCGAACTCGAAGCGCGGCTCGCCCGCGCGGGCCTGTCGGCCACCGACCTCGAGGCGGTATTCGTCACCCACGAACACGGTGACCACATCGGCTGCGCAGTGGCGCTGGCACGCCGCCATCGCATTCCCTTGTGGATGAGCCGCGGCACCTGGCGCGCCATCGGCGAACCGGCACTCGACGACACACTCTTGCAGTTCGCACGCGACGGGCAGGCGATCGCAGTGGGCGACCTGAGCCTGTTGCCCTACACCGTGCCGCACGACGCCGCAGAACCACTGCAACTGCGCTGCAGCGACGGCGCGCGTTCACTGGGTGTGCTGACCGACGCCGGCTCGGCCACGCCGCACCTGCTGGCCCAGCTGCAAGGTTGCGAGGCGCTGCTGCTGGAATGCAACCACGACCGCGCGATGCTGGCCAACTCGCACTACCCCGCGTCGTTGAAGGCGCGTGTCGGTGGGCGGCTCGGCCACCTGGCCAATGACACGGCGGCGGAGATCCTGTCTAACTGCCTGCACACCGGCCTGAACCGCCTCGTCGCGGCGCACCTCAGCGAGTACAACAACAGGCCCGAACTGGCGCGTCAGGCGCTCGCCCTAGCCAGTGGCTGCAACGCAGCCGACATCGCCGTGGCACACCCGCAAACCGGCACGCCCTGGTTTGACGTCGATTGACAAAAAGACGAGACGGACGACAAAAAGCCACCCGAAGGTGGCCTTTTTGCGCATCGGGGAAACCGGCGCGAGCCGGTCGCCGATCACTTCTTGACGGCTTCCTTGGCAGCATCGACAGCAGCGGCAGCAGCACCGCTGGCAGCGTCGGCCACGGCAGCAGCAGCGCCAGTCGCGGCAGAGGCAGCAGCGTCAGTCACGGCAGCGGTCGCGGCAGAGGCGGCTGCAGCCATCGGCGCAGCGGCTTCAGAGGCAGCAGCAGCCACCGGAGCAACCACTTCTTCAGCCTTCTTGCCGCAAGCGGAGAGAGCAACAGCGGCAACCAGGGAAGCCAGCAGGAGAGTCTTGTTCATTACTTGTGTCCTCAATCAAAGAGTCAAACAATTAGTGGTAATTGTGGGACCTCCGATCGCGCAGAGCCCCATCGCACACAGGCGTGAATGACCTGTGCAACTAATGCACGCCACTTCACTACCTAGCCCTCGATTATAGCCAAATTAGGGAACATCCCTAGAGACCAAGGGTTGTCACGGGAAACGTCTCTTCGGAACGTTGCAAAACTGCATCAAGCGCCTCGCGGCCTTGCACCAAATCGGCCGCGTCGTGCGACAGGCTGCCGCGGTAGCGCACCGGGTCGACCAGCCGAAGCACCAGCACGCCCGGCGCCAGCAGCAGCGTCGGTAGTTTGGCGGCTTCGAGCTCCGTGTTGGTGCGGCACTCGACCAGATGCGACCACTGGCGCCGCCACTCGACCCAGCGGCCGTGGCGCCGCGCGAGGTCGTCGAACTGCTGCGCCAGCAGCGTCAGGCGCCGGTGGCTGCGCGCCCATTGTGTGAGGCTGGCGATGACCGCGGCGTCGCTGAGTGGCCAGTCGCTGAAGTCGCCGTCGCTCATGAAAACCTCGCGGCAGCCGACGGCGGCGATCTCGGCCAGCGCTTCGTGCAGAACAGCGTGGAACTCGCTGCGTGAGGTGATCAGGGTGTACTTGGCTTCGCTCATCGTCACTCCTTCAAGTCGGCTCACCGTCGTCGTGCAGCCAGCCTGCCTCGGCCCATTGCTGCACCAGGTCGCGGGCATCGGCACTCAGCATCTTCAGTTGCTTGCGGCTCAGGCTGCGGGCATCGGCCAGGCTGCGCATCAAGCTCGCATCGCGCCCCGCTGCGCGAAACGATTCACCGTTGATGAACACATGCCAGTGGTCATACATCATTCTGGTGCGTCGGTCCAGGCGCACGCCACCAGAATGAGGCGCCGGCTCCTTGCCCTCGAACGTGACGCGCGGCTTGGGTTCGCTCAGCACCTCGCCAAGCGCACAGGCCAGCAGTTGCGGGTCGGCCAGGCAACGCTGAATGGCATCGGCCGCGAAGGAAGCCACGGCGGGCGGAATGCACGCGGGCTCCGCGGTGGCCGGCGCGCCGGCGTCGCGGTACATCGGGTCGACATCGCTGCGCTCATGCGCATCGAGCATTCGTTGCAACACCTGCTGCGCCAGGTCTTCGCGGCGCGGCGCCTGGAAGCCGATCGAGCAGGTCATGCACTCGCCTTCGGCCACCCCATCGTGCGCCCATTGCGGCGGCAGGTAGAGCATGTCGCCGGGTTCGAGCAACCACTCGTGCTCGGGCACGAAGCGCTTGAGCACTTTCAAGGGTGCATGCGGGTCCAGCTCCGGCGCCACGTTGCGGCCGATGCGCCAACGGCGGTGGCCCTGCACCTGAAGCAGAAAGACATCGTAGGAATCGACATGCGGGCCGACACCGCCGCCGTCACTCGCATACGACACCATCACGTCGTCGAGCCGCGCATCGGGCACGAAGCGAAAGCGCGTCAGCAGTTCATGCGCCGCTGCGACATGCAGATCGAGCCCCTGCACCAGCAGCGTCCAGCCCTTCTGCTTGAGGGCCGGCAGGGCGCGCCGCGGCAGTGGACCCGAGCGCAGCGACCAATGACCCGCATCGCGCACGACGAGGCGCGACTCCACGTCCCCTCGCGCGGCCAGTTCGAACAGTTGGGCGCGGCTCACCACCGGCAGCACACCCGGCACCGCCTGGCGGATCAGCAAGGGCTTCTTCTGCCAATGGCGGCGCATGAAGGTCTGCGGCGAGAGGCCGCCGAGCAAGGGCAATGCAAGGTTCACATCCATGTCGACATTCTCGCGTGTGCGATCATTTCCGCATGAACATCACTGCACCCTGCGTCGTCAGCCTGACCTGGCGACTCGAAGACGCCCAAGGCCAATTGATCGATGAACTGAGCGAGCCGACCGAGTTTTTCTACGGCGGTGACGATCTGCTCGAAAAGGTCGAGGAAGCCCTGCTCGACCAGGAGGTCGGCTTCGAGGCGAACCTGCACCTGGAACCCGAACACGCCTTCGGCGACTACAACGCCGACCTCGTTTTTCACGAGGAACGCGCGGCGCTCGGCGAGCCCCTCGAAGTCGGCATGCAGTTCGACGGCATGCCGCCCGGCGCCGTCACACAAGGCATGCCGGCCGACGCGGTGTATTCGATCACCGAACTCTTCCCGGCCCACGTGGTGCTCGACGGCAACCACCCGCTGGCCGGCATCGCGCTGCGCCTGGCCCTGAAGGTGATGGGCGTGCGTGAGGCAACCGAACAGGAGACCGAGGCCGCCAGCGTGGGCGAGCCGGTCTTCAGCGTGATGACGGGCGCACCGCCCGACTCACGCCTTCACTGAACCACGATCAGGGAATCGCAACGGCGCCCTCGGGCGTCGTCACCGGCCCCTTGCCGCTGAAGCGGTCGAGGTAGAGGTAGATCACCGGCGTGATGAAGAGCGTGATCGCCTGCGAGAAGATCAGCCCGCCGACCACCGCGAGGCCGAGCGGCTGGCGCAACTCCGCCCCGGCCCCCAAGCCCAGCGCGATGGGCAAAGCACCCATCAACGCGGCCAGCGTCGTCATCATGATCGGCCGGAAGCGCAGCACGCAGGCCTCGCGGATGGCCGCCTCGGCCGTCATGCCGCGGTGGCGCTGCGCGTCGAGCGCAAAATCGATCATCATGATCGCGTTCTTCTTGACGATGCCGATCAGCAGCAGGATGCCGATGGTGGCAATCAGCGTCAGGTCGAGGTTGAAGATCTTCAGCATCAACAGCGCTCCCACCGCCGCCGACGGCAAGCCGGCGAGGATGGTGATCGGGTGGATGTAGCTCTCGTACAGCACGCCGAGCAACACGTAGATCACCAGCAGGGCCGAGATGATGAGGATGGCCTGGCTGCTCTGCGAATTCTTGAACACCGCCGCATCGCCGCCATAACTCGTGATGATCGAAGATGGCAGGCCGACTTCTTCACGCAGCTTGTCGATCTTCGCGGTCGCGTCACCGAGCGCCGCACCGGGTGCCAGGTTGAACGACACGGTGACCGCCTGCAACTGCCCGGCGTGGTTGATCGAGGTCGGCCCCACCGTGCGCTCCACCGTCGCGAAGCTCGACAGCGGCACCAGTGCGCCGGTGTTGGCGCGGATGAAGACGTTGTTGAACGCACTCTCGTCGCGTTTGGCTTCGGGGGCCAGCTCCATGATGACCTGGTAGCTGTCGGCCGCCGTGTAGATGGTCGAGACCTGGCGCTCGCCGAAAGCGCTGTAGAGCGCGTTGCGCACCGAATCGATCGCCACACCCATCGTGTTCGCGCGGTCGCGGTCGATGCGCAGGGAGGCTTGCAGGCCGCGCAGTTGCGAATCGCTCGTCACGTCGCGGAACAGCGGGTCGATGCGCATCTTTTCTTGCAGCTTCGAAGCCCAGTCGCCCAACTCGTCGGCCTTCACGCTTTGCAGGATGTACTGGTACTGCGCCTTGCTCTGGCGCCCGCCGAGTTGCAGGTTCTGGATCGGGCGCAGGAACACGGTGATGCCAGCCACATCGCGCAGCTTGCGGCGCAGGCCCTCGACCACCTGCTTCATCGGCAGGCGTTCGGCGCGCGGTTTCAGGTTGATGAACATGCGGCCGGTGTTCAGCGCGTTGTTGCCACCGCCGTTGAACGAGGCCACGGTCAGCACGTTCGGGTCGGCCCGCACGATGGCGGCTGCGCGGTCCTGCAAAGGCACCATCGCTTCGAACGAAGTGTCTTCCGAGGCTTCGGTCGAAGCCTGGATCTGGCCGATGTCTTCTTCGGGGAAGAAGCCCTTGGGTGTGGCGACGTAGAGCCAGGCCGTCGCACCAAAGGTCAACGCCGCGACACCCACCACCCACAACCGATGCCGCAAGGCCAGATCGAGCCCGCGCGTGTAGCCGGCCAGCAGGGCATCGAAGCCCTTCTCGAACGAACGCACCAGCATGCCCGGCGCCTTCTTGTGCTGCTCGTCGCTCAGGAAGCGGCTCGCCAGCATCGGCACCAGGGTCAGCGAGACGAAGGCCGAGACGACGATCGCCAGCGACACGATAACCGCGAACTCGTGGAACAGCAGGCCGATCACGCCGGGCATGAAGAAGATCGGAATGAACACCGCGATCAGCGAACTGGAGATCGACAGAATCGTGAACCCGACTTCGCGCGAGCCCCTGAGCGCCGCCTCGAACGGCGCCATGCCCTCCTCGACGTGGCGGATGATGTTCTCCAGCATCACGATGGCGTCGTCGACCACCAGGCCGACAGCGAGCGTCAGGCCCAGCAGCGAGACGTTGTCGAGGCTGTAGCCAAAACCCCAGAGCAGGGAGATCGCACCGATCAGCGACACCGGCAAACTGAGCGTCGGAATCGCGGTCGCGACGAAGCGGCGCAGGAACAGGAAGATCACCAGCACCACGAGCACGATGGTGCCGAGCATCGTCAGCGTCACGTCGTGCAGCGCATCGCGGATCGACACCGAGCGGTCGTTCACCAGGTTCATGCGCACCGACTGCGGCAGCTGCGAACGGAAGCCCGGCAGCGCCGCCTTGACCGCATCGACCACCTTCACCGTGTTCGCATCGGGCTGGCGCTGGATGGCCAGCGTGATCGAGCTTTCGCCATTGAAGTTGGCCGAGGTCTTGACGGTTTCGTAACTGTCTTCGACACGCGCCACATCACGCAGCCGCACCGTGCTGCCGCCTTTGTTGCTGACGATCAGATCGGCGAATTCGGCCGCATTGCGCAACTGGCGATTCGCTTGCAGCGTGAGCGTCTGCTGGCTGCCGTCGATCGTGCCGACCGGCGTGTTCGCGTTCGCGGCTTTCAGCGCGGCAGTCAATTCGTCGAGCGCCATGTTGCGCGCCGTCAGCGCCTCGGGCAGCACCCGCACGCGCACGGCGTAGCGGCGCTGGCCGAAGATCTGCACGAGCGCCACACCGTCCAGCGTGGACAAGCTCGGCGAAATCAGATGCTCGGCGTAATCGTTCAGGTCCGAGATGTTGAGCGAGGGCGAGGTCAGCGCGATCAGCAGCACCGGCGCATCGGCCGGGTTCACCTTGCGGTACGAAGGCGGCGAGGTCATGTCCACCGGCAGCGAACGCGCGGCGCGCAGCAGCGCGGCCTGCACATCGACGGCGGCGGCGTCGATCTTGCGGTTCTCGTCGAACTCCAGCGTGAGCGAGGTGTTGCCGAGCGTGTTGGTCGAGCTGATGATGTTCAGCCCGGGAATCGTCGCAAATTGCTTTTCCAGCGGCAACGCGACCGAGGTGGCCATCGTGTCCGGGCTCGCGCCCGGCAGCGAAGCCGACACATTGATGACGGGCGTGTTGTAGCTCGGCAGCGCCGCGACCGGGATGTTGCTGTAGGCGATCACGCCCGCGAGCACGATGCCCAGGTTGAGCAGCACCGTCATCACCGGACGGCGGATGAACAGTTCGGAGAGATTCATGGTGTGCCCGCTGAGCTTCAGTTGGAGGTGGCGACGGCGGCGGCACCGGAAGCCGCATCACTCGCACGCTGGCCCGCGCCGTCACCCTTGCCCGTTCCCTTGCCTTCACCTCGCCCGGCACCGCTGGCTGAACGCTCCACCGCCGCCGCGCCCGGGCGCAGGTTCTGCCGACCGTCGACGATCACCTTGTCGCCCACCGCCACGCCCGTGACGACAGCATCGACCCCACTGGCATAGACCAGTTCGACGGGCCGTGCGGCGGCACGGCCGTTGTCGAGCACATAGACCAGCTTGCCTTTCGTGCTTTGAATCACCGCCGCCTGCGGTACGACGATGGCGTCTTTCAGCGTGCGCACCACCATGCGAACATTGAGGTAGGCGCCCGGCCAGAGCTTCTGCTCCTTGTTGTCGAACTGCGCCTTCACGCGCACATTGCCCGAGGCCGCATCGACCGCGCTGTCGACGAACTGCAACTTGCCTTTCAGCGTGGCGCTGGTGGCCGTTGCATCCGGCAGTTGCACCGTCACCTCGCCGGTGCCGCTCTTCAAGGCCGCCAGCGCGTCCGGCAGGTTGCGCTGCGGCAGGCTGAAGGCCACCGAGATCGGGTCGAGCTGGGTGATGTTGACCAGTGCCGCGCCGCTCGGCTGCACATAGCTGCCAGCAAACACATTGATCGCACCGACCCGCCCCGAACCCGGCGCGGTGATGCGCGAATAACCCTGCGCCACCTTCGCAGCCACCACCGCGGCGCGGTCGGCCGCTGCGACGGCCTGCTGGGTTTCGACGAGCGTCAGCGCGGTGTCGACAGCGCCTTGCGAGATGAAGCCCTGGCGCAGCAGGTCCTGGCTGCGTTCGAGCTGGCGCTTGGCGTCGGCGAGCGCCGCTTCGTCCTTCTGCAACTGGGCCTGGGCTTTGGTGACGTTGACCTGATCGGCCCGGTCGTCGAGCGTGAACAGCAGCTCGCCGGTCTTCACGAACTGGCCTTCGCGCACATGAACCTTGGTGACGACGCTGCTGACCTGCGGGTGGATGTCCACCGTGTTCAGCGCGGTGACGGTGCCATTGGCATCGAGCAGCACGGGCTGGTCGCGCTGCACGGCGCGCACGGTCGTGACGCTGACCGGTGCGCCCCCACCGGCCCCCGACGCACCCGACGCTGCCGGCGCAGCCGCCAGCGGCGACGACGCAGCGCCCTCGCCGGCCGCAGCCGCCGCCGCCCGCCCGGCGTAAACCCACCACGCGGCCGCGCCACCCAACACCGCGACCACACCCACCACCACTGCCTTGTTCATGAAGATTCCGTCTTGTCGATTCTTGCCGCCAGCACCCCGTGGGCAGGCGCGCCCTCAACCCCGCCCGGTCGACCCGAAGCCACCCTCACCCCGCTGTGTCGCGCCGAACTCGTCGACGCGTCGGAACGCGGCCTGTACCACCGGCACGATCACCAACTGAGCGATGCGCTCCATCGGCTGCACCGTGAAGTTGGCCGCACTGCGGTTCCAACAGCTCACCATCAGCGGGCCCTGGTAGTCGGAGTCGATCAGGCCGACCAGGTTCCCCAGCACGATGCCGTGTTTGTGGCCCAGGCCGGAGCGCGGCAGGATGATCGCGGCGAGACCGGGGTCGCCGATGTGGATCGACAGGCCGGTCGGGATCAGCACCGACTGGCCGGGTTCGAGCAGCACCGGCGCGTCGAGGCAGGCACGCAGGTCGAGCCCCGCGCTGCCCGGTGTGGCGTAGGCCGGCAGGTGCTCGGCCATGCGGGCATCGAGCACTTTCAGATCGATGGTCGTCATGTTGTGGAAGGTGTGATGCGGGTGGCGATTTCGGCGACCAGCTGGCGCGCGAGCGTCAGCTTGTCGGCCCGCGGCAGTTCGCGGTGGCCGGCGGCGTCCACCAGGGTCAGCGTGTTGTCGTCGGCGCCGAAGGTGGCCGGGCCGAGGTTGCCGACGATCAAGGGCACTCCTTTGCGCACCAGCTTTTCACGCGCGTGCTTCAGCAGGTCGGTGCTCTCGGCTGCGAAGCCGACGCAGTAGGGACGCTTGTCGAGTTGGGAGACTGCGGCCAGGATGTCGCGGTTCTCGACCAGCTCGATCACCGGCAGGGCCTTGCCGGCCTGCTTCTTGATCTTGTTCGATGCGATGTTCACCGGCCGCCAGTCGGCCACCGCGGCCGTGGCGATGAACACGTCATGGGCCGCGGCTTCCGGCAGCACCGCATCGAACATCTGCTGCGCCGTGTTCACGTCGATGCGCCGCACGCCCCGCGGTGTCGGCAGATGCACCGGGCCGGCCACCACGGTGACGGTGGCCCCCGCTTCGGCCGCCGCGCGCGCGATCGCAAAACCCATCTTGCCGCTGGAGCGGTTCGTGAGGCCGCGCACCGGGTCGAGCGGCTCGAAGGTCGGGCCGGCGGTGATCAGCACGCTCTTGCCGAGCAGCGATTTCGGGCGGAAAAAGGCGATGAGTTCGTCGAGCAACTCGACAGCCTCCAGCATGCGGCCGTCGCCGATCTCACCGCAGGCCTGGTCGCCGTTCGCCGGGCCGAGGAGGGTGCAGCCGTCAGCGCGCAACTGCGCCGCATTGCGCTGCGTCGCCGGGTGCGCCCACATCTCGCGGTTCATCGCCGGGGCCAGCAGCAGCGGGCACTTGTCGATCGGCCGCGCCAGGCACATCAGGCTCAGCAGATCGTCGGCGCCACCGTGCAGCAGCTTGGGCTGGAAGAACGCGACCAGCTCGGCGAGCAGTTCGGTCGGCTCGAGCATGCGGCCGTCGCCGATCTCACCGCAGGCCTGGGCGCCGACGATCTGCTGAGCCTGATGTGCCTGGCGCGGCCGATCGACAAGTGCCCGCTGCTGCTGGCCCCGGCGATGAACCGCGAGATGTGGG
>JANYJL010000038.1 GCA_025361845.1 Rhizobacter sp.
CAGCACGGCCGGAAACAGGATGCGGGTGATGATCTTCCACTCGCTCAAGGCCAGCACCCGGGCCACATTCAGGTAGTCGGCCGGCACACGCTGCACGCCGACGGCGGTGTTGACCACCATCGGCCAGATCGAGCAGATGAAGATGGTCCAGATCGCGGCCGGGTTCGCGGCCTTGAACACCAGCAGCCCGATCGGCAGCCAGGCCAGCGGCGAGACCGGCCGCAGCAGACTGATCAGTGGCGAGACCATGTTGTCGAGCAGCGTGAAGCGGCCGATCATGAAACCGGCCGGGATGCCCACCAGCGCCGCCAGGCCGAAGCCGACCGCGACGCGCTCGAGCGAGAACAGGATGTTCCAGCCGATGCCCTGATCGTTCGGGCCGTTGCGGTAGAACGGGTCGGCGAACACCTTGACGGCCTCGGCGAAGGTCGCGGCCGGCGTCGGGAACGTCGCGCTGTTCATGGTCGCGATCGCCCAGATGCCGATCAGCACCGCGATGCCGACGATCGGCGGCACGACCTTCATCAGCAGGCCGCGCCAGTCGAAGCCGGGCTTGGCCGGATTGGGCGGCTCGACCGCCGCCACGATCGGCCTGGATTTGACGGGAACGACCGCCGGCGCGGCCTTGGCCGGCGCCTGAGTATCGAGCGAGGTGTGGAAGACGGCGCTGACCATGACGAATCTCCTTCAGGCCTTGATCGCGAAATTGTCGGCGTACTTCTTCGGGTCCCTGCCGTCCCAGACCACGCCGTCCATCAGCTTGCTGGTGCGTAGCGGATCCTTCGGCACGCTGATCTTCAGCGCGCCGGCGACCTGCCGGTACAGATCGATCTGGTTGATCTGCCTGGCCACCGCGAGGTAGTCGGGGTGTTCCTTGATCAGCCCCCAGCGCTTGTGCTGGGTCAGGAACCACATGCCGTCGGACAGGTACGGGAAATTGACCGCGCCGTCGTTGAAGAACTTCATGTGGTTCGGGTCGTCCCAGGTCTTGCCCATGCCGTTCTGGTAGCGGCCCAGGATGCGCTGGTTGATCGCGTCGACGCTGGTGTTGACGTAGCTCTTGTCGGCGATGGTCTCGGCCATCTTGTTCTTGTTCTGCAGGCCCGCATCGATCCACTGGCCGGCTTCGAGAATGGCCATCATCACGGCGCGTGCGGTGTTCGGGTACTTCTTGACGAACTCGCCGGTGGTGCCGAGCACCTTCTCGGGGTGGTCCTTCCAGACATCCTGCGTGGTCGCAGCGGTGATGCCGATGCCATCGATGATGGCGCGGTGGTTCCACGGTTCACCGACGCAGTAGCCGTCCATGTTGCCGACGCGCATGTTCGCCACCATCTGCGGCGGCGGCACGGTGATGACCTTGGCGTCCTGCAACGGGTTGATGCCGGCCGAGGCCATCCAGTAGTACAGCCACATCGCGTGGGTGCCGGTCGGGAAGGTCTGTGCGAAGGTGTACTCGCGCTTGTCGCTGGCCATCAACTTGGCCAGGCTGGCGGCGTCCACGGCGCCCTTGTCGGCGAGCTTCTTCGACAGCGTGATCGCCTGGCCGTTGTTGTTCAAGGTCATCAGCACGGCCATGTCCTTCTTGGGGCCGCCGATGCCGAGATGCACGCCGTAGACGAGGCCGTAGAGCACGTGTGCCATGTCGAGCTCGCCGTTGACGAGCTTGTCACGCACGCCGGCCCAGGAGGCTTCTTTCGTCGGGATGATCTTCACGCCGTACTTCTTGTCGAAGCCGAGTACCGACGCCATCACGACCGAAGCGCAATCGGTCAGCGGGATGAAGCCGATGCGGACTTCTTCCTTCTCGGGCTTGTCGGAGCCGGCGGCGTACACCGCGGCTTGCAGGCCGGGCACCATGCCCGTGGCCGCGGTGGCGCCGGTGGCGGCAGCGGCCTTGATCAGCGTACGGCGAGTCATGCTGTTCTTTCCAATGTTGTTTTCAGCGAAAGGCAGGGTCATGGCGGGTCTCGAAAACGTTCGGGAAAACAAAAAGGCGTCCACACGGCCCCGACTTTTCAGCCGGAGCGTGGGGACGCCATCGTCCTGCTCGCACCCATCGACGTTGACGGACGCTTGCATTGGTTGAAGGTCAGCTTCGACCTTCGTAAAGCGAAGTACGCAAACGCTGTGCCAGCGCTTTTCCCGCGCAGAGCCGGGATCGGGTCTCGGTCCGCACCAAAACAGCGGGCGGCGATTGCCGCACTGCACAAAGCCTGTGCGCTGCGCTGTCAGCCGATCAGATCGGCCACGTCGAGCACGCGCTGCGCCACCTCGGCGAGTTTCAGGCCCTTGTCCATCGCGGTCTTGCGCAGGCGCGTGTAGGCCTCGGTCTCGCTCATCGCGTGGCGGCTCATCAGCAGGCCCTTGGCGCGGTCGATCACCTTGCGGTCCGACAACTCGGCGCGCACATCAGCGAGCTCGCGCTTGAGCGCTTCCTCGTGCTGGAAGCGCGCCATTGCCACGTCGAGCACAGGCTTCACGCGCTCCGGTGCGAGGCCCGCGACCACGTAGGCTGTGACGCCCGCGGCGATGGCCGCGCCGACATGGCTCATGTCTTCGTCCTGCGTGAACAGCACGATCGGCCTGCGCGCGTCGCGCGTGGCCATCACCACGTGTTCGAGCGTGTCGCGCGCATTGCTTTCAGCATCGACGATGATCATGTCGGGGCCGATCTGGGCCACGCGGTCGGGCAGGAAGGCGTCCGCCGGTAACACGGCGACGATGTTGTAGCCGTGCTCCAGCAGGCCGATGCGCAGGCTGCGCGAGCGCTCGGCTTCGGTGTCGGACAGGCCGTCCCGCGCGTCGGCGTACAGCGAGTCGGGAGCGACGATGACGATGCGCAGGGAAGGGGCGGAGGCCATGCCCGTGTGCCAGCAACATTCAAGCCAATCGGGCACGCGCTGGGGGCCGCGCGCTGCGGCCGATGTCAGTCGCCGCGCGCCGCGGCGTGCCAGGTGCGCTGCAGCCAGGCCAGCGCAGGGGCCAGGCTGTCGTGGAGGCTCGTGCTGGCGCGCACTTGCTCGGCGACGAGGCCGCGGGTGTGCAGGAAGTCGATGAAGCTCTGCACCTCGGGCCGGCGCAGGCCGCTCGTCGCGACCAGTTGCCACACCGTCAGATGCCGGTGCGACATGTCGTTGAGCATGCGCCGATACGCCGTGCGATCGTGCGGGGGGCGCAATTCGGGCCAGGCGACAAGCCGGTACTCTTTCATCGGGGTGGGCTGCGCGAGGGGGGCATCACGAGCGTGGCGCCGACCTGTTTTGTTGGGGATACCCGAGACTAGCCCTCCGGGCCTTCGACGCGACGTGCATAAGCCGCGCTGCGCGGCGACCTGCACCCACCCAAATGGTTACGAAATGCTTGCCCCGGCCCTGCGCGTTCAGGCCGCGGGGTGGCTCAGGGCGCGGCAAACCTCCGTCTGCCACGGCAGGGCATGAACGATCTCGTTGAGGTGCGCCGCAATCTCGTACGGGGCGAGTGCCTCGCCATGCGCGTCGACGAGCCGAAGGTTCGTGACCAGGCCGAAGGGGTCGGCGATGGCGACGACGCCTTGCTGGATTTGCACCCAGTCCCAGGCCACACCGGCGGACCGGTCGCCCGAGGACTCGCCCCACAGGGTCTGACCGACGAAGGTGCCCGGCTCGCTGTCATCGATCAGCACATGGGTGCTGAGGTGGACAAAATGCAGGTCGGGGGCGGCATCGGCCTGCCACAATACGGGCGGCCATGCACTGACGATCCAGGGTGGTGTCATAGACTTCGCACCTGAGGGTCAGGTGGCAGAGTGGAGTTGATGAACATAGTGTTGTTCATGTGGCGCCACTTCGCATCTGTAAATCCTTTCAGGTGAGCGCGTTCCAAACCGGCTGATGTGTCGGCGAGAGGGGTGATCGGCGGCGATGCTTCAAGGTGGATTCACAGCGGTGCTCAACGCGCAGAGTCGCGATGAACTTCTGACCGAGATCGTCGGGTTCGCGCGGCGTCTCGAATTCGATACCGTCGGGACCACGATGGTCATCGACCATTTCCTCGGCGAGCCCGAATTCATCACACTCGACAACACGCCGGAAGCCTACAAAGAGTCGTTCTTTGACAAGAACGACGGGCGGCGTGACCCAGTCTCGCAGCACTGCAAGCGCCACAGCGTTCCGATCATCTGGGGTCAGGAAACCTATATCGCTGTCGAGCAGGGTGACGTGTGGGAGGAGCAGGCGCGCTTCGGTTACCGCAACGGCATCGCGCTCGCGTTGCACATGCCGGAGGGGCGGCATTTCATGATCGGTGTCGACCGGGATCGACCGCTGCCAAAGGAGCCGGTTGAACTCACCCGAATCGTCGCGGACTTGCAGCTTTTTGCTGTTCATGCACAGGAGGCCGCCCAACGGGTTTTGCTGCCTGCGTTCCAGCAGGCGGATCTGCCAAACCTCACTCCGCGGGAACTCGAAACCCTCCGTTGGACGATGGAGGGGAAAACAGCGTGGGAGGTCGGCAATATCCTCGGGATCACTGAGCGCACGGCGGTTCTGCACGCGAACAATGCGACGCACAAGCTCGGAACTGTGAACAAGCATCAGGCTGTTCTGAAGGCGCTCCGCATGGGGCTGATCCGATGATGGGTGGTCACGACTGATGCGAGAACTGGGACCGACCTGTAATAGTTGACAGTTACATGGAGTTCGTGAGGCTGTTGGAATCCGCTTCGAACGCGCAGATCGCGTCTCGACCGACCACACCAGGAGCCTCACATGTCGCAGCAAAACGCCCAAACCGGGATCATCTCCACCAAGCCGCCTGTCTCTGCACCGGCGCCCGCAAACAAGACCGCACCGCTGCCGCTGGACCCGGCGCAACTGCGCCAAGTGAGCGGAGGCTTGCCCAAAGCGACTTGGTGATACCAGCCTGCCACGTCATTCGTGGCAAGGGCTGATCGCCATGGCAGGGCTCTTTCGCCGCGAGGCTGTCGACAACAAGCAGCAAGACTGGCTGGGCACCGTTCAATTGGTGCGCCCGGTCTCGCTCACCGTCCTGACGATCGTGATCGTCGTCGCGGCGGTGGCCGTCGCTGCCTTGTTGGTCGAAGGTCGGTACACGCGCAAGGCGCGTGTGACCGGCTTTCTGGTGCCTGACCGCGGTGTCATTCGCTTGATGCCGCTGCAGGCCGGCACCGTGCTGGAAAGCCATGTGGCCGAGGGGCGCGTCGTCCATGCGGGCGACGTGCTGTTCGTGTTGGCGGTCGATCGCGCCACGCCGAAAGGCGACGCAGTTCAAAACAGTTTCTCCTCACGCGAGCGCAGCCTGAAAGACGCCGCGCAGCAGCAGTTCGCCTTGCAGCAGGCGCAATCCAGCGCCATCGATCAGCGGCTGGCCGACATGCGGCGCGAACTGGCCTCGCTCGATGCCGAAGCGGACTTGCAAGCGCAGCGCCTGCTCCTGGCGCAGCAGGCGCAGGCCCGGCTCGAAGCCTTGCGCAACGACAACTTCGTCTCGGCCGCCCAAGTGCAGGCCAAGGCGGAAGAACTGCTCGGCCTGCGCGCGCAGGTGCAGAACACCGAAACGCAGCGCGCGGCCCAACGGCGCGAAATCGGCACGCTCGAAGCGCAGCGGCGCGAGTTGCCGCTCAAGGGCCAGGCGCAGCGTGGCGAGATCGACCGCGACCTCGCCCAGCTCGCGCAACAAACCGCCGAGCGCGACGCGCAGCAGCGCATCGTCGTGCGCGCCTCGCAAGACGGCGTCATCAGCGCGGTGCTCGCCGAACCCGGCCAGAGCGTGTCGCCAGCCTCGGCGCTCGCCAGCCTGGTGCCGGCGCACTCGCAGTTGCAGGCGCATCTGTTCGCGCCGTCCAGCGCGGTCGGCTTCGTGCACGCCAGCCAGTCGGTGCTGCTGCGCTACCAGGCCTTCCCCTACCAGAAGTTCGGCCACCAGGTCGGGCAGGTGGTGCAGGTGTCGCGATCGCCCTTGCAAGCGGCGGAGTTGGCGAACCTGCCCCTGCAAGGCGGTGCGAGCAACGAGCCGCTGTACCGCATCACCGTCGCACTCGACCAGCAGACCGTCGCCGCCTACGGTCAGCCGCAGGCCTTGTCCCCGGGCATGCAGATCGAAGGTGATGTGCAGCTCGACCGGCGCCGCTTGATCGAATGGATCTTCGAGCCGGTGCTCGGCTTGGCAGGAAAAGTGTGAGTGTCTCCTCCTTGTTCGAGGGCCTGAGCCTGGGCTTGGGTGGCCGCAAGCTGCCGATGCTGCTTCAGACCGAAGCGGCCGAGTGCGGCCTGGCCTGCCTGGCGATGATCGCCAGCCATCTCGGGCATCGGGTGGATTTGCCGACACTGCGGCGGCGTTTTTCGATCTCGCTCAAGGGCGCGACCATGGTCGACCTGGTGCGGGTGGCCGGGCAACTGAACCTGAACCCTCGTGCCTTGCGTGCCGAGATGGAGCACCTGCCCCAGCTCGTCACACCCTGCGTGCTGCACTGGGACCTGAATCACTTCGTCGTGCTGAAGGAAGTGCGCGGCACGACGGCCGTGATCCACGACCCGGGCCGCGGCGTGCGCCGTTTGCCACTGGCCGAGGTCTCGCGCCACTTCACCGGCATCGTGCTCGAGCTGACGCCGCTGGCCGAATTCACGCCACGCACCGAACGGCAAAGTGTCAGCCTGCGCCAACTGCTCGGACGCGTGAGCGGCCTGAAGCGCTCGCTGCTGCAGATCTTCGCGCTCGCCCTGGCGCTCGAAGCCTTCATGCTGCTCGCGCCCTTCTTCATGCAATGGGTGGTCGACGGCGTGCTCGTCAGTGCCGACCGCGAGCTGCTGGTCACCCTGGGTCTGGGCTTCGGGCTGCTGGTCTTGATCCAGGTGGCGGCCGGTGCCATCCGTTCCTGGGCCGTGCTGCACTTGTCGAGCACGATGAACCTGCAGTGGCTCGGTAACGTGTTCGCGCACCTGATGCGGCTGCCGGTGGCCTGGTTCGAGAAGCGCCACAACGGCGACGTGATGTCGCGTTTCGGCGCGATCCAGCAGATCCAGCAGACGCTCACCACCAGCTTCATCGAAGCCGTGCTGGACGGCCTGCTCGTCGTCGTCACACTGCTGATGATGTGGGTCTACAGCGGCACGCTCACCGCCATTGCGCTCGGCTGCGTGGCGGCCTATGCGCTGCTGCGCTGGGCCTTCTTCCGCCCGCTGCGCGAGGCCACCGAAGAAGCCATCATCCACGACGCCAAGCGCTCCAGCCATTTCCTGGAATCGCTGCGCGGCGTGCAGGCCATCAAGCTCTTCAATCGCCAGGAAGACCGCCAAGCGCGCTTCATGAACCTGGTGGTCGATGCGATGAACGCGCACATCGCGACCCGCAAGCTCGACCTGCTGTTCGGCGTGCTGCACAAATTGGTGTTCGGTCTGGAGCGCATCGCTGTGGTGTGGGTCGGCGCGCTGGCCGTGATGGACCACCAATTCTCGGTCGGCATGCTGTTCGCGTTCCTGGCCTACAAGGAGCAGTTCGCCACCCGCGTGAGCGGTCTGATCGACAAGCTGGTCGAAGTGAAGATGCTCAAGCTGCAAGGCGAGCGGCTGGCCGACATCGTGCTCAGCGCGCCCGAGCCGCAGGTCGAGATCGCACCGCGCGGCGCCGGCCCCGAGCCGCGGCTCGAATTGAGCGGTGTGAGCTTCGCCTACTCGGACGGCGAGCCCGAAGTGTTGCGCAAGCTGAACCTGGTGATCGAGCCCGGCGAGTCGGTTGCCATCGCCGGGGCCTCGGGCTGTGGCAAGACGACCTTGCTCAAGCTGATGCTGGGCATCCACACGCCGCTGGCCGGCGAGATACGCGTCGGCGGCATCCCCTTGCAGCGCCTGGGCCTGCGCGCCTGGCGCGACATGATCGGCACGGTGATGCAGGACGACCAGCTGTTCGCCGGCTCGATCACCGACAACATCAGCTTCTTCGAGTTGCACCCCGACGCGGATTGGGTCGAGCAGTGCGCCCGCATCGCGGCGGTGCACGACGAAATCGAAGCCATGCCGATGGGTTACCACACGCTCGTCGGCGAGATGGGCGCCAGCATCTCGGGCGGGCAGAAGCAGCGCATCCTGCTGGCGCGCGCGCTCTACAAACGGCCGAAGATCCTGTTGCTGGACGAAGCGACCAGTGCGCTCGACGTGGAGCGCGAGCGTGAGGTGAACCTGGCGATCCGCCAACTCGACCTGACACGCGTGATCGTCGCGCACCGGCCCGAGACCATCGCCTCGGCGAGCCGCGTCATCGTTCTCAGCGAAGGCCGCGTGATGCAGGACCTGCGCACCGTGCCGACCGGGACCAGTCACAAGGGCTGAGGCCGATCGGGCAGGGCGCAGAGCCCTAAACTCGCTCGATGAAAATTCTGGGCATCGAATCGTCTTGCGATGAAACCGGCGTGGCCCTGGTCGAAGCCGACACCACCGGCACGCCGCGCCTGCTGGCCCAGGCGCTGTACAGCCAGATCGACATGCACCAAGCCTATGGTGGTGTGGTGCCCGAACTGGCTTCGCGCGACCACATTCGCCGCGTGCTGCCGCTGACGCGGCAAGTGATGGCGGAGGCCGGCGCGGCCCTGACTGACATCGATGTCGTGGCCTACACGCGCGGCCCGGGCCTGGCCGGTGCGCTACTCGTCGGTGCCGGTGTGGCCTGCGCGCTGGCCGCGGCGCTGGGCCGGCCGGTACTCGGCGTGCACCACCTCGAGGGGCACTTGCTCTCGCCCTTTATCTCGGCCGACCCGCCGAAGTTTCCGTTTGTCGCGCTGCTGGTCTCGGGTGGCCACACGCAGTTGATGCATGTGCGCGATGTCGGCGAGTACGAATTGCTCGGCGAAACCATCGACGATGCGGCCGGCGAAGCCTTCGACAAATCCGCCAAGCTGATGGGCCTGGGGTATCCCGGCGGTCCGGCATTGGCGCGGCTGGCCGAGTTCGGCGATGCATCGACCTTCGCCTTGCCGCGGCCGCTCTTGCACAGCGGCAATCTCGACTTCTCGTTCGCGGGCTTGAAGACCGCCGTGCGCACGCAGTTGATGAAGCTCGGCAATGTGTGCGACCAGGACCGTGCGCATCTGGCCGCATCGACCCAGCAGGCCATCGTCGATGTGCTGGTGCGCAAGTCCGTCGCTGCGCTCGAAGCGACCGGCCTCAAGCGCATCGTCGTGGCCGGCGGTGTCGGCGCGAACACGCAGCTGCGGGAGCAACTGAACGCGGCGTGCAAGCGGCGCGGCGCGCGTGTGCACTACCCCGAACTGGCGCTGTGCACCGACAACGGCGCGATGATCGCGCTGGCCGCCGCGATGCGGCTGCAACGCGGGCGCGCGCAGCCGCAAGCGGACTTCAGCTTCAGCGTCGCGCCGCGCTGGGATCTCGCGGCGGCGTGACGCCCGCTGGGCTTACTCGACCGACAGCGTGGTCGGGCCGGTGAGCGGCTTCTTCACGAGCGTCAGCGTCAGCACGCCGTTCGCAAAACGTGCCTTCGAGGTGCTCGCATCCAGCTCGACCGGCAGGGTCACGCTGCGGGCAAAACGCGGGGCGCTGCGCTCGCGGTAGACGACGCGCGCACCTTCGGTTTCTGCAGCCGCCTCTGCCGGTGCGGCCTCGACGCTCACCTTGCGGCCATCGATCGACACCTTGACCTGCTCCTTCACGATGCCGGGCAGGTCGAAGCTCAGGCTGTAGCCCAATTCGCTTTCGCTCACGTCCATGGCGGGCACCTGCGCTGCGGGGCTGCGCGCTTCGGTGCGTTCATTGAGGAGACGCTCGACAGCGCGATTCCAGGCGGGATGAAAGCCGGCACGGCGGGAGATGGCTTGGGGGTGGGTCAGAACGAACATGGCAGCTCCTAGAATTCAACCGGCGACTGCACCAACGCAGCAACCCATGCCGTTGAAGTTGGAGCGGCATTTTTGGTTTTCAAGTGCCAGTCTCGAATCGGAGTTTTCATGCGCAGCCTCATCGCCGACTTGCCCGGCTCCAAGATTCGTGAGGTCGCCAACGCCGGCCTCGGCCGCGATGACTTGCTGGCTTTCGGGTTCGGCGAGAGCGACGAGCCGACACCGGCCTTCATCCGCGACGCGGCGATGCAGTCGATCGCGCAGGGCGAGACCTTCTACACCTACAACCTCGGCTTGCCGGAGCTGCGCGAGGCCTTGGCGGTCTACACGAGCGGCTTGCACCGGCCGGTCGAGGCGAACCGCATCGCCGTCACGTCGTCGGGTGTGAGTGCCTTGATGTTGGCCTCGCAAGCCCTGGTCGGCGCCGGTGATGAAGTCGTCGCGGTCGTGCCGGTCTGGCCCAACATCACGGCGCAGCCGACGATCCTGGGCGCGCAGGTGCAGCGCGTTTCACTGCAAGTGCAGGGCGGTGCCTGGCGGCTCGACATGCAGACCTTGCTCGATGCGATCACCGAGCGCACGACGATGCTGCTGGTGAATTCGCCGAACAACCCGACGGGCTGGACGCTGACGCGCGAAGAGCAACAGACGATCCTCGCGCATTGCCGGCGCACCGGCACCTGGATCGTGGCGGACGAGGTCTACGAGCGCGTGTACTTCGGAAAGAACGTCAAGGAAGGCGCCACTTGCGCACCGAGCTTCCTCGACATCGCCGATGCCGACGACCGCCTCGTCGTCGTTCACAGCTTCTCGAAGAGTTTCCTGATGACGGGTTGGCGCCTCGGCTGGATGGTCGCGCCGGTGAGCTTCATCGAAGCGATGGGCAAGCTGATCGAGTTCAACACCTCGTGTGCGCCGGTCTTCATCCAGCGCGCGGGTCTGGCCGCGCTGGGCGGTGCGGCCGACTTCGTGCCCGGCCTTACGCAGCGTTTGCGCACCTGCCGCGACACCCTGCTGCCGCAGCTCGCGGCCTTGCCCGGCGCCGAGGTGGCCATGCCCGAAGGTGGCCTCTACGCCTTCTTCCGCGTCGCCGGGCAGGGCGATTCGCTCGCCTTCGCCAAACGCCTGGTCGCTGAGGCCGGCCTGGGCCTGGCACCCGGCGCCGCCTTCGGCCCCGAGGGCGAAGGCTGGCTGCGCTGGTGTTTCGCCTCGAACGACCCAGCCCGGCTGACGCTCGGCGTGCAGCGCCTGGCCGCCTTCCTCAAGCTATAATCCCAGGGCTTTGCGCCTCACGGGGCGATAAAGCACAAGCACGGCGCTGGTCGGTTTCACCGGTGTCCGCAAGTGAAAACGGAACCGCGGCGTCCTCGCATTTCGAGGCGACTCGGTTCATTCCAAAGGAAACGAGTCCATGACCGCCACCACCGCCGCCAAGGCAGAGATCGTCAAGTCCAACGCGCGCAGCGCCAGCGACACCGGGTCCCCCGAAGTTCAAGTTGCGCTGCTGACTGCACGCATCAACGAACTCACCCCGCACTTCAAGCTCCACCTGAAGGACCACCACGGTCGCCGTGGTCTGCTGAAGATGGTCAACACGCGCAAGAGCCTGCTGACCTACCTGCGTCGCGTCGACGCCGACCGCTACACCGCGCTGATCCAGAAGCTGGGCCTGCGCAAGTAAGCGACGCCCCGAGAAAAGAGCCTGTCTGGAATTCGCCAGCACAGGCTCTTCGTTTTTCTGAAATTCATCGGGAGCAAGGACACGCGCGGCGCTGCTGTGTCATTCCACTGATGTTCCGCTGGTCGGAGCACCCCTGGAATGGCATCCCCGCCTCGCAGCCTGTGTTCCGGGTCGTCAGCGCCACCCTGAAGGCGCGCAACAACCACCGGAGAGACACGCATGAGCATGTTCAACAAGATCACCAAGACGTTCCAATGGGGCCAGCACACCGTCACGATGGAAACCGGCGAAATCGCCCGCCAGTCGGGCGGCGCCGTGATGGTCAACATCGATGACACCGTGGTGCTCGCGACCGTCGTCGCCGCCAAGAATGCCAAGCCGGGCCAGGACTTCTTTCCGCTGACCGTCGACTACATCGAGAAGACCTATGCCGCCGGCAAGATCCCGGGCAGCTTCTTCAAGCGCGAAGGCCGCCCGAGCGAACTCGAAACGCTCACCTCGCGTTTGATCGACCGCCCGCTGCGCCCGCTGTTCCCGGAAGGCTTCTACAACGAAGTGCAGGTCGTCATCCACGTGATGTCGCTGAACCCGGAAGTCTCGGCCGACATCGCTGCGCTGATCGGTTCGTCCGCCGCGCTGGCCATTTCCGGCATCCCGTTCAACGGCCCGATCGGCGCCGCGCGCGTGGGCTATATCAACGGCGAGTACGTGTTGAACCCGGGCAAGACCCAACTGCTCGAATCGTCGATGGACCTCGTGGTCGCCGGCACCGAAGCGGCCGTGCTGATGGTCGAATCGGAAGCCAAACAACTGAGCGAAGAAATCATGCTCGGCGGCATCGTGTTCGGCCACCAGCAGGGCAACATCGCGATCAACGCGATCCACGACCTGGTGCGTGATGCCGGCAAGCCGGCCTGGGACTGGAAGGCCCCGGCGAAGGACGAATCCTTCATCGCCAAGGTGGTGGCACTGGCCGACAAGCCGCTGCAGGACGCCTATCAGATCCGCTCCAAACAAGCCCGCACGCAGGCGACCCGCGCCGTGACGGCGGCGACCATCGCTGCGCTGCAGGGCGACGGCGTGGTGTTCGACAAGGTCAACCTCGACAACGTGATCTTCGATATCGAAGCGCGCATCGTGCGCAGCCAGATTTTGTCTGGCGAGCCGCGCATCGACGGCCGCGACACGCGCACCGTGCGTCAGATCGAGATCCGCAACGGCGTGCTGCCACGCGCCCACGGCTCGGCGCTGTTCACGCGTGGCGAGACGCAGGCGCTGGTGGTGGCCACGCTCGGCACCGAACGCGACTCGCAGCGCATCGACGCACTCGCCGGCGAGTTCACCGAACATTTCATGATGCACTACAACATGCCCCCGTTCGCCACCGGCGAAACCGGGCGTGTGGGCACGCCCAAGCGCCGCGAAATCGGCCACGGCCGCCTGGCCAAGCGCGCGCTCGTCGCCGTGCTGCCCGACCGCGCAGACTTACCGTACTCGATGCGCGTGGTGTCTGAAATCACCGAGTCGAACGGCTCCTCGTCGATGGCCTCGGTGTGTGGCGGTTGCCTCGCACTGATGGACGCCGGTGTGCCGATGAAGGCCCACGTGGCCGGCATCGCGATGGGCCTGATCAAGGACGGCAACCGCTTCGCCGTGCTGACCGACATCCTGGGTGACGAAGATCACCTCGGCGACATGGACTTCAAGGTCGCCGGCACCACCGCCGGCGTTACCGCGCTGCAGATGGACATCAAGATCCAGGGCATCACGAAGGAAATCATGCAGGTCGCCCTGGCGCAGGCCAAGGAAGCGCGCCTGCACATCCTCGGCAAGATGGTGGAAGCCATGGGCACCGCGAACGCCGAGGTCTCGCAGTTCGCGCCGCGCCTTTACACGATGAAGATCAACCCGGAAAAGATCCGCGACGTGATCGGCAAGGGCGGCGCGACCATCCGTGCGCTGACCGAAGAAACCGGCTGCACGATCGACATCGGTGAAGACGGCACGATCACGATCGCATCCGTCGATGCCGAGAAGGCCGAAGCGGCGAAGAAGCGCATCGCCGAGATCACCGCCGAAGTGGAAGTGGGCAAGATCTACGAAGGCCCGATCACCAAGCTCGCCGACTTCGGCGCCTTCGTGAACATCCTGCCGGGCAAGGACGGCCTGCTGCACATCAGCCAGATCGCGCACCAGCGTGTCGAGCGCGTGTCCGACTTCCTGAAGGAAGGCCAGGTCGTGCGCGTCAAGGTTCTCGAGACCGACGACAAGGGCCGCGTCAAGCTGTCGATGAAGGCACTGATCGATCGCGACCAGCAGCCTGCGCATCAGGAGTGAGGCTACCGGGGCGCTCGTCGCCCCTTGCCGAGCCATGAAGGCCATCGAGATCAGTTCCTACGGCGCACCCGACGTGCTGCGCCTGACCGAGCGCCCCTCGCCCGCGGCGGGCGCGGGCGAGGTGCTGATCCGCGTGGCCGCGTCGGGCGTGAACCGGCCGGATGTCTTGCAGCGCAAGGGGCACTATCCGGTGCCGCCGGGTGCGTCCGACCTGCCGGGGCTGGAGGTGGCGGGCGAGATCGTCGAGGGTGATGCCGCGGCGCTGGCTGTGGCGGGCCTGAAGCTCGGCGATCGTGTCTGTGCGTTGGTCGCGGGCGGCGGTTATGCCGAGTTGTGCGTGGCCCCGGCGGGCCAATGTTTGCCGGTGCCGGCCGGCCTGTCCGACATCGAAGCGGCGAGCCTGCCCGAAACCTTCTTCACCGTCTGGTCGAACGTGTTCGATCGGGCCCGCTTGCAGCCGGGTGAAACGCTGTTGATTCAAGGCGGCACCAGCGGCATCGGCGTCACCGCGATACAGATGGCGAAGGCCGCGGGCGCAACCGTCATCGCGACCGCGGGCAGCGACGAGAAGTGCGCCGCCTGTGTGGCGCTCGGTGCCGACCATGCGATCAACTATCGGCAACAGGATTTTGCGGTCGAGGTGTTGCGCGTCACCGAAGGTCGGGGTGTGAACGTGGTGCTCGACATGGTCGCCGGAAGCTACGTGGCACGTGAGTTGAGTTGTCTGGCCGAAGACGGCCGCCTCGCGATCATCGCGGTGCAAGGCGGTGTCGAGGCCCAGTTCGATGCGGGCATGGTGCTGCGCCGCCGCCTCACGATCAGCGGCTCGACCTTGCGCCCGCGCTCGGTGGCTTTCAAGTCGGCGATCGCTGCAGCCTTGCGCGCAAACGTCTGGCCGTGGCTGGCCGAGGGCCGCGTCAAACCCGTCATCCACCAGGTGTTCCCCGCCGCGCAAGCTGCGCAGGCGCACGCGCTGATGGAATCGAACCAGCACATCGGCAAGCTCGTGCTGAGCTGGTGAATGTGCATACAAAGGAACATGTGATGCGTCGCAAACTCGTCATCGGCAACTGGAAGATGAATGGCAGCCGGGTTGCCAACGCCGAACTGCTGGCCGCGCTGAAAGAAGCCGGGCCGTCGGTCGCCGAAGTGGCCGTGTGCGCGCCGGCGCCCTACTTGGCCGACGTGGCGCTCTCGCTCCAAGGCGCCAGCATTTCCTGGGGCGCGCAGGACTGCTCGGCCTTCGAGTCGGGTGCTTACACCGGTGAGGTCAGCGCGTCGATGCTGGCCGAGTTCGGCTGCCGCTACGTGCTCGTCGGCCACTCGGAGCGCCGCGCTTTCCATGCCGAGAGCGACCAACTCGTCGCCGACAAGGCCAAGGCTGCGCTGGCTCACAAGCTGACGCCGGTGGTCTGCGTCGGCGAAACCTTGGCCGAGCGCGAAGCCGGCCAGACCGAAGCGGTCGTCAAGCGCCAGCTCTCCGCCGTGATCCACACGCTGGCGCACTGCATCTCGCAGGTCGTCGTGGCCTACGAGCCGGTGTGGGCCATCGGCACCGGCAAGACCGCCTCGCCCGAGCAGGCGCAGGCGGTGCACGCGCTCTTGCGGGCGCAACTGAAGGCCGCGACCGAGAAGGCCGGCGAGATGAAGATCTTGTACGGCGGCAGCGTGAAGGCGGACAACGCCGCCACGCTGTTCGCGCAGCCCGACATCGACGGCGGGCTCATCGGTGGTGCGGCGCTGAAGGCGGCCGACTTCACCGCGATCTGTCGCGCTGCGGCCTGATGCTGCGGCCTTTGAATTCATTGGAGCGAGAAGAATGAACCTGTTGTTGAACCTGGTGGTGGTGCTGCAAATCATTGCAGCGCTGGTGATGATCGGCCTGGTGCTGATCCAGCATGGCAAGGGCGCGGACATGGGCGCGTCCTTCGGCAGCGGTGCCTCGGGCAGCCTGTTCGGTGCGACCGGCAGCGCGAACTTCCTGTCGCGCTCGACGGCGGTGTGCGCCGCTGTGTTCTTCGTGTGCACGCTGGCGCTCGCGTTCTTCGCGAACGACCGCTCGCGCCCGTCGACCGGCAGCGTGCTGGATCGCCCGGCCGTGATCGCACCGGCCGCCAGCGAACCCGCCACGGGTGCCGCGCTGATTCCGGGCGCGGCGAGCACCGCCGCTGCTGCGGTCGCTGTGCCTGCACCGGCCGCCACCGCATCGGGTGCCGGCGCCGTTCCGGCCAAGTGAACACGGCGGCCCGCTCCGGGGGCCGCAATCACCGTCTCGCCAGCGTTGTTGCAGTGCAGCGCTGCGCCGAGACAGTGCATCTTTGAGGTTAGAATTTAATGCTTCCGGAGAGCGAAACCTCATGCAATCCGGGCGCAGATTTTGCGTACCGCCGACGTGGTGAAATTGGTAGACACGCTATCTTGAGGGGGTAGTGGCGAAAGCTGTGCGAGTTCGAGTCTCGCCGTCGGCACCAGACACAGAAGAAATAGAAAGCAGACCCGAACGCGCAGGCGTTTCGGCCCACCGAGCCAGCCAGCGCGAGTGTGATTCGCTTCTCACGACCATGAATCTGGAACCCTATCTGCCCATCATTTTGTTCATCCTCGTCGCTGTCGGCGTCGGGGTGGCACCGCAGATACTGGGTTTCCTGGCCGGCCCGCACCGCCCCGACGCGGCGAAAAATTCCCCATACGAATGCGGCTTCGAAGCCTTTGAAGATGCGCGCATGAAGTTCGATGTCCGCTACTACCTCGTCGCCATCCTGTTCATCCTGTTCGACCTGGAAATCGCCTTCCTGTTTCCGTGGGCGGTGTCGCTGCGCGAGATCGGGCCGGCGGGTTTCTGGGCCATGATGATTTTCCTGGGCATCCTCGTCGTCGGCTTCGCCTACGAATGGAAAAAGGGTGCGCTCGATTGGGAGTGATCGAGCCCCTCGTCCGTTCGTCAACTGAAGGTCTGTATGGGCATTGAAGGCGTTCTGAAAGAAGGCTTCGTCACGACGAGCCTCGACACCGTCATCAACTGGTCGAAGACCGGATCGCTGTGGCCCATGACTTTCGGTCTTGCCTGCTGTGCGGTCGAGATGATGCATGCGGGTGCGGCCCGCTACGACATCGATCGATTCGGCATGCTGTTTCGCCCCAGCCCGCGCCAGAGCGATCTGATGATCGTCGCCGGCACCCTGTGCAACAAGATGGCGCCGGCCCTGCGCAAGGTCTACGACCAGATGGCCGAGCCGCGTTGGGTGCTCTCGATGGGTTCCTGCGCCAATGGCGGCGGCTACTACCACTACAGCTATTCGGTCGTGCGCGGCTGTGACCGCATCGTGCCGGTCGATGTGTACGTTCCGGGCTGCCCGCCGACAGCGGAGGCCTTGCTCTACGGCATCCTGCAATTGCAGGCCAAGATTCGCCGCGAAAACACGATCGCACGCTGAGGCGCCCATGAGCAGACTCGATACGCTCCAGGCCGCCCTGGAAACGGTGCTTGGCGACAAGCTGAAGAAGTTGGTGAGCGACCGCGGCGAAATCAGCATCACTGTTGCGGCTGCCGATTACGAATCCGTGGCGCTCACGCTGCGCGACCACGCCGAGTTGCACTTCGAGCAGTTGATCGACCTTTGCGGCATGGACTACTCCAGCTACAAGGATCAGGCTTGGGAAGGCGCGCGTTACGGCGTGGTTTCACACCTGCTGTCGGTGAACAAGAACTGGCGCCTGCGCCTGAAGGTGTTCTGCCCCGATGACGACGTGCCGGCCATCGCCTCGCTCGGCGAAGTCTGGAGTTCGAGCAACTGGTTCGAGCGCGAAGCCTTCGATCTCTACGGCATCATCTTCGAAGGCCACCTCGATCTGCGCCGCATCCTGACCGACTACGGTTTCATCGGCCACCCGATGCGCAAGGACTTCCCGACCTCGGGCCACGTCGAGATGCGCTACGACCCCGAACAGAAGCGCGTGATCTACCAGCCGGTGACGATCGAGCCGCGCGAGATCACCCCGCGCATCATTCGTGAAGACAACTACGGCGGTCTCCATTAAGCTATGGCCGACATCAAGAACTACACGCTGAACTTCGGCCCGCAGCACCCCGCTGCGCACGGTGTGCTGCGCCTCGTGCTCGAACTCGACGGCGAAGTGATCCAGCGCGCCGATCCGCACATCGGCCTCTTGCACCGCGCGACCGAGAAGCTCGCCGAGAGCAAGACCTACATCCAGTCGCTGCCCTACATGGACCGGCTCGACTACGTGTCGATGATGTGCAACGAGCACGCCTACTGCCTGGCGATCGAGAAGCTGCTGGGTGTGGATGTGCCGGTGCGCGCGCAGTACATCCGCGTGATGTTCTCCGAGATCACGCGCCTCTTGAACCACCTGATGTGGCTGGGCGCGCACGGGCTGGACTGCGGTGCGATGAACATCTTCATCTACTGCTTCCGCGAGCGTGAAGACCTGTTCGACATGTACGAAGCGGCGTCGGGCGCGCGCATGCACGCCGCCTACTTCCGCCCGGGCGGTGTGTACCGCGACCTGCCCGACGTGATGCCGCAGTACAAGGCCTCGAAGATCCGCAACACCAAGGCGATCTCGGCGCTGAACGAGAACCGCCAGGGTTCGCTGCTCGACTTCATCGACGACTTCGTCGCGCGTTTCCCGAAGTGCGTGGACGACTACGAAACGCTGCTGACCGACAACCGCATCTGGAAGCAGCGCACCGTGGGCATCGGCGTGGTCACGCCCGAGCGCGCCTTGAACCTCGGCTTCACCGGCCCGATGCTGCGGGGCTCCGGCATCCTGTGGGACCTGCGCAAGCACCAGCCTTACGATGTCTACGACCAGATGGATTTCGACATTCCGCTCGGCGTGAATGGCGACACCTACGACCGTTACCTCGTTCGCATCGAAGAGATGCGCCAGGCCAACCGCATCATCAAGCAGTGTGTCGACTGGCTGCGTGCCAACGACGGCCCGGTGATCACGAGCAACCACAAGGTGGCGCCGCCCTCGCGGCTCGACA
>JANYJL010000079.1 GCA_025361845.1 Rhizobacter sp.
ACCGAGTGAGCCAGTTGCGCCTCGATGACGTTCGGGTCGAAGCCCAGACGTTCGTGGAGCATCGTTCGAGCCGTCGCGCGGAAGCCGTGCCCGGTCACCTCGTCGGCCGGGAAGCCCATCGCGCGCAGGGCCGCATTGATCGTGTTCTCGCTCATCGGCCGGTCGTGGTGTCGCTCCCCGCGGAAGATGAAACGCCCGCCGCCGGTCAGCGGCTCCAGCCCGCGCAGCAAGGCCACCGCTTGCTTTGGCAGCGGCACGAGATGGGGCGCGCCTTGCAGCTTCTCGCGCATCTCGCGCTTCATGCGAATGGCGGGCACCGTCCACAGCGCCGCGTCCAGCTCGATCTCCACCCATTCGCCGAAGCGCAACTCGCCGGGCCTCAACAACAGCATCGGCGCCAGCTTCAGCGCGGCCCGCACCACCGGCGTGGCAGCGTAGGCGTCGCCCGCGCGCAGCAACTCGCCGAAACGCTTGGGATCAGTGATGGCAGGAAAGTTTCGCGGATCGGGACGCTTGAGCGCGTCCTTCAGATCACGGGCCGGGTTGGTCGATTGCTTTCCCGTGGCCACCGCGTAGCGAAAGACCTGGCTGCAGTTCTCCAGCGCCCGGTGCGCGGTTTCAACGACGCCGCGAGACTCGATGCGCCGCAAGACTTCCAGCAGCTGCGGCGGTGCGATGGCAATGATCGGCGCGCGACCGAGGTACGGGAACACATCGGCATCGAGGCGCGCGATGATCTTGTCGGCGTAGCTGGGTGCCCAGCCACCGCGCTTGACGGCTAACCACTCGCGCGCCACAGCCTCGAACGAGTCCACCGGGGGCAGCCCTTGTGCTTCTCGCTCATCGGCAACGCGCGCCTGCTCGTACCCGGCCTTCTCCGCCTTGCGCTTCTGGCTTGGGTCGATGCTCTCGGCGACCAGATGACGGGCCGCGTCGGCCTTGCGCCGTGCGAGCGCGAGGGAAGTGTCTGGATAGGTGCCCAGCGACAGCGTCTTGCGACGCCCATGCACCGTGTAGTCGAAGCGCCAGCCATGCGCTCCGCCTTTGACGAACAGCAAAAGATAGAGGCCGTCACCGTCGGGCAGGCGATTGCGGCCGTCACCGGGCTTGGCAGCCTTGATCGTCGCGTCGGAGGCAATGAGGTTTCGAGGCATTGCAGTAACTCCCGCATTTCTCGCCCGCTGTGAGCGAGTTACTGCCAAAGTTACTGCACAAATGGTGAGAACTCAAGCGACTTGCAGGAACCTACTGAGACAACAAAAAAGCCCTAGAGCGTTGATTCTCTAAGGCTTTTGGACTTCCTGGGACATCTTGGGATTCCCTGGGAAGAGTAACTTGGTGGCCTGGGGCGGAATCGAACCACCGACACGCGGATTTTCAATCCGCTGCTCTACCAACTGAGCTACCAGGCCGTGAGCCGCGGATTATAGCGTTCCGCGGAACCGGCCCTGCCGCCCTACAAAGCCCCGCGCTTGTTGCGCGAGAGGTCCACACCCAGCTGCTTCAACTTGCGGTAAAGGTGCGTGCGCTCCAGGCCGGTCTTCTCGGCTACGCGGGTCATGCTGCCGTTTTCTTGCGCAAGATGGAATTCGAAATAGCTCTTCTCGAACGCATCACGCGCTTCGCGCAGCGGGCGGTCGAGGTCGAAGCTCTGCTCGGACTGCGGGCCGAGCATCATCGGCGCGGTCGACAACATCATGCCGCCGGTCATCGCCGATTCGACCGTGAGGCCGGCCTCGGCCAGGCCGGTGTTCACCGGGCCGTTGCTGCGCTGAGCCGGCTTGGCCAGGCCCGTCTCGACGGCGCGCAGCAGCTTTTGCAGGGTGATCGGTTTTTCGAGAAAGGCCATCGCGCCGAACTTGGTGGCTTCGACGGCGGTGTCGATGGTGCCGTGGCCGCTCATCATGATGACCGGCATGTCGAGCAACGAGGTGGCGCCCCACTCCTTCAACAGCGTGATGCCGTCGACATCAGGCATCCAGATGTCGAGCAGGACGAGATCGGGCCGGCTGCGCTCGCGGCAGGCGCGGGCCTGCGCGGCGTTCTCGGCGAGTTCGACACTGTGGCCTTCGTCGGCGAGGATTTCCGAGAGCAGGGCACGGATGCCGAGTTCGTCGTCAACTACAAGAATGGTGGCCATGGTGTCTCAGTGCGCCCGTTCTTCGGCGGTTGTCGTGGCATCCGCGCTGGCGTCGGACACTGCAATTTTTGAAAATGATAGCGAAACTTGCGCCCCCCGCGCCGCCGCATTGTCGTCTGAACCGGAATCGGCCCCGCCGAGGTTGGCAATGCGCACCCGCGCACCGTGTTCGTCGGCAATTTTCTTGACCACCGCGAGGCCCAGGCCGGTGCCCTTGCTCTTGGTGGTGACGTAGGGCTCGAAGGCGCGTTTGAGCACCTTGTCCGGGAAGCCCGGGCCGTTGTCGATGACCTGCAAACGCACCGCGCGCAGCACACCCTGTTCGGTGCGCGCGACCTCGGTGCGCACACGCACGCGGCCGTCGGGCTGCTCGGCCACCGCATCGAGCGCGTTCTGCACCAGGTTGTGGATCACCTGGCGCAGCTGCGTCAGGTCGCCGACGATGTGGGGCAAGCCGGCGGCCAGATCAGCGTGCAGCCGGCCCGACTCCTGCGCCGTGGCGTACAGGCCGAGCACCTCGACCACCAGCTCGTTCAGGTCGAGTGCGCGCAGGTTGGCGGCGGGCAGACGCGCGTAGTCGCGGAACTCGTTGACCAGGGTCTTCATGGCCTGCACCTGATTCACGATGGTGGCCACGGAGCGCGAGAGCATCGCGCGGTCCGGCTCTTCGAGCTTGGCGCCGAGCTTGTGTTCGATGCGTTCGGCCGACAGTTGAATCGGCGTGAGCGGGTTCTTGATCTCGTGCGCGAGGCGCCGCGCCACTTCGCTCCAGGCTTCGCTGCGCTGGGCAGAGACGACTTCGGTGATGTCGTCGAACACCATCAGCCGCGCACCTTGCGGCATGGCGGCACCGCGCACCAGCAGGGTCAGGGTGTCGCGCTCGCGGCCGTCGGGCAGCTGCGTCTTCAGTTCGAAAGAATCCTGCCAGTGGTCGCGTTCGCCGGCTTCGGGGCTGCTGGCGTGCAGCTCGAAGCGTTGCCACACCGCGCCGGCGAAGCTGCCCAGGCCAGGCACTTCATCGAGCCGCCGGCCGCGGTAGGCCGACAGCGGCAGGCGCACGATGCGCGTGGCGCCGGGGTTCACGGTGTCGATGCGGCCTTCGCGGTCGAACACGATCACGCCGGCGGTCAGGTTGTCGAGGATCGTTTGCAGATTGGCTCGAGCGCCTTCGACCTGCACGACGCTGCGGTGCACGAGGGAGCGCGCGTCCGACAACTGCTCGGTCATCTCGGCGAAGGAACGTGTCAGGCCGCCCAGCTCGTCGCGCGAGGCGAACACGGGCTTGGCGCGCAAATCGCCCTTGGCCACCTGGGCCACGCCTTCGGCGAGCAGCAGCAGCGGGCGGGCGAGCTGGTTGCCGAGCGCCACCGCCAGCAGCAGCGCGCCGAACACGGCCAACACCAGGGCCAGCGTCAGCGTGCCGATGTACATCTTGCGCAGGCCCTCACGGGCGAGCGCGCGCTGCTGGTACTCGCGGTAGGCGGCCTGCACCGCCAGCGCATTCGCCGCCACCGAGGCCGGCAGCAGCTGGGTGACGAGCAGGTAGCGCTCCTGCTCGCCGAGCGTGAAGGTGCCGCTCGAGATCAGCGCCAGCGCGCGCAGCTTCGCGGTTCCCGCCGTGGCGCTCGCATCTTCGTCCAGCCCTTCGACGACGCTGGCCACGCGTTGGGTACGAGCCTGGCGGATCAGGCCCGGCGCAGTGCGGTCGGGCATCAGCGCGGCCGAACTGCCACCCGCCGCGTAGAGCACCTGGCCGTTCGCGCCGACGATGGCCACGTCGCGCGCCGAGAGCTGGTCACGCAGCCGTTCCAGCGCCACCGCCTGCGAGGTGCCGGGCGTTTCGCCCAGGCGGTCGGCGGCCTGGCGGGTCTTGGTGGCGAGGTCGCGCACCAGCGCATCGAGCGTGCCGCGGCCGAGGTTGAGGCCGGCGTCGAGTGCGGCTTCCATGCGCGTGTCGAACCAGCTTTCGATGCTGCGCGAGACGAACTGGAAGCTCACGGTGTAGATCAGCACGCCGGGCACCACGCCGACCAGCGCAAAGATCATCGCCAGCTTGAGCAGCAAGCGGCTGCCGAACTTGCCGCTGCGTGCGCGCACCGCCAGCCGCACTGCGGCCATGCCGATCACCAGCAGCAAGAGGCCCGCCACGACCACGTTGACCCAGAACAGCCAGACGTAATGCTTTTCGTACAGGGCCGGGCTGTTGGTGGTGACGGACAGCAGGAAGGCCAGCACCAGCCCCGCACCGGTCAGCGCCACGAGCGAGACGAGCCAGGCCCAGCGTGCGGCTTTCTTCATGGCAACGCGGGTGCGAGCGGCTTCAGTTGAAGCGCTGCACCTTCTCCACCTTCAACATCCAGTCGGCTTGGCCGCTGATGCCGATCTGCATGGGGCGCGGCAGCAGCGAGGTGTCGAGCCGGAAGCTGAACTCGACGTAATGGCGCCCGCCGTCGTCGGCCGCGCCAGGCTCGGCGATCTTCCAACGGGCATTGCGGCTGATCGAGGCCAGGGCCTCGGTGCGGTTCGGGTAGGTCTGGCTCAGGCCGCCGAAAGTGACGCGGTAGCTGAGCGTGAGCGGCTGGTAGACGATGCGCCAGACGCGCGAGGCCTGCGCCAGGCTCTGGTCGCGCCAGTACCAGCGGTCGCGAAAGACCTCGGCCTCGGCCACAAAGTAGAGCGGCACGGACTTGTTCAGCGCCTCTTCGGCGCCGCGCGGCAGCTCGAACTTCACGGCGTAGCTGAGCAGCAGACCTTCTTCGCCGCGGCTGACTTCGAAGGTGCTGAGCTCCGGCCCCTCCGCGTGCGCGAGGCCCGGCACGAACAGAAGGCTGATCCACCCCAGCCACAGCAGCGCCAGCAGGCGACGCACCCATGCCGCTTGCACGCGCAGGGGCGGCATCGGCATCGACAGGGCAAGACGCTGCGGGGGGAAACTCACGCTCGGTGTTTCTCGATCAGGGTGTGGAAGAACCCGTCCGCCGCCACGCTGAAACCCGGCTGCGCACGTTCTGCCTCATTGTCGGGCAGCGGCAGCAGATGGCCGGGTGATGGCGGGCTGGCGGCCACCCGCGCGCCCCCTTGTCGTTGCAAAAAAGCGTCGATCTGCTCCTGCCCTTCGGCGCGGAACACCGAGCAGCTGCAATACAGCAGCCGCCCGCCGACACGCAGCAGCGGCCACAGCGCGTCGAGCAAGCGCGCCTGGGTGCGCGCCAGGGCATCGATGTCGCCGGGGCGGCGCAGCCAGCGCACATCCGGGTGGCGGCGCACGATGCCCGAAGCACTGCACGGCGCGTCGAGCAGGATGGCGTGGAAGGGCTGGCCGTCCCACCAGGTGGCGGGCTCGGCGGCGTCGGCGGCGGTGGTGCGCGCGGCCAGGCCGAGGCGCGCCAGCGTCTCGCCCACGCGGGTCAGGCGCGTGGCGTCGCTGTCGAGGGCGAGCACGTCGAGCTCGGCCAGTTCGAGCAGGTGTGCGGTCTTGCCACCCGGTGCGGCACAGGCGTCGAGCACACGCGCGCCGGCCGGCAACCCGGCGCCGAGCAGCAAAGGGGCAGCGAGTTGCGCGGCGGCGTCTTGCACCGACACATCGCCCGCCTCGAATCCGGGAAGGCGCGTCACCGGGCTGGGTTCAGCCAGTCGCACGACCTGCCCAGCCAACGCCTGCGCCGCCATGCCCTGCTCCGCCAGCCGCGCCACGTAGCTTTGGGCGGTCCCGCGCCGGGCATTCACCCGCAGCGTCATCGGCGGGCGCAGGTTGTCGGCGTCGAGGATGGCTTGCCAGCCTTCGGGCCAATCGCGCTTCAGCCGCTCGACCCACCAGGCCGGGTGATTGAAACGCGCCAGCGGGTCGCGCAAGGCTTGCTCGACCAACGCCTCTCGCTCGCGCAGAAAGCGCCGCAGCACCGCGTTGACGAAGGCCGCACTCGCCGGCGCCCGCTGGCGCGCGGCACCGACCGCCTGATCGACGAGCGTGTGCTCGGCATAGGGCGGCTGCGAGGCGGGCCAGGCAAGGGCCAGTGCGGTCAGCAGCAGCGCGTCCACGGCCGGCGGCGGTGCCTTCGGCGCCAGCAGCGCACGCAATACCTGGGCACTGCCCAGCCAGCGCAGCACATGAAAACTCAGCGCCTGCGTGCCGGGCCGCGCCTCGGCCGGGCAGCGCGCCAGCGCGTCGTTGAGCGAGTGGCCGGCGCGCACCGCCTGCACGGCATCGGCGGTGTAGCCCAGCAGGCGCGCCAGCGGCAGCGCGGCGGCCGTGGTACGGGGCGTTGGGGAGGAAACAGGTGCAATCACCGCACGCAGTCTACGGGCTGCGGCCCGACAGGCAGCCCCACCGTGGTGCCTGCGGTACCCTTCGTCACCCCCAAGATCGCGGAGACAAGAAGATGTCAGTCGAACAACTCACACCGCTGTTGCGAACGGCCGGGAAACCGGGCGAAGACGACACGAACCTGCCCGCCTCCGACCGCATTCGCTACCGCCTCATCGGCGCGCAATGCCGCTACCACGCCAACGACAACATCGCCGGCTACATCAAGGACGGTGAACTCGAGGAGTTGAAGGCCGAGGTCGAGGCCAAGATGCGCGAGGTGCTGCGCTCGCTCGTCATCGACACCGAGAGCGACCACAACACCAACGACACCGCCAAGCGTGTCGCCAAGATGTTCTTGACCGAGGTGTTCCGCGGCCGCTATGTGCCGATGCCCACGGTCACCGAGTTCCCGAACATCTCGCGCCTGAACGAGCTGATGATCGTGGGGCCGGTGAAGGTGCGCAGCGCCTGTTCGCACCACCTCTGCCCGATCCTCGGGCGGGTCTGGATCGGCGTGCTGCCGAACGAACACTCGAACCTGATCGGCCTGTCGAAGTACGCGCGCATCTGCGAATGGATCATGAGCCGCCCGCAGATCCAGGAAGAGGCGGTCACGATGCTGGCCAACGAATTGCAAGACCGGGTGAAACCCGACGGCCTGGCCATCGTGATGGAGGCCGACCACTTCTGCATG
>JANYJL010000111.1 GCA_025361845.1 Rhizobacter sp.
CATGTACCTGTCGGCCACGCGCCTGATCATCGGCGAAGACAAGAAGGCCTGACGGCCCATCAACAGAGCATTCCGAACATGGCTGAATTCAAAGTCGCTCCCGCCAACGCCCCGGTGGCTGAAAAGCTCCTGACCTGGGTCGATAACCGCTTCCCGGCCAGCAAGCTCTACAAGGAGCACCTGTCCGAGTACTACGCGCCGAAGAACTTCAACTTCTGGTACTTCTTCGGCTCGCTGGCAATGTTGGTGCTGGTGATCCAGATCGTCACCGGCATCTTCCTGGTGATGCACTACAAGCCCGACGCGTCGCTCGCCTTCGCCTCGGTCGAATACATCATGCGTGATGTGCCGGGCGGCTGGATCATCCGCTACATGCACTCGACGGGCGCGAGTGCCTTCTTCATCGTCGTGTACATGCACATGTTCCGCGGCCTGATGTACGGCAGCTATCGCAAGCCGCGCGAGCTTGTGTGGATCTTCGGCTGCGCGATCTTCCTGTGCCTGATGGCCGAGGCCTTCATGGGCTACCTGCTGCCCTGGGGCCAGATGAGCTACTGGGGCGCGCAAGTCATCGTGAACCTGTTCGCTGCCATCCCCTTCGTCGGCCCGGACCTGGCGCTGTTGATCCGCGGCGACTACGTCGTCGGCGACGCCACGCTGAACCGCTTCTTCAGCTTCCACGTGATCGCCGTGCCGCTGGTGCTGCTGGGCCTGGTGGCGGCGCACATCATCGCGCTGCACGAGGTGGGCTCGAACAACCCCGACGGTGTCGAGATCAAGGCCAAGAAGGGTGCCGATGGCCGCCCGCTCGACGGCATCCCCTTCCACCCGTACTACACCGTGCACGACATCATGGGCGTGAGCGTGTTCCTGATGATCTTCACCGCGATCATCTTCTTCGCGCCCGTGTTCGGTGGCTACTTCCTCGAGTACAACAATTTCATCCCGGCCGACCCGCTGAAGACGCCGCTGCACATCGCGCCGGTCTGGTACTTCACGCCCTACTACTCGATGCTGCGCGCCATCACCAGCCAGATGATGTATGCGCTGATCGCCTGCGTGCTCGGCGGTGCGGTGCTCGGCGTGCTGAAGGTGCGCATGCCCGCGGCGCTGAAGGCGGCCGTGGTTGCAGCGGCCCTGGTGGTCGTGGCGCTGATGCTCAACATCGACGCCAAGTTCTGGGGTGTGGTCGTGATGGGCGGCGCGGTCATCATCCTGTTCTTCCTGCCCTGGCTGGATCACAGCCTCGTCAAGTCGATCCGCTATCGGCCGAGCTGGCACAAGTACGTCTACGGCGTGTTCGTCGTGAATTTCTTCATCCTCGGCTATCTCGGCGTGCAGCCGCCCTCGGCGATCGGCGAACGCGTGTCGCAGTTCGGCACGCTCTACTACTTCGGCTTCTTCCTGCTGATGCCGTGGTGGAGCCGCCTGGGTGAGTTCAAGCCCGTGCCCGACCGTGTGACTTTCGCGGCCCACTGATCCGACGCAGAGCCCAGAACATGAACAAGCTCATCTCCAAAGTCATCACCAGCCTGGCCTTGTCGCTCGGCCTGGTTGCCGGTGCATCCGCCAACGAAGGCGGCATCCACTGGGACAAGTTCCCGACCGACAAGATGTCCGACGTGGCTGCCCTGCAGAACGGCGCCAAGCTCTTCGTCAACTATTGCCTGAACTGCCACGCCGCTTCCTTCATGCGCTACAACCGCATGCGCGACCTCGGCCTGACCGAAGACCAGATCAAGAAGAACCTGATGTTCGCGACCGACAAGGTCGGCGACACGATGAAGGTCGCACTCGATCCGAAGCAGGCGAAGGAATGGTTCGGTGGCAACCCGCCCGACCTGACCGTGATTGCCCGCTCGCGTGCCGACATCGGCAAGGGCAGCGGCGCCGATTACCTCTACACCTACCTGCGCAGCTACTACCGCGACGAGACCAAGGCCACCGGCTGGAACAACATGGCCTACCCCAACGTGGCGATGCCGCACGTGCTGTGGGAGTTGCAAGGCCAGCGCAGCGCGAAGTTCGTCGAAGTGAAGGACGAGCACGACCCGAAGAAGACCGAACACCGCTTCGACGGCTACGAGCAACTCACACCGGGCACGATGTCGCCCTTGCAGTTCGACGAATCCGTCGGTGACCTGGTGGCCTTCCTGCAATGGATGGGCGAGCCGGCGCAAGGCCGGCGTGTGCAGATCGGTGTGGCTGTGCTGATGTTCCTGGCGGTGTTCAGCATCTTCGCGTGGCGCCTCAACGCGGCGTACTGGAAAGACGTGAAGTGAACCGCCTGCGGCCCGCAGCCAGCCAAGGCTGACGGGCTCTGTGCGCGGCAGGGCGTGATGCAACGCCTGCCGCGCTGTTTCGTTTTTTGATCCCTAGAGGAGCTCGCCCGCCATGATGGTGCTTTACTCCGGAACGACCTGCCCTTATTCGCACCGTTGCCGCTTCGTCCTGTTCGAAAAAGGCATGGACTTCGAGATTCGCGACGTCGATCTCTTCGCCAAGCCCGAAGACATCGCCCTGATGAACCCGTACAACGAGGTGCCGATCCTCGTCGAGCGTGACCTCATCCTGTACGAGTCGCACATCATCAACGAGTACATCGACGAGCGCTTCCCGCATCCGCAGCTGATGCCGGGCGACCCGGTGGCGCGTGCGCGGGTGCGCCTGTTCCTGTTCAACTTCGAGAAAGAGCTGTTCGCGCACGTCAACGTGCTCGAATCGCGCGGCATGAAGCCGAACGACAAGCAGCTCGAAAAGGCGCGCTCGCAGATCCGCGACCGGCTCACCCAGCTCGCGCCGATCTTTCTGAAGAACAAGTACATGCTCGGCGACGATTTCTCGATGCTCGACGTGGCCATTGCTCCGCTGCTCTGGCGCCTGGATTACTACGGCATCGACATGTCGAAGAACGCCGTCCCGCTGCTGAAGTACGCCGAGCGCATCTTCTCGCGCCCGGCCTACATCGAGGCGCTCACGCCGTCCGAGAAAGTCATGCGAAAGTAATGCGGCACCGCCGACGAACACCTGCATGAACTCGCCGCCGATCGCCCCTGCCACCTCAGGTACGTCCACCCGGCCGTACCTGATTCGCGCGCTGCACGACTGGTGCACCGACAATGGTTTCACGCCCTACATCGCGGTGTTCGTCGACGCGCATGTGCAGGTGCCGGCCGAGTTCGTGAAGAACAACGAGATCGTGCTCAACGTCGGCTTCGAGGCGACCAGTTCGCTCAAGCTCGGCAACGAGGCGATCGAGTTCCGTGCGCGTTTCGGCGGCTCCTCGCGTGAGATCGTGGTGCCGGTCGATCACGTCATCGCGATCTATGCGCGCGAGAACGGGCAGGGCATGGCCTTCCCGGTGCCGACCGAAGCGAATGCGGGCGCGCCTGCCTCCGCACAAACCGAGGCCGGGGCGACCCCGCGGCCACCGAGGCTGGCGCTGACCGAGGTGCCTGCGGCCGATTCACAGCCGTCGACGTCGAACGACGAGCCCCCGCCCGAGCCGCCTGCTGGCGGGCGGCCTTCGCTGAAGCGTGTGAAGTAGCGGGTCGCTCAGACCCGCGGCGCCGCAATTTATACTTCTGCGCCTCGCAGTCGCGGCATTGAAACCGAGCCGGCTTAGCTCAGTTGGTAGAGCACCCGCCTTGTAAGCGGAAGGTCCCCAGTTCGAAACCGGGAGCCGGCACCAACGGTTTCAGACTCGCGCCTCAGCTCGATTGAACCTTGATGCGGATTGCGCTAACCTGCCATCCCCGATCCCGCAGCCGGTCTTCGAGTCGGGGTTGAAGCTGGCGCAGCTTCGCGGCCACCGCAGCATTGGCGGCCAGCAGCGACCAGCCTTGTTCATCCACCGGGCCGGGCCGCACGTGCGGCGCCAGCAGGGCGGGCAGGTCGGGGCGGATGGCATCGAAGCGGGCGTTCGAATCCCGCATCAACTGTTGCAGGTGCGCCAGAGGCGCGCTGCTTTGCAGCGCGGCCGAAAGGGTCAGCGCGTTCGGGGTCACCGGCGGTGGCTTCGTGATCACCCGATGGAGTGTAGCGATGCAGGTTCTGATAACCCACGGCAGCATGGCGCAATCGCGCGTGCTGCATTTCAACCGATGGCAACTCGGCTTGTCGCTGGCCGCATTGATCATTTTCCTGACCCTCGTGTCGGGCACTGTCTACCACTTCATTTTCCTGAAGGCCGCACGTGAAGGCTGGCCGGTGGTGAGCCAGATCGTCAAGCTCGTCGTGCGCGACGAGTTCGCCCAGCGCGACCGTTTCATGCGCGAGAACCTCGACGCGATGGCGCAGAAGGTCGGCGAGATGCAGGCCAAGCTCGTCAAGCTCGAAGCGATGGGCAACCGCGTCTCCGGTCTGGTCGGCGTGAAGCCCGACGAGTTGCAACAACTTGTGAAGCCCACCGGTGCGGCGGGTGGGCGCGGCGGGCCGTACGTGCCGGCGAGCGGGCTGACGCTGGAGAGTCTCAACGGCCTGGTCGACAACCTCGATGTAGAGACCGATCAGCGCACCGACCTGTTCACGATGATCGAGTCGCGTTTGCTTGAAAAGCGCCTGCAACTGCTGATGGTGCCCAACAGCAAGCCGGTCGATGGCCCGGTGGGCTCGGGCTTCGGCTTCCGCGCCGACCCCTTCACCGGCCGCGCCGCGCTGCACACCGGGCTCGACTTTCCGGCCGATGTGGGCACACCGGTCGCCGCAGCGGCGGGTGGCGTGGTGATCTTCAGCGAGCGCCATCCGCAGTACGGCAACCTGATCGAGATCGACCATGGCAATGGCCTTGTCACGCGCTACGCCCACAACTCGAAGGTGATGGTGAACGTGGGTGACCTCATCAAACGCGGGCAGATCATCTCCGAGGTGGGCACCACCGGTCGTTCGACCGGCCCCCACCTGCACTTCGAGGTGCTGGTGGACGGCGTGCCGCAAGACCCGGCCAAGTTCCTCGCGGCGGGCGATGCCGCCATCGCGGCAGCGGCCAAACCAACTGCCCGACCCAGCCGCGTCCGGCGCTAGATCACGGCCCCAAGACGCCTTCGGCGTCGCCCCCCGAGGGGAGCCAGGCCGCTTGGGACTGCCCGGCGCCGGCCTTTCCACAACGGGGCAAACCGCCCCCGAATGGTAAAATCCAAGGCTTTGGTGCCTGCGCACCGGCTTGTTTCGCCGCCGTGCGCCCGCATCTCACACGTTTGCAATTTGGTTCGCCGCCCGGCCACGCGCCGGGAACAGCGGCTGCGCCTGCCCCGACCTCAACCGCCCACGCCGCATGTTGCCCAAGCTTCTCACCTCGATTTTCGGTAGCCGCAACGAACGCCTGCTCAAGCAGTACCAGCGTGTCGTCGAGCAGGTCAACACGCTGGAGACGAAATTCGAGGCGCTGGACGACGCGGCGCTGAAGGCGATGACGGACGAGTTCCGCGCGCGCTTCACGAAGGGCGAATCGCTCGACACCCTGTTGCCCGAAGCCTTCGCCGTCGTGCGCGAAGGCAGCAAGCGCGTGCTGAAGATGCGCCACTTCGACGTGCAGATCCTGGGCGGCATGACCTTGCACAACGGCAAGATCGCCGAGATGCGCACCGGCGAAGGCAAGACGCTGATGGCCACGCTGCCGGTCTACCTGAACGCGATCACCGGCAAGGGTGTGCACGTTGTCACCGTCAACGACTACCTGGCGCGGCGCGATGCCGAATGGATGGGCCGGCTCTACACCTACCTGGGCCTCACGGTCGGTGTGAACCTGCCCCAGATGCCGCGCGAAGAGAAGCAGGCCGCCTACGCCGCCGACGTGACCTACGGCACCAACAACGAATTCGGCTTCGACTACCTGCGCGACAACATGGTCCAGGATACGGCCGACCGTGTCGCGCGTGGCCTGTCGTATGCCATCGTCGACGAGGTCGATTCGATCCTGATCGACGAAGCGCGCACGCCGCTCATCATCAGCGGCCAGGCCGAAGACCACACCGAGATGTACGTGCGCATCAACGCCGTCGTGCCGGGTTTGAAGAAGCAGATCGGCGAGGAAGACATCCGCACCGGCGAAGGTGTGATCGACGCGGGCGACTTCACGGTCGACGAGAAGACGCACCAGGTCTTCTTGACCGAGATGGGCCACGAGAACGCCGAGCGCCTGCTCGGTGAAGCCGGCCTCCTGGCCGAGGGTGCGAGCCTCTACGACCCTGCCAACATCACCTTGATGCACCACGTGTACGCCGCCCTGCGTGCCAAGCACCTCTACAACCGCGACCAGCATTACGTGGTGCAAGACGGCGAAGTGATCATCGTCGACGAGTTCACCGGCCGCCTGATGACGGGCCGGCGCTGGAGCGATGGCCTGCACCAGGCCGTCGAAGCGAAGGAAGGTGTGCAGATCCAGAGCGAGAACCAGACGCTCGCGTCGATCACCTTCCAGAACTACTTCCGCATGTACGGCAAGCTCGGTGGCATGACGGGCACGGCCGACACCGAGGCCTACGAGTTCCAGGAAATCTACGGGCTTGAGACGATCGTCATCCCGCCGAACAAGCCGACGATCCGCAAGGACGAACTCGACCTCGTCTACAAGTCGAGCCGCGAAAAGTACGAGGCTGTCGTCAAGGACATCCGCGATTGCCACGAGCGCGGCCAGCCGGTGCTGGTGGGCACCACCTCGATCGAGAACTCCGAGCTGGTCTCGGGCCTGCTGGACGTGGCCAAGCTGCCGCACCAGGTGCTCAACGCCAAGCAGCACGCACGCGAAGCCGAGATCGTGGCGCAGGCCGGCCGGCCCGGTGTCATCACCATCGCGACCAACATGGCGGGCCGCGGCACCGACATCGTGCTCGGCGGCAATGTGGAGAACCAGACCAAGTTCATCGACGCCGATGAATCGCTCAGCGAAGCCGACAAGGCCGCGCGCGCGCAGACCTTGCGCGACGAATGGCAAGGCCTGCACGACGCCGTGAAGGCGCAGGGCGGCCTGCGCATCATCGCGACCGAGCGACACGAATCGCGCCGCATCGACAACCAGTTGCGTGGCCGCTCGGGCCGCCAGGGCGACCCGGGTTCCTCGCGCTTCTACCTCTCGCTCGACGATCCGCTGATGCGCATCTTCGCGGGCGACCGCGTGCGCTCGATCATGGAGCGCCTGAAGATGCCCGATGGCGAGGCCATCGAAGCCGGCATCGTGTCGCGCAGCATCGAATCGGCGCAGCGCAAGGTCGAGGCGCGCAACTTCGACGTGCGCAAACAATTGCTCGAATACGACGACGTCAGCAACGACCAGCGCAAGGTGATCTACCAGCAGCGCAACGACATCCTCGAAGCCGCGAGCCTCTCCGCGCAGATCGCCAACCTGCGCCAGAGCACGATGAACGACGTGGTGCGCACGTATGTGCCCGCGGAGAGCGTCGAAGAGCAATGGGACCTGGGCGGCCTGGAGAAGGTGCTGCGCGAAGAATGGCGGCTCGACCTGCCGCTGAAGGCCGAGGTCGAGAAAAGCACGTCGATCACCGACGAAGAGATCGTCGAGAAGGTGACGAAGGCGGCCGATGCCTCCTTCGATGCGAAGGTCGAGCGGGTCGGCCTGGAGCAGTTCACGCCCTTCATGCGCATGATCCTGTTGCAATCGATCGACTCGCACTGGCGTGAGCACCTGGCCGCGCTCGACTACCTGCGGCAGGGCATCCACCTGCGCGGTTACGCGCAGAAGAACCCGAAGCAGGAATACAAGCGCGAAGCCTTCGAGCTGTTCTCGCAACTGCTCGACGTCGTCAAGATGGACGTGACGCGCTCGCTGATGACGGTGCGCATCCAGAGCCAGGAAGAAGTGGCGCAGGCGGCCGAGGCGCTGGAAGAACGCGCCGAGAAAATCAGCAACGTGACCTACACGCATCCGAACGAAGATGGCAGCGTGTCGGAAGAGGCCGATCCGGCGACGCTGGTAGCCGAAGTGCCCAAGGTCGGCCGCAACGACCCGTGCCCGTGCGGCTCGGGCAAGAAATACAAGCTCTGCCAC
>JANYJL010000114.1 GCA_025361845.1 Rhizobacter sp.
CTTGTAGGTCACGTGCTTGCGTGCCTTTGGGTCGAACTTGATCATCTCGAGCTTTTCCGGCGTGGTCTTCTTGTTCTTGTCGGTCGTGTAGAAATGACCGGTGCCGGCGCTGGATTCCAGCTTGATTTTCTCGCGTCCACCTTTTGCCATGATCAGCTCCTAGGCGCAGTCAGATTTCACCGCGGGCGCGCAGGTCGACGAGGACCTTCTCGATGCCCACCTTGTCGATCAGGCGCAGCGCCGCGTTCGTGATGCGCAGGCGCACCCAGCGGTTCTCGGCGTCGACCCAGAAACGCCGGTACTGCAAATTGGGCAGGAAGCGGCGTTTCGTTTTGTTGTTGGCGTGGGAGACGTTGTTCCCCACCATCGGGCGCTTGCCCGTGACCTGACAGACGCGTGCCATGACGCTTCTCCGTGTTCGTTTGATCGGTTGCCTGAAATTCGGCAAAGATTGCGATTATAGCCAGACTTCGCAGCGCCACGCGCCCGCGAACGCCATCACTGCTCCAGGAACCGCTGCGCATCCAGCGCCGCCATGCAGCCGGTGCCGGCGCTGGTGATCGCCTGGCGGTACACGTGGTCCTGCACGTCGCCGGCGGCAAACACGCCGGGCACGCTGGTCATCGTGGCCATGCCGTTCAGGCCGCTCTGCGTCATCAGGTAGCCGTCTTTCATTTCGAGCTGGCCCTTGAAGATGTCGGTGTTCGGCTGATGGCCGATGGCGATGAAGCAGCCCTTCAGCACCAGCTCGTTCGTGCCGTCGTCGCGCGTGCTGCGCAGGCGCACGCCGGTGACACCCGAGTCGTCGCCCAGCACCTCGTCGAGCGTGCGCCAGAGGTGCATTTCCATCTTGCCGGCCTTGACCTTCTCAGCCAGCTTGTCGATCAGGATGGCCTCGGCGCGGAACTTGTCGCGCCGGTGAACCAGGTGCACCTTGCTCGCGATGTTGGAGAGGTAGAGCGCCTCTTCCACCGCCGAGTTGCCACCGCCGACGACACAGACCACCTGGTCGCGGTAGAAGAATCCGTCGCAGGTGGCGCAGCCACTCACACCGCGGCCCATGAAGGCCTGCTCCGAGGGCAGGCCGAGGTACTTGGCCGACGCGCCGGTGGCGAGGATCAGCGCGTCGCAGGTGTAGGTGCCCGAATCACCGGTCAGCGTGAACGGGCGCTTGGCCAGATCGACCGCATTGATGTGGTCGAACACGATCTCGGTCTTGAAACGTTCGGCGTGGCGCTGAAAGCGCTGCATCAGCTCCGGGCCCTGCACGCCGTCCACGTCGGCGGGCCAGTTGTCGACATCGGTCGTCGTCATCAGCTGGCCGCCCTGGGCGATGCCGGTGACGAGCATGGGTTGGAGGTTGGCACGCGCGGCGTAGATCGCCGCGGTGTAGCCGGCCGGGCCAGAGCCGAGGATCAGGACGCGGGCGTGGCGGGAAGCGGTCGTGGAGGTCATCGATGAGGTTCCGGGGTTCGTTTCAGCGCGCGCTCAGCTTCAGGCCGTCGACCTCGGGCAGCTGGTTCAGGTGGCCCAGGAAGTCGGCCGCGTTCTGAAAGCCCACCACGCGCGCCGCGCTCAGCTCGGCGCCTGCCGACTTGAAGAACAACAAGGCCGGTGGGCCGAACAGGCTGTACTTCTTCATCAGCGCCTTGTCTTGCGGGTTGTTGGCCGTCACGTCCACACGCAGCAGGGTGAAGCCGGCGAGCTTCTTGCGAACCGCCGGGTCGCTGAAGGTGAGCGTTTCGAATTCCTTGCAGGCCACGCACCAGTCGGCATAGAAGTCGACCATCACCGGCTTGGCCGAGGCCTGCACGGCGACATCGAGAGCCTGAAGGTTGGCGACGGTGGCGAACTTCAGTTCATCACGCTCCGCCGCAACGGCGGTGCCGCCGCCGGCCTGCACCAGGTGGCGCAGCGGTTGGGTCAGGTCGCGCCCGCCGGAAGCCACACCCGCGAGTTGCAGCATGGCCATCACGCCAAGCACCAGGCCCACGCCCTTGGTGAAGGTGCGGCCCGGCGTCACTTCGGTCAGGCGCTCGAAGGCGCCGAGGTAGACGGCGGTCACGAGCAGCAGGGTGGCCACGCCGACCATCAAGCCCCACGAGGGCAGCACGGGCGAGACCATCCACAGCGCCACGCCGAGCAGCATCACGCCGAAGAAGTGCTTGACCTTCTCCATCCAGCCGCCGGCACGCGGCAGCAGCGAACCGGCCGACACGCCGACGAGCAGCAGCGGCACGCTCATGCCCGAAGCGAGCGCGAAGAGCGCCACACCGCCGAGAATCACGTCCTTCGTCTGGCTGATGTAGACCAGGGCGCCGGCCAGCGGCGCAGCGACACAGGGGCCGACCACCAGGGCCGACATGCCGCCCATCACGAACACGCCGACGTGCTGGCCGCCCTTCAAGCGACCTGAGGCTTCGTTCATGCGGTTCTGGATGCCGCTCGGCAATTGCAATTCATACACACCGAACATCGACAGTGACAGCGTGATCAGCAGCAGCGCGAAGCCGCCCAGCACCCAGGCGTTCTGCAAGGCCGCGGCCAGGCCTTCGCCCATCAGGCCCGCGACCATGCCGAAGGCGGTGTAGACCATCGCCATGCCGAGTGAATACGCGAGTGCGAGCGAGAAGCCCTTGGCCTTCGACACCGTGCCGCTTTGGCCGACGATGATCGACGAGAGAATCGGAATCATCGGCAGCACGCATGGCGTGAACGACAGCAGCAGACCGGCGACGAGGAAGACACCCGCCACGGTGAGCAGGCTGCGCGACTTGAGCGCACTGGCGAACTGACCCGACTCTTCGGGCGCGGCAGACGGCACCGCGGGCGGCGCGGCCGCGGTGGCCGCGGCGACGGCTGGCGCCGCAGCCGCAGCAGTCGTCACCAGCCCTGGCTGCCAAGCTTCCGCCTGCGCTTCGCTCAGTTCCGTCAACTGCATGCCGGCCGCACCGGGGTCGACACGGAAGGCACGCTGCATCGGCGGGTAGCACAGGCCCTTGTCGGCACAACCCTGGTTGCCCACGATGAGCTTGTAGGGCGCGGCACCGGCCTGCTCGACCGGCAGCCGCAGCGTGACGGGCTTGTCGAAGATCTCCACGTCCTTCTGGAACGTCGGGTCGTACACGACTTTGCCCGCCGGAATCTGCAAGGCACCCAGCTGCACGGTGCCGGGCTCGGCCAGCACGTTGAGCTTGTCACGGTAGAGGTGGTATCCGGAGGCCACGTCGAAACGCAGTTCGATCGTCTTGGCATCGACCGGCCGGGTCGTCAGCTTGAAGGCAAGCTCGGGGTCGAGGTAGTCCTCGGCTGCCGTGGTCACGGCCGGCAGCAGCATCAACGCCGCCGTTGTCAGCAGCGCTGCCCGCTTGGCGATGCGCCCCAGTTTTTTCAGGAAAGTGTTGTTGTTCACGCGCTCAGCTCCAGCCATTCAAAGAAAGTCGTTGTCAGTTCAGGGTCGATGCCGCGGCGCCGCCGCGATGCACCTGGCCCTGGGCGTCCACCGCGAGGTAACCCACGTTCTGCGATTCGAGAAATGCGATGGCGCCTTCACCCTTGAGCATGGCCACCGTGGTCAGCGCACCTGCGCCCACGCAGGCCGGTGCCACCACGCTGACCGAGCGCCAGGCGCTGACAGGCCAGCCGCTGTGCGGGTCCAGCACGTGGCAGTAGCGCACGCCGTCGTGTTCGAAGTAGCGTTCGTAGTCGCCGCTGGTGGCGAGTGCGCCCGCGGTCAGGGCCATCGTCGCCATCATCTGGCCGGGCACACGCGGGTGCTGGAGGCCCAGCAACCAAGGTTCGCCTTCGGGGCGCGCGCCGACGAGGCGGATGTCGCCACCCAGGTTCACCAAACCGTGCCGCACCCCGCGCTCTTGCAGCAGGGTGGCGGCGCGGTCGGCAGCGTATTCCTTGCCGAAGCCACCGAAGTCGAGTTCCATGCCGGCCTTCGGCAAGGCGATGCCGCGGCCGTTCCATTGCACCTGCGCCCAGCCGATGCGTGGCAGCAGGGCCTCGATGGCCCCCGGTGCCGGCAGGCGCGCCGCGCGGAAATCCCAGGCCTGGCGCAGGATGCCCGAGGTGATGTCGAACAGGCCGTCGCTGGCCGCATGCAACTGCGCGGCGAAGTTCAGCAGCTGCGCCGTTTCGGCATCGACATCGAGGCGTTGGCCCGTACCCGCCAGCGCGTTGATGCGCGAGACCACACTCTGTTCGCGGTAGCGCGAGAACTTCGCCTCGATGCGCCGCACCTCGGCAATGGCCTCGCGCGCCAGCACCTCGGCCTGGCGGCGGCGCAGGCCGACGATGCGCACTTCGCAGTGGCTCGCCATCGCACCGAACTGGAAGCCCAGGTCGTCGGCGCCCGTGCCCGCCACCACGTCGAAGGCGGCCGAATGCATCGAGGACTCGGTGGCGAGCAAGAGCATGTGCGCAGTCTTCCCGAGGCGTCAGAACTTGTAGTTCGCGCCGAACTGCACGAAGGTCGCACCGAAGGCGCCGAGGCCCGGCGAACCGGTACCGCCGATGCGCCAATTTGCACGCTGTTCGTACTTCTCGTACTTGCCGTCGACGCTCCAGGCCGGATTGATGCGGTATTCAGCCTTGAGGCCCAAGGTGACCGCACCGAATGCGGACAGGCGCTGGTCCAGCGAAATGAGCTGGTTCGGGTTGGCCGGGTCATAAACCGGGTCGAAGTAAAAGCTCGCAGCGCTCTGGCTGTACAGACGCAGCAGCGGCGTGAAGGTCAAGTCGGGCGTGGCCTTCTTGACCCATTCAGCCTGCAGCGTGTGCGCGTTGATCCGGAAGTTGTCGTGGTAGATGCGGTAGGAGGCCCGCAGGGTCGAACCATCGCCTTCGAAGTGGTGGTTCCAGCGCGCCAGCAGCGCCAACTGCTGGCGTTTGTCGGGGCGGACATCCGGGAACTTGTACGGGTCGTTGTAGTAGCCCTTGCCCGAGCTGTAGGTCAAGTTCAGCTGGGCAATGTCCCAGGCCGACATGGCCTGGGTCACACCAATCATGAATTCGTTGGTCTTCTTCTTTTTGCCATAGACGTCGCCCATGCGGCCACCGTCGGTGGCATCGATGGCGTCGTTCGAATGACCGAACCCCAGGTTCAAGGTCGTGTTGTTATCGTCACTCGAAACGCTGAGGCCGGCCGAGATGGCCTTGGACACGTAGTCATGTTCCGACGAGTGGCTGAAGCCCAGCGAGTAAGTCGACCGCTCCCGGTAGTGGGTGACCTTGACATCCACGGCCTTGCGTTCGTCGTTCATCGGCGAGGCTCCCCCGGTGGAATGCCAACGCGGGCTGGCCCCCGACAAGGAGTCGTACACCCCGGTTGCTTCCACCGCCCAGCTCGGCCCCAGCGGCGTCATGACATAGACCGAAGGTGAGTTGACGGTGATCGGGTGCCCGTTCTTCTTGAACTGCGAATAGTCGATGCCGTCGCGCTTGTCTTCCTTGTAGTGCAGGAACTTGAAGCTGATGACGCCCGCCTCGGGCGCGTTCTCGGCGTGCGCCGGCGCACTCCACACACCGGGCAGCGCCAGCGCGGCGACGACGATACTGCCCATGCCCCGCTTGGGCAGGGTGAGGTCTTTCCGAGCGGACTTCGTGGACAACTTCGGGGCAGAGCGATTCGGGCGCGTCATGCGTCACCTTTCAAGTTCGGGTTCTTGTTGTTCGAATCAGTTGCAGCCGCAGCCACCGCCGCCCACGCCATAACCGCCGGAGGCGTTTTCCTTGCTGGAATAGATGTGCTGGGTGAAGCCCTGGTCGAGCGGGTCGCTGCCCATCGTCATCTCGGGTTTGGCGAGGTTGCCCTTCTCCCAGGGCTGCGGCGGCGACAGCTCGGCGCAGCCCGCCAGCCAGCCCATCACGGCGACGGCGGCCAGCACGCGGCCGGTGCGCACCAGCGCCTTCACTTCACGCTCCCAAGGGCGGCCACCAGCTTGGCTTCGAGTTCACCACGCTCCTCTTCCTTGAAGCCCTGGTGCACGGCCAGCACCTTGCCGTCGGCACCGATCAGCACCGAGGTCGGCATGCCCTTCACGCCGACTTTCTTGGGCGACTCGCCCTTGCCGTCGAAGGCCAGCGCGAACTGCGCCGGGGTCTCGGCGAGGAACTTGTCGGCGTCACTGCGCTTGGCGTCCAGGTTCATGCCGACGATCTGCAGACCCTTGGCACCGTACTTCTTCTGCATGTCGTTCATCCACGGGAACGACTGGCGGCAGGGGCCGCACCACGAGGCCCAGAAGTCGAGATAGACGACCTTGCCTTTGAGGTCGGACAACTTCTGCGCGCCGGCGGCGCCGGGCAGGTCGATGTCAGGTGCAGCCTGGCCGACGTCGACGGCGCATGCGGGGACGGCGGCCAGCGCCAACACGAGGGCGGCGGCGCCGGTGAGTGAATTGAGCAATTTCATCGAGAGTATCTCCAGGAAGAGTGGGGTGTAGGTTTGATTCAGCCGCGGCTGCGGCGCAGCCACAGCACACCGATGGCGAGCGCAGCCATGGCCAGCAGCAGCGGGTCGAAGCGTGCGTTGTCGGGGTCGACCAGGGAACAGCCGCCAGCTCCGACGTTGTTCGAAGCCACGCCCGCCCCCACATCCGCGGTGGCTGACATAGACAGGCGCTTGGACATCGTGTCCGGTGTCGCCGTCAAGGCCAGCGTGTCCGTCACCGTGCCCACAGTCCCGGCGGGTATGACCACGGCGACGACGCAGACGCCGGCCGGTTGCAGCGTCACCGGGAGCGAGGCGCCGCAACTCGGATCGAGGCTGACCTTGAAGTTGCTGGCCGTCAGACCCTCGATCGTCAGGGGCGCCGAGCCGGTGTTCTTGAGCGTGATCAGGGTCGGGTTCGTGCTCGAGCCCGACACGGAGAGCGGCGAACCCGCAGCCCAAGGCGCTCCATCGACGGTCAGGGTCAGGTCGGGCACGGCGACCGAGAGGCCCGTGCCTGACAGCGCCACGGCTGCCGGGTTCGTGCCGTTGGACACCACGTTCAACTGAGCCGAGCTGGCGCCGACGGCGTTCGGGCTGAACGAGATCGTGAGGTAGCAGGTCTGGTTGAGCTGCAGCACGGTGCCCGCCGCGCAGCCCGAGGACATGGCGCTGCCGAACGCATAGTCGGTCGAATTTGAACCACTGAAGCCGAGCGACGCGAGGGTCACCACACCGGGGCCCTGATTCGTCAGGCCGTAAGTGGACGACACGGAAACCTGACCCATGCGGGTATCGGGGAAGACGTTGCTGGCCGAACCGAGCGTCCACGCCAAGACGGGCGGCTGAATGGCTGCACCGGTACCGCTGAGGGCAATCGTGCGCGGCGATCCGGCGGCGTTCGAAGTCAAGGTGAGCGTACCCGTGACGGCACCCACCGCGGTCGGCGCGTAGGTCAAGGACAGGTTGCAGGTGGCGCCGGCGACGAGCGAATTGCCGCAAGCGTGGGTCACGGCGAAACCTGCACCGGTGACGCTTGCCGTCCAGGGTGTCAAGGTCGCCGTGCCACTGTTGGTCAGCACCACTGTGCGGGCGGCACTGGTCTGGCCCACCGTCACCGAACCGAAGTCCTGCGTGGTGGTCGGGCTCAGGGTTACGGCCGGCGTCGGAGCAGCGCCAGCAATACCGGTGAGGGTCACCACCGGAGCTGCTCCAGACGAGTTCGACGTGATCGTCAGGCTGGCGCCGCGGTTGGTGACCGTGGCGGGTGACGCCGGCGTGAAGGTGACGGTCACGGTGCAGCTTGCGGCCGGAAGCACCGAGGCTCCGATGGCACAGGTGCCGCCGAGGGTGAAGTCGGCACTGTTCGTTCCGCTCAAGGCAATCGCGCTCGGCACCAGATTGGCAGTGCCCTGGTTGCTCACCGTCACGGTCTGGGCCGCACTGGCCGTACCCACGACCTGGCTGGCAAAGGTCAGGCTGTTGCTGTTGATCACCAACAGGGGCTGTGGGGTCGCGGTACCCGTGCCGTTCAGGGCAACCGTCGACGAACCGCCGGCCGCATTGTGGGCAATCGACAAGGTGGCCGTCGCGGCCGACGCCGCAGCCGGCGTGAAGGTCACGAGCACGGTACAGCTCGAGCCGATCGCCACGCTGCCTGCGCAGGTTCCGCCGGCTTGCGCAAAGCTGCTGGCTTGCGCGCCGCTGATGCCGATCGTGCCGAGGGTCAGCACTGCGGTGCCGGTGTTGCTGACAGTGACGGTCTGGGCTGCCGACGTGCTGCCGGTCACCTGGGTGAAGCTCAGGGTGCTCGGCGTGACAGAGGCGACCGGTGCAGCGGCCGCGCCGGTTCCGCTCAGCGCTACGGTCGTGGTCGCCGGGCTGGCGTTATGGCTGAAGGTCAGCGTACCGGTGGCCGCACCTGCGGCGGTCGGGCTGAAACCGACCGTCACCGTGCAGCTGCTGCCAGCGGAAACCGACCCACCCGTCGTACAAGTACCGGGGGTGACCACGAAGGCGGCGTTGTTGCTGGCAAAGGAGCCGAGCGACAGCGACGCCGTGCCGGTGTTCGACAGCGTCACGGTCTGCGCCGCACTCGTGCTGCCGACGGTGGTCGAGGCGAAGGTCAGCGAAGTCGGTGCCGCGCTGGCCGCAGGCGTGGGTGCCGCGGTGCCAGAGCCGCTAAGCGCGACGGTGGTCGTGGTCGGGTTGGCATTGTGGGTGAATGTCAAGGTGCCCGAGGCGGCACCCGTGGTCGTCGGCGCGAAGCTGACGCTGACCGTGCAGCTGCTCCCGGCCGTGATCGAAGCGCCAGTGGCACAGGTCCCCGCGCTGACGCTGAAGGCCGCGCTGCTGCTGGTGAAACTGGTGAGCGACAAGGCCGCCGTACCGGTATTGGTCAGCGTCACGGTCTGTGCAGCGCTGCTGCTACCGACCGTGGTCGGGGCAAAGGTCAGCGTCGTCGGGGACGCGCTCGCCGCAGGCGTAGGCGCTGCCGCACCGGTGCCGGTCAACGCGACCGTGGTGGTGGTCGGGCTGGCGTTGTGGGTGAAGGTCAGCGTTCCGCTTGAGGCACCAACAGCCGTCGGCGCGAACTTCACGGTGACCGTGCAACTGCTTCCCGCCGTCACCGAACCACCCGCCGTACAGGTGCCCGCGGTGACCGTGAATGCCGCAGTGCTGCTGGCAAAGCTGCCGAGCGTGAGTGCTGCCGTGCCCGTGTTCGACAGCGTTACCGTCTGCGCAGCGCTGGTGCTGCCCACGGTGGTCGACGCGAAGTTGAGCGTCGTCGGCGACGCGCTGGCGGCCGGCGCGGTGCTGCCGGCCAGCGTGACATTGCCCAGATAGGCCGCGATGTCAGCCACCTGCGTCGACGTCAAGCCGGCGTAGACGTTCATCCCACCGGTGTTGTTGTTGATCGCCGATTGAATCGTCGACGCAGAGTTTGCACCCCGGTTGATCTTGTTCACCGAATTGACGGTCGTCCCGTTCTGGGCGCCATGGCAGGCCGCATTTGCGCAAGACTTGCCGCCCGCCGGGTTGGTCGTATACAAGACCTTGCCGTTGGCGGCGCTTTGCGCATGTGCCAACGGCAGCAAGCCCATCGACAACACGATGAAACACAGCAGCGCGAACAGCCATTGGGCGGAGCGTGCCGCAGGGCGCGAAAGGGGAGTGGCTTGCAGTTGCATCCGGGAGGCCTCGACTAAGGGAAAAGCGGGAAAAGTTCGTTCGCGCCCGTGCCGAGCGCAATCCAGAAAAGGTTCATTGCGGCGTGCAGAGCCACGACCGGACCGACCCGTCGCGTGCCTTGGTACATCCGACCGAGCAGGAGCGAGGGCAGCAACACCCCCGCCGCCAGCGGCCAGGAGCGCGTGAGGCCGTGCAGCAGCACGAAGGCCAGGGTCGTGGCCAGGTTGGCCCACAACGGTTGCAGGCCCCGCCGCAACAGGGTCTCTTGCAGGCCGGCGCGGAACAGCAGTTCCTCGATCACCGGCGCCAGCACCAGCAGCACGGCCAAGCGCCCCGGCAGCAGCGCCGTTGCGCCGACCAGGCCCGCCAGCACCCACACGGGTGGCGGGGCTTGGCGAAGGGGTGAGTGATACAGACTCATACATATGTGCGATTTGCACATTCAGTATATCGGCCGGCGCTTCCCTCCCGATGCCGAAGTTGTTTCGGCTGGTTGATAAGAATCTTTTAAGAAACCCCTACTGCGCGCATCTCCCGCGTTCATCTACCGGGCATAGCGGCCGTTGTTCGGCGCATCGGCTTGGCGGCACCGCGGAAACAATTGCGCAACGGTCGCCGTCATGGCACCGCAAAAAGGAGCGCCGACATGGGAACCGTCTGGCTGCAAGGCTTGCGCGAGTGGTTGTGCATGGTGCCGCTGGCACCGGGCCGCCGCGTGCGCGGCAGCACGAGCCCGACGGTCGCCGAGGCGCGCGGCGAGTTCCTGATCATGCTGGCCGACTTGCGCGGTGGCGAGACCTTGAAGCTGCGCGAGCGCGTCGGCCGGGCCCTCTCACTGCACGAGCTGTGGCACCTGCGGGCCGATGTGTTCAGCCTGGTGGCCGTGCAACACGATCAGGCCGAAGCGGAAGAGCGCCTCGCCTGGTTGAACCGCTACTTTCCGACCCGCTCGCCGCGCTCCGGCTTCGGCGGCCTGGCGCTCCGAGAAACCCGCTGAGCCCGACTCGGGCGGCTCAGCGTGTGCTGAGCGCCAGCTTGAGCCCGAGGCCGACGAAGAGCGCGCCCACCGCGCGCTGCAACCAAGTGCCCAGCGCCGACGACCCCGCCCCACGCGCCGCCAGCCGCCGGCTGATCGCTGCTGCCGCCAACGCGACAACGACGTTCACCACCGTGCCACCGACGTTGAACAACAGGCCGAGCGCGACGAAGGCCAGCGCCTGGTCGGCCGCGCCCGGCTCGATGAACTGCGGCAGGAAGGCAAGGAAGAACAGCGCCACCTTCGGGTTCAGCGCGTTCGTGATCGCACCTTGCCAGAACACGCTGCGCCCACCACCAGCCGGCAGTGCAGGCGCGGCAACGCCCGGCGGTTCGGCACGGCGCGTGCGCCACATCGACAGGCCGATCCACACCAGGTAGGCCGCCCCCACCCACTTCACCACACTGAAGGCCAGCGCCGAGGCGGCCAGCACCGCCGACAACCCGACTGCAGCGAGCGTGATGTGCAGCAGGCAACCCGCGCCGATGCCGAGTGCGGCCATCACGCCATCACGGCGCCCGCGAGTGGCGCCGGTGCCCACCACGAAAAGCATGTCCGGCCCCGGCGTCAAATTGACCGCCAGCGCCGCCGCAGCGAACAGCGCCAGGTGGTGCACCGGCAGCTCGGTGAACATCAGCCGAGCTTGCCCAGGAAATCGCTCTTGCCCACGTCGACGCCGTTGTGGCGCAGCAGCGCGTAGGTGGTCGTCAGGTGGAAGAAGAAGTTAGGGAGTGCGTGGGTCTTGAGGTAGGCCTCGGCCGTCAGCGTGAGCGGGCCGGCACGGCGCGGGATGGTCACGTCGCTCTCGTCCTTGCCGTCGATCTGGGCCGCAGGCACCGAAGCGACGAAATCGATCGTCTTGCGGATGCGATCGCGCAATTCATCGAAACTGGCTTCCTTGTCGTCGAACTTCGGCGCTTCGACACCGGCGATGCGCGCCACCACGAATTTGGCGGTGTCGCAGGCAATCTGGATCTGCGCGGTGAAGGGCAGCATGTCGGGCGCCAGGCGGGTGGCCAGGAACACACTCGGCTCGAACTTCTTGGCCGCGGCATGCGCCTCGGCCTTGTCGAGCCAGGTCAGCAGGTTGCCGAGCATGCGGGTGAAGATGGGCACGCTGGCCGAGTGCAGGGTGATGGTCATGTCGGAGTCTCCGGGATTCAGGTGAAGCGGCATGCTACCGCCGCGCGGCACGGCGTGCACAATCCACCCCGGACAGCCTTACGCGGACCCTCGTGAACATCATCATCCTCGACGACTACCAGGACGCGGTGCGCAAGCTCAAGTGCGCCAGCCTGATGGAGCCCCTGAACGCCAAGGTCTTCACCAACACCGTCAAGGGCATCGGCCAGCTCGCGGTGAGGTTGCGTGACGCCGATGTGCTGGTGCTGATCCGCGAGCGCACCCAGTTCCCGCGCCAGTTGCTCGAGAAGCTGCCCAAGCTCAAGCTGATCGCGCAGACCGGTCGCATCGGCGCGCACGTGGATGTAGAAGCGTGCACGCGGCTCGGCATCGCGGTGGCCGAGGGTGCGGGCTCACCCGTGGCGCCGGCCGAGCTGACCTGGGCGCTGACCATGGCAGCGATGCGGCGGCTGCCGCACTACATCGCCAGCCTCAAGC
>JANYJL010000177.1 GCA_025361845.1 Rhizobacter sp.
TGGCGATGAGGCCGAGGTACATGCCGAAGTAACCACCCGGCAGCGCGAAGGCGTTGACGGTGCGGTCACGCAGCAGGAAGGGCTCCCAGGCGAAACGCTGGTCGATGTCCGCGCCGATGTGGCCGAGCGCACGCGAGCGCACCAGCAGCGGCTGCCAGAGCGACCGCAGGTAGTCGAGCAAGACCGGGTCGTCGAGGTAATCCGGATCGCGGCGGATCTCGCGCATGATCTGATCGCCCATGCGGCGCTCGGCGCCGACGCCGAAGTCTTCGGTGGCCGCATCTCCCAGCGCTGGCAGATCGTTCTGCGCCCACACAGGCGGTGGCACGGCGGCGCCGAACAGGGCGAGCGCGCACAGGCTGGCGCACAGGCGGGAAGCGGTTCGTCTGGCGGAAGGCGGTCGGGTCGATTCGTTCAAGGCGTGCCGGGCAGAGAAAAGGCCTCGCTATGATGCGCCACGAACGTTTCCAAGGTGTTTCCCGCGATGAACCCGACGAGCCCGCTGACCCACTTCGACGCGTACGGCCAGGCCCACATGGTCGACGTGGCGGGCAAGGGTGAGACGCACCGCGTGGCCGTGGCCAGCGGCACGATCCGCATGCTGCCCGCCACGCTCGCGCTCATTCAGTCGGGCAACGCGAAGAAGGGCGACGTGATCGGCGTGGCGCGTGTGGCTGCGATCATGGCGGCCAAACGCACCTCGGAACTGATCCCGCTGTGCCACCCGCTGCCGATCACCCGCGTGACGGTGAACTTCGAGATCGATGCGGCGAAGCACAGCGTGCATTGCACCGCGCAGGTCGAAACGCTCGGCCGCACCGGCGTCGAGATGGAAGCGCTGACGGCGGTGCAGATCGGCCTGCTGACGATCTACGACATGTGCAAGGCCGCCGACCGCGGCATGGTGATGGGCGAGATCCGCGTGCTGGAGAAACACGGCGGGAAGTCCGGTGATTGGACGGCCGACCTCGGCCCTACCTGAAGCGCTGGTAGCCCAGCGGCGCGGTCGGTTCGAGGCACTGGAAGGGCGGCGCTGATGCGGCTGAAGCAGCCGACGCCACCGCACCGCACGGCGCGAAGAATTCATCGGCCTGCTCGTTGCGAAACTCCTTGAGCCGCTGCGCCAGATAGCGCGCACCTTGGGTGTCACCGGCCTCGTCCAGCGCCTTGGCCCAGGCCATCATCAGGCGCGCGTCGAGCAGGTAGTGCGTGGCGCCCGCGAAGCCGGCCATCACCTGCGATGGATGCTCGGCGGTGGTGACGGCAGCGTAGTCGCCATGGTGCGAGAAGAACCAGCTGCGTTGACCGTCGGCAATGCGCTGCGCCAGGGAAGTGGCCTCGTCCGAGGGCGCGAAGATGACGACGACACGCAGATAGTCCTGCACCGACACCACGCCGCCCATCAGCACGAGCATGGCCACCAGCAGCAGCGGGCGCGTGCCGCGCTCGGCGGGTGTCGCGGCGGCCTCAGCCTCGACCTCGGCCGCCGCCGGCCCGCCGAGCGCCACGCCGAACGCGAACGCCGCAGGCAGCAGGAAGTAGGCGTACCAGAGCGGGTATTCGAGCAGGCTGTGCAGCAGCACCATCACGACCATCGCGAGCGCTGCGCGGGGCATGGTCGCGAGGGCCTGGGCCGCTTCACCGGTGTCGGCCTCCGCACCCCGCCGCGCCAGCGACAGCGCAGCCCACAGCGCCAGGGCCAGCAAGGCCAGCACCACGGCCGCGAGCGGTACGCCCATTTCGACCGCCAGCTGCAGCGGCAGGTTGTGGGTGTGGTCGAAGAAGGCGACCGGGCGACCGGGGAAGGGCGTGAGCGTCCAGGCGAAGTTGAACTCGCCCCAGCCGACGCCGGCCCACGGGTGCGCGGCGATGAGGGCCAGCGTCTCCGACCAGATGCCGAAGCGCATGCTGGAGATGTCGCCCTTGTGCAATTGCGACTCGCCGCCGAACACCTGCGCGTGGCCATGCGCCCAGGCCGTGACGCCCGCCCACATCAAGGCGAACAGCACCGGTGCGAGCAACAACAGCACGCGCGTGCGCGTGGACAGCCGCCGGTCCAGCACGCCCCAGACCGCCAGCAGCAGCGCGCCGAGCGCGCCGGTGCGCGAGCCGGTGAGCACCACGCCGAACAGCAGCGCCAGCGCGAAACCCAGCGCCACGGCGCGTGGCAAAGCCGAGGCCTCGGCCAGCCACACCACGGCGATGAGCGACCACAGCAGCAGGCTGCTCATGTGGTTGGGCTGGCGCAGGTTGCTGACGGCGCGGCCGGGGAAACCGGTGGTCGCGAGCCACTGGCCATCGGCCCAGCCCGGCGCATACACCTGGATGACGCCGATCACGCTGGCGGCCAGGCCCGCGACCACCAGTGCCATGCAGAAAGCGCGGAAGGCCTCGCGCGCGTGCCCGGCGCGGCACAGGCCGGCGCCGATGCGCACTGTCAGTGCCGCCGCCAGGATCAGCCCGCACGACGACCAGGCGAGCGACCACGGGGCGCCCGTCCACAGCGGCGCGGCGAGCGCCGACAACACCATCAGGCCGAGGGCCGCGAGCACGGCGGCAAGGCCGGCGCCCGGGCGGCCGATGCGAGCCGGCAACTGGCTCGCCAGCAGCGTGAGCCAACCGCCCCAACCGATCAATGCAGCGGCCTGGTTGAAGAAGGTGGCCGAGGGCGGCAGGTTGTAGGCGATCAGCGTCGGCACCGCGACCGCCCCGAGTGCGAGCGCCTGGGACCAGGCGCGCGGCGGCGCGGCGGCCGCCTCGACTGCCGACATCAGAAGAACCCGTCGACCGGCAGGTGGCCGACGACGCGTGCATCAGGTCCGGCCAGCACGGTGACCCAGCTCGCGTGGCGCGACACCAGGGGCAGGTAACGCAGCGCCTGCGCAGGCTGGCCTTGTGCGGCGGCGAACGCGTTCAGTTCCGACGTGAGGGCCGGGTAACGAGCGAGCAGTCGGGCCACCGGCTTCGCCGCGTTCCAGGCCGCGGGTGCCTGGCTCGCGTAGTCGCGCCAGTTGCGCGGCACCATCGCGAGGTCGATGCCGGCCATGCCCATGTCGATGGACTTCAACTGTTCGGCCGGGTCGGCGGGCTTCACCGCGGCAATCAGCCTCGGGCCGAACCACGGCAGGCTGCGCAACGCCGGCGGGGCCTCGGCCAAGGCGGCGGGCTCGATGTCGGCCGCCACGACGACGTGCATGCGATCGACCTCGAAGGCCATGTACACCGGCCGCGCCAGCGCCATCGTGTACAGGCCATAGCCGAGGGCGGCGAGTTGCAGGGCGACGATCAACGCGAAGTCACGCCGGAACTCGGCCACCGGTTTGACGGGGCTGGCGACGACGGCGGTGAGCGCCGGTCCCATCACCACATCGACGCTGACGAGCAGGAAGAACAGGCTCGTGCCGCCGGCGACCACAGCGTAGGGCGCGGGATACCAGACACCGAAGACCAGGGCAGAGACGAGCGCCGCGAGCGCGATGCTGGCCATCAGGTGCAGGGCGCCGGCGTTCAGGCGGCGGTTCGAGAAGAGCGTTCGGACCATGGACGAGATTGAGCGAGTGGATGAATAGGCACATCGGCGCCACAGGCGCGGTCGATATTGTGTCGCAGCTGAACAGGCGGGCAGAGCCGGCGGCGCAGCGCCCTGCATTCCACAGCATCAAGGCGCCGACATCGCCGCCGACGGGCGAACGGGCACGGCCGGCATCGGGGGCAAGCTCACAGCCGCCAGCTGCGCGTACGTGGTGCGCGACGCTTCGGCCCAGGCTTTCAACTCGTTTCGGCAGCGCAGCGGTGTGTGCAGATGGCACAGGCGCACCAGGGTCTGGCGGGCGACCTCGGGCCGGCCGTTCAGTGCGTTCGCCATCGCGTAGTGGGCCATTGCGGACGAGAACGGAAAGCGCTCGATCACCTGCCGCATACCCTCGAGTTCGGCCTCGCTCATGCCGGGGTGGGGCTCGATGCGCGCAAAGCGCAGGTACTCGCGCCACTGCGTCAGCAGGTGCAGCTCAGGCGCCTGGCTGGTGATGCTGTGGGTGCCGATGTGTGCGACTTCCAGGGCCAGCACCTCAGTGCTGGCCTCGACTTCGAGGTACTCGCCCGCGATCAGGGCCAGCAGCGCCGCCATTGCGCCGGCCGCGGCAAGGGCCGCACCGCGCGGCAGCGCCAACTGCCAGCGCGGGGGCGAGGCCGCGTCGAGCAGGCCGACCATCAAGCCCAGCGGCAGCAGGAAGTAGGCATAGCTCAAGGGGTACTCAAGCATCGCGTGGACAATGACACCGCCGATGGCGGTGAGCAGGAACACCTGGGTCGCATCGCGGCAGGTGCGCCACTGGCGCCAGCCCCAGACGCCCATCCCGAGCGTGATCAGCAGGGCCAGGGGCACGCCGTTCCAGACCATCAGGTCGAGCACGAGGTTGTGGCTGCTGCTCACCAGGTGCCCACGCAGCGGGTGGTCTTCGAGCACGGCGACGTGGGCGACGAGGCCCTGGTTCCACCCGTAGCCGACCCACGGGTGGCGGGACACCGCGTCGAGCATGGCGGCGTAGATCAGTGGCCGCGGCCCCGCGCGCGCCTGGTCGGTCAGGCTGCGGCCGGGGGCCAGCAGCAACAGCTCGTTGGCCACCGGCCAGAGCACGAGCAACGCGACGAAAGCCGCCCCGAGCCCGAGCGCCGCGGCCACCGGCAGGCGCACCACGCCCCGGCGGCGCGCCCACACCAGCGCAGGCACGAGCAGGCCGACAGCGATCCACGCAGTGCGCGAGCCTGTCATGGCCATGCCGGCCATCAGGAACAGCGCGGCGCAAGCGGTCCCGATGAGGCCGATGCGCTGGCGTTCGTAGAGATACAAGGCGCCGGCCAGTCCCATGAACAGGGCCGTCGCCAGATGATTGGGTTGGGCGAAATTGGCCCAGGGTGTGCCCAGCGGCGGCATGCCCGCCACGAGCAGGCTCAGGCCAAGCAACTGCTGCCATTGATAGAGTTGCAGGCCGACCGAGAGCACCGATGCCGTGAGGAACAGGCCGGCCAGCGGCTCGGCCACTTCGGCGACACCCCGGCGCCAGGCGAGCCGCTGACCGAGCAGTTGCGCCAGCGCGAAGGCGGCCAGGTACGCGAACACCATCCACCCATCACCGGCGTAGCGCACCATCTCCCCGGCCACCTGGGCCAACGGCACCAGGGACACCAGCAGCGTGGCGATGACCGCGGGCGACAGCGTGTCGGGCCGCACCTTGCGCTGCGCCAGTTCACCGATCAGGGCGACCGAGAAGGCCAGCCCGATCAGAAACTCGCCATGGAATGACGTCCATGGGACGGAGTGGTTCGGCGTGAGCCAGGAAACAATCCCGAACAAACCTGCAAAGAAGAGGGAGATGGCACCCAAGGAGATCGACCCGGACGTGGCCGAAAGCGTTCGGCGAAGAATGAAAAAGGGCGGCCCGCAGGCCGCCCTTCGATCGGATCAGAACGATCCGGCGCGGAGGCTTAGCCGCGGCAAGAGCCGGGCAGGAAGCGGGCGTTCATCGTGCCAGGAGCGCAGACCCACTTGTAAACCGGGATGCCGACGTCGGTGTTGGTGACCACGGCAGTGGCGCTCTTGTACGGCGTCATGACAACGGTCTTGCCGTCGATGAGGGTCTCACCCGTGCCTTGAGCCACCACGGTCACGACACCAGCGTTGTCGGTGGAGACCTGATAGACATACTTAGTGGGCGCGCTGGCAACCGTCGCGGTGGGGGTGGCGTTCTGTTCGCAGCCCCAGGTGTTGGCAGCCGGATTGACGGTGCTCGAATTCGACTGGATCACTTCGGTGATCGTGGTGCGGCAGGCCGAAGCGGCCAGCACGACTTCAGAGACCTTGGCGCGCTTGGTGTAGTCCTGGTAAGCCGGCAATGCGACGGCGGCCAAGATGCCGATGATCGCGACGACGATCATCAATTCGATCAATGTAAAACCTTGCTGGATGCGACGATTCATGAATAACTCCTTGAGGGTGGGGGTGAAGACGAAGAGTTGGTTGCAGGCCCCGTGCCACGACTTTCGGGGCTTTGAAGCGTGAAATAGACCCGGAAACCTGACACAAACAGTCACCAGTGAGGGCGAGGCCGGGCGCTGTGGGTCGCTGCTGACGCAAAACGTCAGGTGGCGCGACCCGGCCGCTCAGCCGCCGACCAGCTTCATCACCTGCCCGGCCGACAGCGCATGGATGCGGTGCGGCGTGCCGAGGCGTCCGATCTCGGTCATCACGGCGTCGAGTTCACCCGGTTTGATGTGGGTGATGTGCACGTCGACCGTGCCACCGAGTTGGGCCAGTTCATGGCCGAGCGCGGCGGGGCAAAGGTGGCGGCTGATGCGGGCGAGCTGGCGCTCCTCGTCGCTGAAGGCGGTCTCGATCACGAGGTGGGCGACCTTCATGTCGCGCAGGCGTTCCCACAACGCCGGGTTCGGACCGGTGTCGCCGGTGTAGACCCACCAGCCGAGGTTGCCGGCCTCGACCGCGAAGCCGACCGCCGGCACGGTGTGCGAGGCGCTGAGCACTTCGAAGCGCTTCTTGCCGAGCGTGAGCACCTCGCCGACGGCGAAGGGCACGAACTCGAGCACCGGGTTCTCGGCGCTCGGGAGGCGTGTGAAGTCGGGCCAGATGACGCCGTTGAAGATGTGCGCGCGCAGCGCGGCCAGGGTTTCGGGCAGGGCGTGCACCTGGATCGGCGGGCGGTTTTGCGCACGCCGCTTGCGCATCACGCTGTCGGCCAGCAGGCCGATGGACAGCACGTGGTCGAGGTGCGAATGGCTGATCAGGATGTGGTCGATGCGCGCCAGCGCGTCGAGCGCCAGATCGCCGACGCCGGTGCCGGCGTCGATCAGCACATCGTCGTCGACGAGAAAGGCCGTGGTCTTGCAACCGGCCGCGATGGCTCCCGAACAGCCGAGCACGTGAAGGATCATTTGGAATCGAAAGTGTGTACCCCGTCCCAGTCCGGCGGCGGGGGGGTGCGGCGGTGCTGGGCGATGCGTTCGGCCAGCTGGCTGTACAGGGTGTTCAAGGGTGATGCGGGAGAGCGGCTGCGCAGCCCGTCGAGCCGGGTCTGCGCTTCGTCCCAATGCTGATGCCGGTAGGCGGCCAGTGCAAGGACCCAAAGTCGCATTTCCTCGTCAAACGGCGGGGCGCCCGGGGCGGGCTCTGGGGCCGGTGTGAAAAGCGTCACGGACTGCTGTTTGCCCTTGACGCGCACACGGTCGACCTCGACCCAGGCGAGGCGCTCGCCCGCGGCCTCTTGTGTGGCATCGCGCGTGGCTTCGCCGACCAGCACCTGCACGCCGTAGTGGCGCGTCAGCGCCTCGATGCGCGAGCTGAGGTTCACCGCGTCGCCCATCACGGTGTAGCTGCGCCGCATGTTGGAACCCATGTCACCCACGCACACCAGGCCGGTGTTGATGCCGATGCCCACGCCGATGTCGGGCAGGCCCCGCGCGCGCAGGTCGGCGTTCAGCGGTTCGAGCGCACGGCCCATCGCGAGCGCCGCGCGCACGGCGTGCTCGGCATGGTCGGCATCGGGCAGGGGCGCGCCCCAGAAGGCCATGAGAGCGTCGCCGATGTACTTGTCGAGCGTGCCGCGGTGCGCGCCGATCACGACCGTCATGCTGGAGAAGAAGCGGTTGATGAGGGCGCGCAGATCTTCCGGCGACAAGGCCTCGGAGACACGCGTGAAGTTGCGCATGTCGCAGAACATGACGGTGAGCACGCGGTTCTCGGCGCGCATGTCATAGCGCTGCGGGTCGCGTGCCATTTCGGCCACCAGCTCCGGCGGCACGTAGGCGCCGAACAGGCGCTTCAGCGAGCGCCGCGCCCGCCCGACGACGATGTAACCCCAGCTCATGCTGCCGACGAAGAGCAGAGCCGCGAGCAGCAGCGCCGAAGCAAGTGGCAGCACCAAGCCACGCGCCTGGTACGCCCACAGGTTGAAGCCGATGAGTGCGGCCACCCAGGCGAGTGTGACGCCGACCGCCCAGCTGGCGCGTGCGCGTGTCAGCAGCGTGGCCAGCACGGCGAACGTGAAGACGAGTTGCAACACCTCGGCGCCGCGTGCCCAGTCGGGTGCCACGGGCAGGCGGCCATCGAGCAGGCCCGAGAGCAGATTGGCGTGCACTTCCACACCGGGAAACACCGCGGCGACGGGTGTGGCACGCAGGTCGTACGCGCCCGGCGCGGTGGTGCCCACGAGCACGAGCTTGCCCTTCAGGTGGTCTGCGACCACCCGGCCGAGCAGCAAGTCGGACGCACTCAGGTACTCGAACGAGCCGCCCTTCGGCCCGCCCGGCCCGCGGAATGGCACCCGCGCGCCAACCCGCGCATCGACCGGGATCGCCATGCGCTGCGCGCCTTGCACGAGCTGGATGCTGTCGAGCCCGGTCTCGTCGACACCCAGCCCAGAGGCGACGGGCAAGCCTGGCTGCACAGCCGGCGAGCCGGTGTAGCGGCGGAACATCGCCAGGGCCAAGGCCTCGTAGTGACGGCCCTCGTACTCGGCAACGAGTGGCACGGTGCGCACGACGCCGTCCGCATCAGGCAGGGTGTTGAAGTAGCCGGCGCTCGGGGCGGCCTGGGCGAAACGCGGCAGGCTCGCGCCGTAACCATCCGACTGCATGAAGGCGACGGGGCGGCCTTGCAGGGCGCTCGAATCGAACACCGGCGCGGGCAGTTGGCCACTGCGACGGGCGTCGCGGTCGCTCGTGAAATAGAAGCTCAGCACGGCGGGCCGGTCGGTCAACGCAGCGGCGAACAAGGCGTCGTTGTCGAGTGTCGGCCGCAGGGCCGGCAGGCGCGCGGCGATCAGCGGCTCGTGCGCAGCCAGGCGCTCGAGCGCGGGCAGACCAGAACTGGCGTCGGGCTCGGCGAAGACCATGTCGAAGCCGACCACGGCGGCGTGCTGGCGCACGAACAGCTCATCGGTCAGGGCAGCCAGGCGGTCACGGCCCCAGGGCCAGCGGCCAATGTCGGCGAGGCTTTTTTCGTCGATGTCGACGATCACGATGCGCGCGTCGCGGGTGTGCGGCAGGCTGGCGCGCAGGCGTGCATCACCGATCGCGAATTCGAGCTGCTCGACGAAACGCAGCGGCCACACGCCACTGGCATGCGCCAGCACCACGAGCAGCGCCGCGAACAGCAGCGCCCAACTCAGCAACTTCAGGGGACGAAAGCGCAGGGCACGCATCGCACGCGGGCGCCGCGCGCCGGGTTCAGGAAAAGCAGCCCGGCGCGATCAGGGAGATCAGTTCTGAACGAACTGCATCTGCGTGCCCGCCAGCTCGATCACGTCACCGTTCTTCAGGTGCACGGTCTCGCCGATCAGCGGGTTGCCGTTGACGGTGGGGCGCAACGCACCTTCCACGTGGGCAAGCACATAGCCGCCCGGGCGCTTGGTAATGGAGGCCACCTGCACGCCCGGCTTGCCAACCGTGGTGACGACCTTGGTGAGCATCACCTCGCGGCCCGCGGCGGCGCCATTCAACACCTTGATCGATGCCGGTGCCGCGGTGGACCCGAGGTTGCCGAAGCCCGAAGCGCCGAAACCGACCGTGGGCGAATAACCCGAGCTCGCCGCCTGCGGCATCGTGCCCGGCTTCATGATCATGGTTTTTTCGTAGTCGGTGCCGTCTTCGACGAGGTACTTGATCTTGTACTTGCCGATCTCGACCGTGTCGTTGTGCGTGAGCAGCTGCTTCTTGACGGCCTTGCCGTTGATGTAGGTGCCGTTGGTGCTGTTGAGGTCTTCGATGAAGACATCGGCGCCGACCATCTGGAGCACGGCATGCTCGCCGCTGACGGCGAGGTTGTCGATCACGATGTCGTTGTAGGGCCGACGGCCAAGGGTGGTCTTGTCCTTGGTGATCTGCACTTCCTTGATCACGACACCGTCAAGCGATACGACCAATTTGCCCATGCTTGTGACCTCTGTCTTTTAGTCTTCTGTGCAGCGTTGCAGAACCGGGGGCAGCGCTGCGACGACCCTCATCGCCGAAATGGCCACCAGGACCGCGCTTGCCCCGTGGCACCGCGCACCCGCGCGAGAACCACCGAGATATTATCCTTTCCACCCGCATCGTTGGCGGCATCGATCAGCGCACTCGCTGCTTCCGGCAAAGATTCACCACCTTGCAACAGTTGCGCGATGCTTTCGTCGTCGATCATGTCCGATAGGCCGTCCGAACACAGCAGGTAGGTGTCGCCCGGCAGCACGTCGTGCAGATGGGTTTCGAGCAGCACGGTGTCTTCGACGCCGACCGCACGCGTCACCAGGTTCTTGTTGGCCGAGAATGCGGCCTGCTCGGCGGTGATGAGGCCGGAGTCGATCTGCTCCTGCAACAGCGAGTGGTCGTGCGTGATCTGGTTCAGGCGGCCGGCCCGCAAGCGGTAGGCGCGTGAGTCGCCCACATGGCCCATCAGCAGGCGACCGTCTCGGAACACGCCGACCACGAGCGTGGTGCCCATGCCGGCGTACTGCGGGTTCGAGTTCGCGGCGTTGAAGATGGCGCGGTTGGCGTTGTCCACGCAGATGTCCATCGCGCGGCGCACATCGGCATCGGTCGCGGCTTCGGAGGCTTCGGAGAGCCAGCGCCCGAGCTCGGTCTTGATGAAGGCGGTGGCCATGCTGCTGGCCACTTCACCGGCGTTGTAGCCGCCCATGCCATCGGCGAGCACGACCAGGGCCGAGGTTTCATCGACGGCCACCGAGTCCTCGTTGTTGTTGCGCGCACGGCCGGTGTCCGTCGCGCTGAAGAACTCGAACGTCATGGGCGATGCAGTGGTGCGGGCAGGTTCACGAGGTGGTTGCAAGGCCGGGGGCACCCGGTCTGCTGGAGCGGAATTGTGCCTCGGATCGGCGCGCCCGAATCGGGCGGGCTTGGCGAACACCTTCTAGCAGTTCACGGCGCGCAGCCCGGCAGCCATCTGGCCGGCATCGGCAGGGCGTCGCTCGGCGCGTTTTTCGAGCGCGTGCGCGACGATGCGGGCGAGCGCCTCGGGCAGCTCGGAGCGCAGGCTGCGCACATCGGGCGCGGGCTCGTTGACGATCGCGTACATCAGCCGCGCCATCGACTCCGAGGCATGCGGCAGCGCGCCGGTGAGCAGTTGGTAGAGCATCACGCCGAGCGAATAGATGTCGCTGCGGCCGTCGATGCGGCCGCCGGCCATCTGCTCGGGCGACATGAACGAAGGCGTGCCCAGCATCAGCCCGGTGCGGGTGCGGGCCGCGTCGGTGATGCGGGCGATACCGAAATCGGCCACCTTCACGATCGCGAGCGCGGGGTCGACCAACACGTTGGCCGGCTTGATGTCCCGGTGCACCACGCCCTGGCGGTGCGCGTGGTCCAGCGCATCGGCCACGCGAGCGCCGACGGCCACCACCTGGGCGGGCGCCAGCAAGTGGCCCGCCGTCGTGTGCTCGGCCAGGCTGTGCCCGACGACGAATTCCATCGCGATGAAGGCCAGGCCCTGGTCTTCACCCGACTCGATCACGCTGACGATGCCGGGGTGCTGGAGCCGCGCCGCCGTGTCCGACTCGCGGGCAAAACGCGCGCGGGCCTCGGTCAGGGCCTCGCCATTGAATTCACGCGCCAGCGCGAGCGTTTTCAGGGCAACGATGCGGCCGGTCGACGGGTCGAGGCCGCGGTAGACCACCCCCATCGCGCCGCGCCCGATGAGAGCGTCGACGCGGTAGCGGCCGAGTTGAGTCAGATCCGGGCGCCCTGCCTCCATCGTCGGGTGCAACTCGCTCTTTGGGTTCTCAGGCCGCGGGCACAGCGGCGCGGCGGCGGCGTTGCAGCCAGGTGCCGAGGGCCACGACCAGCACCGCGCCGGCGCCGCCGATCATCACGTCGGCCTCGGGCATGTTGGCGTGAAACCAGGCCGCGGTGGCCGGGTCGGAAACGAACATCTCGCCGGCCAGGAAGCCTAGCAGTGCAGCACCCAGCGTGATGATGATGGGGTAACGCTCCATGATCTTCATCAGCAGCGTGCTGCCGACGATGATGAGCGGAATCGACAGGCCGAGGCCGACGATCAGCAAGATCAGCCGCGACGACTCCGGTGCACGGTCGGCCGCTCCGGCGACGGCCAGCACGTTGTCCACGCTCATCACCAGATCGGCGACGAGAATGGTGCGAATGGCCGCGCCCAGCGTGCCGTGCGCATGCACCTCGCCTTCGTCATCAGAGTCGACCAGCAATTGCACGCCGATCCAAAGCAGCAGCACGCCGCCAATCAGCTTGAGGTAGGGCACTTGCAGCAGTTGCACCGCAACGACGGTCAGCACGATCCGCATCACGATGGCGGCGGCACTGCCCCAGAAGATGGCCTTCTTCTGCTGGCTCTGCGGCAGCGAACGCGCGGCCATGGCAATCACCACCGCGTTGTCGCCCGACAGCAGGATGTTGGCGACGATGATGGCGCCGAGGGCGCCCCAGAGTGCGCCGGAACTCAGATCCATGGCGGGGTCCAGAAGGGTTGTTGTGCGGCAGGATTGTCTGGGCAATCAACGGCAGCAGCTTCTGTAGTTTCCACAATGCGGGGGGCGGCAGGCTGCCGACCCACGCATCGTTTCGGCTGGGTCAGATCAGGCCTTTGAGCAGCTTGCCCATCTCCGACGGATTGCGCGTGACGGTGAAGCCGCAGGCCTCCATCACTTCGAGCTTGGCGTCGGCCGTGTCGGCCCCACCCGAAATCAGCGCGCCGGCATGGCCCATGCGCTTGCCCGGGGGCGCCGTCACACCGGCGATGAAACCGACGATCGGCTTCTTCATGTTCGCCTTGCACCACACGGCCGCTTCGGCTTCGTCGGGGCCGCCGATTTCGCCGATCATGATGACGGCGTCGGTGCCCGGGTCGTCGTTGAAGAGCCGCATGATGTCGATGTGCTTCAGGCCATTGATCGGGTCGCCGCCGATGCCGACCGCACTCGATTGGCCGAGGCCGATTTCGGTGAGCTGGGCCACCGCTTCATACGTCAGCGTGCCCGAGCGGCTGACGACGCCGATGCGCCCGGCCCGGTGGATGTGGCCCGGCATGATGCCGATCTTGATTTCGTCGGGCGTGATCAGGCCCGGGCAGTTCGGGCCGAGCAACAGGGTGTTCTTGCCACCCTGGGCAAGCTTGCGCTTCATCTTGTTGCGCACTTCCAGCATGTCCCGAACGGGGATGCCTTCGGTGATGCAGATGGCGAGGTCGAGGTCGGCTTCGACCGCTTCCCAGATCGCTGCGGCGGCACCGGCCGGCGGCA
>JANYJL010000190.1 GCA_025361845.1 Rhizobacter sp.
TCTCCAGGCCCTTGTCGATACCGGGGCCGCGGAAGGTGTTGCCCGAGGAGCGGTTCGCCTTGTCGAAGCTGCTCTTGAAGATGAAGGGAATGCCGAGCGCCGAGGTCATTTCCTTCAGCTGCCCGGCCACGTCCATCTGCAATTGTTCGGACTCGATCACGCAGGGGCCGGCGATCAAGAAGAAGGGCTGGTGAAGGCCGACGTCGAACCCGCAGAGTTTCATGCCGCTTCCTTCACGAGCTGTGCCGCGCGCTGGTGATCGAGTGCCGCCTTCACATAGCTCGTGAACAGCGGGTGCCCGTCCCAGGGCGTGCTCTTGAACTCGGGGTGGAACTGCACTCCGACGAACCAGGGGTGCTGCGTCTGCGGCAGCTCGACGATCTCGGTCAACTTCTCGCGCTGGGTGATCGCCGAGATCACGAGGCCCGCCTCGCGCAGGCGCTCGAGGTAACGCTGGTTCGCCTCGTAGCGGTGGCGATGGCGCTCGGTCACCACCTTGCCGTAGATCTGGTACGCGAGCGTGCCCGGCACCACGTCCGAGCTCTGCGCGCCCAGGCGCATCGTGCCGCCGAGGTCGGACTTCTCGTCGCGCTTCTGGATCGTGCCGTCGCTGTCCTGCCACTCGTCGATCAGAGCGATCACCGGGTGCGGCGTCTCGGGGTCGAACTCGGTGCTGTTCGCACCGGTCAGGCCGGCGAGGTGGCGCGCGACCTCGATGGTCGCGACCTGCATGCCCAGGCAGATGCCGAGGTAGGGAATCTTGTGCTCGCGGGCATATTGCGCCGTCAGGATCTTGCCCTCGACGCCCCGCTTGCCGAAGCCGCCGGGCACCAGGATCGCGTCGAATTTCTCGAGCTGGCCGACGTTGTCCTCGGTCAGCGTTTCCGAATCGACGTACTCGATCTTCACGCGTGCATGGTTGTGGATGCCGGCATGGCGCAGCGCTTCGTTGAGCGACTTGTACGAATCCGACAGCTCGGTGTACTTCCCGCACATCGCCACCGTGACCTCGCTCTTCGGGTGCGCGACCTCGTGCACCAGCTTGTCCCAGCGGCGCAGGTCGGCTGACTTGGTGAGCAACTGCAGCTTCATGCAGATCAGCTCGTCGAGCCGCTGCTCGTGCAGCATGCGCGGCACCTTGTAGATCGTGTCCACGTCCCACATCGAGATCACGCCGGCGAGCGGCACGTTCGTGAACAGCGAGATCTTGTCGCACTCGTCGTCGGGGATCTTGCGGTCGGCGCGGCACAGCAGCACGTCGGGCTGGATGCCGATCTCGCGCATCTTCTGCACCGTGTGCTGGGTCGGCTTGGTCTTCAACTCGCCGGCGGCAGCAATCCACGGTACGTACGTGAGGTGCACGAAGGCCGCGTTGCTGGGGCCGGCACGCAAGGCCATCTGGCGCACGGCTTCGAGGAAGGGCAGGGATTCGATGTCGCCCACCGTGCCGCCGATCTCGACGATGGCCACATCGACATCGGTGGCGCCGGCGCCGCGCTTGACGAACTCCTGGATCTCGTTGGTGACGTGCGGAATCACCTGCACCGTCTTGCCGAGGTAGTCGCCCCGGCGTTCCTTCTCAAGCACGGACTTGTAGATCTGGCCGGTCGTGAAGTTGTTGGTGCGCTTCATGCGCGTGCTGATGAAACGTTCGTAGTGGCCGAGGTCGAGGTCGGTCTCGGCGCCGTCGTCCGTCACGAACACCTCGCCGTGCTGGAACGGCGACATCGTGCCCGGATCCACGTTCAGGTACGGGTCGAGCTTGATGAGGGTGACCTTCAGGCCGCGCGATTCGAGGATGGCGGCCAGTGAAGCAGAAGCGATGCCCTTGCCCAGCGAGGACACCACACCGCCGGTGACAAAGACGTACTTGGTCATTGCATGCGGCATGTGCTTTCACAAATGCCGTGGTGGTAAAGCGCGATTATATCGATGCTCCCTGGCGCCCACGGCCCAGCTCAACGCATGTTTTGGAGGATGCGCAAAACCGTGGTCGCGGTCGTGTCGGGTCGCTCCATCGGGAAGAGGTGGTTGCCCTCAATCCACTCAAAGCGCTCACCGGCCAGCACCCGTGCCAGGCCCAGCCCGGCCTGTCGCACGATCACCGATTGGCGCGCGGCAACGTAGGCCACCGGGCAGCGCGGTGGGTGCACCGCGACGAGGCGGTCGAGGTGGTGCGGCAGGGCTTCGTAGATGTGGGTTTCGATCTCGCGCCGAAAGCCCAGCACGACCTGTCCTTCGTGTTCATCGAAGCCCGAGCGCACGTAGTCGGCGAGCACCCGTTTATCCCAGCGCGCGAATGCGGCCTTGGCGGCGAAGTGGGTGGCGACGGCCTCGCGTGTCGGCCACACATGGCGCCGCCGCCTGGACACCTTGCCGGGGGACAAGCGCTTCACGAGCCCGGTGGCCTTCATCACCTGCAGGCTGTGCGCACGCCAGCCGCTGAAGATCGGCGCATCGAGCATCACCAGGCCACGCACCAGCTCGGGCCGGCGGCACGCCACCATCAAACCCAGCAGGCCGCCGAGCGAATGACCGACCAGCCACACGGGCGTGCTGGATCGGGCTTCGACAAAGGCCGACAACTCGTCCCGCAACTTCGGCATGTTGCTGGTGACCGGGTACTGCGGGTCGTGGCCGATGCGTTCGATGGCGTGCACTTCGAAGCCCGCCGCCCGCCAGGCCTCGAACAAGACGCGGTAGGTGCCCGCCGGGTAGCCGTTGGCGTGCGCGAAGACGATGCTGCCGGACACGGCTACACCAGGCCGTCAAAGGGCAGCACGTCGACGAGGCCGCCCGCGGCCACATCGCCCTGCGCGTGGTGCAGCATGACGAGCCCGTTGGCCACGCTCATGCTGCGCAGGATGCCCGAGCCTTGCGAGCCGGTGATGGCGACTTGCCAACCGCCATCGTCAGCGCGGCTGACGATGCCGCGCTGGTATTCGGTGCGGCCCGGCTTCTTGCGGATAGCTGCTGTGCTCGCCGCGCGCAACATCGGCAGCGGCTGCGCGGCCGCGCCGCTCATCGCCAGCAGCGCATCGCGCACGAAGGCGTAGAAGGTCACCATCACGGCCACCGGGTTGCCGGGCAGGCCGAACAGGATGGCGTCGTGGCCGTCGCTGTGTATGCGCCCGATTGCCATCGGCCGGCCAGGCCGCATCGCGATGCGCCAGAACAGCACGTCGCCCAGGCTCGCCATCACCTGCTTGGTGTGGTCGGCTTCGCCGACACTGACCCCACCCGAGGTGATCACTGCATCGGCATTCGCCGCCGCATGGCGGAACGTCGCTTCGAGTGCGGCGGGGTCGTCGCGCACCACGCCAAGGTCGAGCACCTCGACGCCCAGGCGCTGCAACATGCCCCAGAGTGTGTAGCGGTTGCTGTCGTACACACAGCCGGCATCGAGCTGCTCGCCGACCGAGCGCAGTTCATCACCGGTCGAGAAGAAGGCGACCCGCAGGCGCCGCAGCACCGGCACCTCGGCCTGGCCGAGCGAGGCGAGCATGCCCAAGTCAGCCGGGCGCAGCAGCCGGCCGGCAATCAGCGCCGCTTCGCCGAGCGCCAGGTCTTCACCGGCGAAGCGCCGGTTGTCGCCGGTCTGCACGATGCCGGCGGGCACGCGCACCTGGTCGCCGTCGAGCTTGACGAACTCTTGCGGCACGACGGTGTCGAGCCCAACAGGCATCACCGCACCGGTCATGATGCGCACGCACTGGCCGGGGCCGACAAGGCCGTCGAACTGCTGACCGGCGAAGCCGGTGCCGGCACTTTGCAGCACGGTGTCTCCGGTCGCGGAGAGATCGGCGCCGCGCAGCGCGTAGCCGTCCATCGCCGAGTTGTCGTGCGCCGGCACATTGATCGACGAGACGATGTCGCGCGCCAGCACGCGGCCGAGCGCGCTGCGGATCGGCAGCATCTCGACCGCCTGCACGCGTGGCACCAGGCGAGCGATGAATTCCTGCGCCTGCGCCACCGGCAGCGCGTTCGGGTCGTAGCCGCTGACGCAGGAGGCGATGTCTTGCAGCGTGGGCGTGGCGTTCATCGGTCGAAGTTCAGGAAGGGGATTGCAACTGCTGCAACTCGGCCAGCGTGTTGGCGTTGAAGAAGGCGTGCGCATCATCGAAGCGCACGTCGACACAGCGGTGCAGCGCAGTCCAGCGGTCGATCTTGCGCTGCCCGCCTTGCGTGAAGGCAGCCAGGCTGGCCTTGAGGCTCGCCTTCATCAGGCAGAAGACGGGCTGCACTTGCAGCACGCCGTCTTCCAGCGTGGCGGCCATCGCAATGTCGGCGTCGGCTTCGGTCAACGCCTCGGCCAGCCGCGTGATGAGGTCGATGGGAAAGAGCGGTGAGTCGCAAGGCACGGTGACGAGCCAGGGCGTGGTGCAGTGTTCGAGCCCGGCCATGAAGCCGGCCAGCGGCCCGGCGTAGTCAGGCAGCACATCAGCGCACACCGGCACGCCCATCGCGGCATAGGCGTCGAGGTTGCGGTTCGCGTTGATCAGCAGCGGGCCGACCTGTGGCGCCAGCCGCTGCAAGGCATGCTGTGCGAGCGGCAAACCGAGGTGGTTCTGCAGACCCTTGTCGACACCTCCCATGCGGCTGCCGCGGCCCCCGGCGAGCACCAGGCCGGTGATGTCGGCGCGTGCGATCAGCAAGCTCATCCGCTCAGCCGCCGATGTAGTGCATCTCGACGCGGCGCGCGCCAGCGCCGGCATCGGCCTGCATGGCGCCGCGAAGCTCGGAATAGCGGTCGCCGCGGCCCTGCCAGATCAGGCCGATGGCCGCGGCGATCTGGGCGTCCGAGTAGTCGCCACGCAGCAGACCACGCAGGTCGTGGCCCTGGTTCGCGAACAGGCAGAGGAAGAGCTTGCCCTCGGTCGACAGGCGCGCGCGGTTGCAGTCGCGGCAGAAGGCCTGGGTGACGCTCGAGATCACGCCGATCTCGCCGCCGCCATCGGCATAGCGCCAGCGCGCGGCCGTTTCGCCGGTGGTGTTGGCGTCCATGGCTTCGAGAGGGAAGTGTTCGCGCAGCCGCGCGATCACCTGCGCCGAAGGCAGCACCTCGTCCATGCACCAGCCGTTTGTCGCGCCCACGTCCATGTACTCGATGAAGCGCAGCACGATACCCGTGCCCTTGAAGTGGCGCGCCATCGCGACGATCTCGCCATCGTTGGTACCGCGCTTGACGACCATGTTCACCTTGATCGGGCCCAGGCCGGCACGCTGCGCGGCTTCGATGCCGCGCAGCACATCGGATACCGGGAAATCGGCGTCGTTCATGCGACGGAACATCGCGTCGTCGAGCGCATCCAGGCTGACGGTGATGCGCTGCAGGCCTGCGTCCTTCAAGGCCTGCGCCTTCTTCGCGAGCACCGAGCCGTTGGTGGTGAGCGTGAGGTCGAGCGGCTTGCCCTCCGGCGTGCGCAATTCGGCAAGCATGCCGATCAACAGTTCCAGGTTCTTGCGCAGCAGCGGCTCGCCGCCGGTCAGGCGCAGCTTCTGCACGCCGTGCGCGACGAACAGGCGCGCGGTGCGGGTGATCTCCTCGAAGCTGAGCAGGGACGATTGCGGCAGGAAGGCGTAGTCCTTGTCGAACACTTCCTTCGGCATGCAGTAGCTGCAACGGAAGTTGCAGCGGTCTGTGACCGAGATGCGCAGGTCGCGCAGCGGCCGGCCGAGTGTGTCGGCCACGTTGCCCGTGGGCACAAGGGCCGTCAGCGGAATGCGCGGCACGGCCGCGGCATAGCGCAGGTCAGCGACGGGAATGACTTTGTCCACCATGGCGGGATTGTGCCCCGCTGGGCGCAGCGGCGCCCCATCGCGCGGGCGCGCCCTTCGGTCGAGGTGGAATCAGCGCGCGGGGCGCGTCGGGGTCGCGTTGACCTTGGGTTCGGTGGCAGCTGCCACGGCGGCCTCGGCCACCATCGGCTCGGCGCGGCGGGCGCCGGTGAAGCGCTTGGCCCAGTACGCAAAGCGCATGTCTTCGACGCGCACTTCGCCGCCGGTGCGCGGGGCGTGGATGAACTTGCCTTCGCCGACATAGATGCCGACGTGCGAGAAGGTGCGTTTCAGCGTGTTGAAGAACACCAGGTCACCGGGCTTGAGTTCGTCGCGCTTGACGTCGATCAGGCCCTTGGCCTTCGCCTGCTCGTCGGCGCGGCGCGGCAGCACGAGGCCCAGGCTCATCTCGAACACACGACGGGTGAAGCCGCTGCAATCGAAGCCGTCTTCGGCGCTCGTGCCACCGCGCCGGTAGGGCACGCCGAGGAAGTTCATCGAGGTGAGCACCATGTCGGAGGCCTTGTCGCGCACCTGGCGAACGAAGTCGCTCTCGATCGGCTCGGTGGGTGTGGCGTTCGGATCGACCAGGCCCTTTTCCGCAAGGAAGCGGCTGACCGGGTCGACCGTCATGTCAGGCGCCGCGACGGCGGCAGACATCGCGCTCGCCAGCACCACGGCCCCTGCCAGCATGCGCAAAGCGCGAGTGGCGAGGGTGGGCGGGGTCTGCATCGCGCGCAGGATAGGGGAGCGGCCTGGGGCCGTCAACCGATGAAACCGCCAGAAACATCGCGCTCTTCCGGGCATGGGCGGCCGGATGTCACGGCTTTCGGGCTGCGGTATCTTCATCGGCCCCGCATTGACACAGCACCTAGGAGACATCGCATGTTCAAGGCCCTGTTGCTCGAAAAATCCGATGCTGCCGGTTTCACGGCCGTGGTCAAACAGGTTGACGAGGCCGCGCTGCCCGCCGGCGACGTGCTGGTGCAGGTGGCCCACTCGACGCTGAACTACAAGGACGGCCTGGCCATCACCAACCGCGGGCCGGTGGTGCGCAGCTGGCCGATGGTGGCGGGCATCGACGGCGCGGGCACGGTGATCGAAAGCTCACATGCGGCTTGGCAGCCCGGCGACCGCTTCGTGCACAACGGCTGGGGTGTCGGCGAAACGCGCTGGGGCTGCCTGGCCGAAAAGGCGCGGCTGATGGGCGATGGCTTGGTGAAGCTGCCCGCGGCGTTCACGACCCGTCAGGCGATGGCGATCGGCACGGCGGGCTACACCGCGATGCTGTGTGTGCTGGCGCTCGAACGCCATGGCCTCAAACCCGGCGACGGCGAGGTGCTGGTGACGGGCGCGACCGGCGGCGTGGGCAGCGTGGCCACGGCCTTGCTCGCGAAGCTTGGGTTTCGCGTGACGGGCGCTACGGCCAAGCTCGCCGAGGCCGACTATCTGAAAAAGCTGGGCGCCGAGAACGTGATCGACCGCGCCGAACTCGCCGCGCCAGGCAAGCCGCTGCAAAAGGAACGCTGGGCCGCGGTGGTCGATGCGGTCGGCAGCCACACGCTCGCGAATGCCTGCGCACAAACCCGCTGGGGCGGTGTGGTCGCGGCCTGCGGGCTGGCCCAGGGCGCGGACTTCCCGGCGACGGTGATGCCTTTCATCCTGCGCAGCGTGACGCTCGCCGGCATCGACAGCGTGATGGCGCCGCTCGCACGTCGGCAAGAAGCCTGGGATCGGCTCGCACGTGACCTGGACCCGGCACTGCTGGAAGCCATCGCCGAGGATTGCGCGTTGGAAGACTGCATTGCACGAGCGAACGACTTGATGCAGGGCAAGGTGCGAGGCCGCGTGGTCGTCAACATCGGGTAGCCCCGCACGCGCGGCGTCAGTGATTCGTCAGCGCAGCGGATTGAAATGCGTCGCCGGCCCCGACAGAGGGTCACGATGGAGACAAACGAATGACCAGCTTTGCCGCGTTCCAGCAACGTTCCCTGAGCGACCGCGACGGCTTCTGGGCCGAGCAGGCCGAACTGATCGACTGGCACCGGCCTTTCGACCAGGTCTGCGACTACAGCAATCCGCCGTTCGCGAAATGGTTCATCGGTGGCCAGACGAATCTCTGCCACAACGCGGTCGATCGGCATCTGGCGACGCGACCGGATGACCGCGCCCTGATCTTCGTCTCGACCGAGACCGACGAGGAGCGTGTCTACAGCTTCCGCGAGCTGCACGCCGAAGTGCAGCGCATGGCCGCTGCCTTGCAAGAGCTCGGCGTGAAGCAGGGCGACCGCGTGCTCGTCTACATGCCGATGATTCCGGAGGCGGCGTTTGCGATGCTGGCCTGTGCGCGCATCGGCGCGATCCATTCGGTCGTCTTCGGCGGCTTCGCGAGCGTCAGCTTGGCGAGCCGCATCGACGATGCCGAGCCCACCGTGATCGTCAGCGCCGATGCGGGCAGCCGCTCGGGCAAGGTGGTGCCGTACAAACCGCTGCTCGATGAAGCGATCCGCTTGGCCACCCACAAGCCGGCCAAGCTGCTGATGGTCGACCGGAAGCTCAGCCCGATGACGCTCCAAGCCGGCCGCGATGCCGACTACGCCACGCTGCGCGAGCGCCACCTGAACACCGTCGTGCCCTGCACCTGGCTCGAATCGAACGCGACGAGCTACACGCTGTACACCAGCGGCACCACCGGCAAACCGAAGGGCGTGCAGCGCGACACCGGCGGCTACGCGGTGGCACTTGCCGCGAGCATCAAGCACATCTTCTGTGGCCAACCCGGCGAAACCTTCTTCAGCACCAGCGACATCGGCTGGGTGGTCGGCCACAGCTACATCGTCTACGGCCCGCTGATCGCCGGCATGGCGACTGTTCTGTTCGAAGGCCTGCCGACGCGGCCTGACGCCGGCATCTGGTGGAGCCTGGTCGAAAAGTACAAGGTCACAGCGATGTTCAGCGCACCGACTGCGGTGCGCGTGCTGAAGAAGCAGGACCCGAAGTTCCTCACGCAGTACGACCTGAGTTCGCTGCGCGCGCTGTTCCTGGCCGGCGAGCCGCTCGACGAGCCAACCGCGAAGTGGATCGCCGAAGCACTCGGCAAACCCATCATCGACAACTACTGGCAGACCGAATCGGGCTGGCCGATCCTGACGATTGCCAACGGCGTCGAGAAGAAGCCCAGCAAGTTCGGCAGCCCCGGTGTGGCGATGTACGGCTACGACGTGAAGCTCATCGACGAAGCGACCGGCAAGGAGTTGACCGAGCCGAACCAGAAAGGCGTGGTGGCGATCGCCGGCCCGCTGCCGCCCGGCTGCATGCAGACCGTGTGGCGCGACGATGCGCGCTTCGTGAAGACCTACTGGAGCAGCATCCCTGGCCAGTTGCTCTACAGCACCTTCGATTGGGGCATCAAGGACGAAGACGGCTACTACTTCATCCTCGGCCGCACCGACGACGTCATCAACGTCGCCGGCCACCGCCTGGGCACACGCGAGATCGAGGAGAGCATCTCGAGCCACCCGAACGTGGCCGAGGTGGCCGTGGTGGGCGTGGCCGATGCCTTGAAGGGCCAGGTCGCGATGGCCTTCGCGGTGCTGAAGGATGCGTCGATGCTCGACGACCCCGCGGCGCGTTTGAAGCTCGAAGGCGAAGTGATGAAGACGGTCGATCAGCAGCTCGGTGCCGTGGCGCGGCCGGCGCGGGTTCACTTCGTCACGCTCTTGCCCAAGACCCGCTCCGGCAAGATGCTGCGCCGCGCGATCCAGGCCGTGTGCGAACAGCGCGACCCCGGCGACCTGACGACGATGGACGACCCGACAGCGCTGCAGCAGATCGCCGAGCTCGTCGCGGTTCGTTGAACCTCGGCTGATCCCCCGAGCGGGGGCACCCGCCGCTCACCGTATCCCCCGACCCCTGAGGGTGTGCGCTTTCCGGGCGCGCTCAGACCTCGGGGGGATGGGCGCTGAAGCTCGCTCTTGAAACACTGCTTCCCAGGTTGATCAACAGGGGAGCGGAGATGGCAAAAGTGGCGTGTGTGATGACACCAGCGGTGTCGGCGGCAGTGGTTTCGGAGTTCGTCTGTCACCTGGCCCTGGTGCCGAAGGACGACCTGGCTTACGGCCACTGGTCGATCGACGAAGAGCCGATGGGCGAGACCTGGCACGACTCGTCGTGGATGCTGCGCAAGGGCCTCGACGTGATCGAGAACCTCGACCTCGAACCCCCGCCGCGGGCCTGGGCGCGGGTCTGGCGCGATGCCACGCTGCCCGAGTTCGGGTTCCCGATGTGGAACCTGTCGGAACGGGGCTGAGGCGATGAAGGCCCTTCATACCTACACACGGCGCGACTGCCTTCGTGGTGCTGCGAGTGCATTGCTCGCGGCTGCCTTGCCCAGAGCGTACAGCCGAGAGGCCAAGCCCGGCGCCGTGCTGTTGGCGTTGGATGCGCCGGCGGGCATCGATCCCGCCGGCTACCTCGTCAGCGAAAAATACGACGGTGTTCGGGCGCTGTGGGATGGGACGCGGCTGCGTTTTCGCAGTGGTCGCCTCGTCGCGGCGCCGGCCTGGTTTCTCGCGAAGATGCCTGCCCAGCCTCTCGATGGCGAACTGTGGCTGGCGCGTGGGCGCTTCGAGGCGCTGTCGGGCATCGTTCGCAAGGTGATCCCGATCGACGACGAGTGGCGCGCAGTGCACTACATGGTCTTCGAGCTGCCCGGTGCGCCGGGCACCTACGCCGAGCGTGCTGCGCAGATCGTGCGTGTGGTCGATGCGGCCGCGTGGCCCGCCCTGACCGCGGTTGAACAGCGTGTCGTCGGCGATCGTGAGGGACTGGAGTGGCGGCTCGATGCGGTGGTCCGCCAGGGCGGGGAAGGGCTGGTTCTTCATCGCGCTGATGCGCCTTACCTGACCGGTCGAAGCGATGCGCTGTTGAAACTCAAACCGCTGGACGACGCCGAGGCGTTGGTCGTCGCACACGTGGCCGGACGGGGCAAGTACGAAGGCCAACTCGGCGCCCTGCGCGTGCGCACGCCATCGGGTGCGAGCCTGTTGATTGGCACCGGCTTCAGCGATGCCGAGCGCGCCGCACCACCACCCGTGGGCTCGACGGTGACCTATACCCACCGCGGTTTCACACGCACCGGCAGCCCGCGTTTCGCGAGCTTTCTGCGCCGCCACGAAGCGTTCTGACCCCATCCAAACCTGCTTGAGGTATCTTGATGCGCATGAGCGAACTCACCTTCTACTGGCACGACTACGAGACCTTCGGCCGCTTCCCGCGGCGCGACCGCCCGAGCCAGTTCGCCGGCATTCGCACCGATGCCGAACTCAACGAGATCGGCGCGCCGCTGATGCACTACTGCCGCCCCGCGCCGGACTACCTGCCCGACCCCGAGGCCTGCCTGCTCACCGGCATCCTGCCGCAAACCTGTCTTGAACAAGGCCTGCCCGAACCCGAGTTCGCGGCCGCCATCGAACACGAACTGGCGCAGCCGGGCACGGTGGGCGTGGGCTACAACAGCATCCGGTTCGACGACGAGGTGACGCGCCACTTGTTCTGGCGCAATCTGATCGACCCGTATGCGCGCGAGTGGCAAAACGAGTGCGGGCGCTGGGATTTGCTCGATGTCGTGCGCTGCATGTATGCACTGCGGCCCGAAGGCATTGAGTGGCCGAAACACGAGGACGGTCGGGTGTCCTTCAAGCTCGAACACCTGACGAAGGCCAATGGCCTCGCGCACGAAGCAGCGCACGATGCGCTCTCCGATGTGCGCGCGACGATCGCGCTGGCGCGGCTCATCAGGCAGCAGCAACCCAAGCTCTGGGACTTCTGCCTGAAGCTGCGCAAGAAGGATGCGGTCTGGGCCGAGATCGGTGTCGGCGCACCGCGGCCCTTCCTGCATGTGTCGGGCATGTACGGCGTCGAGCGCGGCTGCATCGCCGTGGTGTGGCCGCTCGGCGCGCACCCGGTCAACAAGAACGAGTTGATCGTCTGGGACCTGGCGCAGGACCCGAGCGAATTGTTCGGCCTGACTGCAACGCAGATCCGCGAGCGCATGTTCGTCAAGGCGGAAGACTTGCCCGAAGGCACGACGCGCTTGCCGATCAAGACCATCCACGTCAACAAGAGCCCGGTCGTCATCGGCAACCTGAAGACGCTGCCCGCGGCGCGCGCCGCACAATGGGGCGTGGACATGGACCTCGCGCTGCGGCATGCCGCGTTCGCCGCCGCGCAGCCTCCTTTGGCGAAGAGCCTTTGGAGCGAGGTGTTCGCCCGACCGGCGCCCGAGCGCGCGGCGGATGTCGATGAAGACCTCTACGGCGGCTTCGTCGGCAACACCGACCGCCGCACGCTCGACCGCTTGCGCGGGCTCGGCCCGGACAAGCAGGCCAAGGCGGTCGCCTTCGACGACGCGCGTTTGGAGGAGCTGCTGTTCCGCTACCGCGCCCGCAACTACGCGCAGACGCTGAACGACGACGAGTTAGCGCGCTGGGAAGCGCACCGCGCTGCGCAATTGCACGAAGGAGCGGGCGGCGGGCTGACGCTGGCGGCGTACTTCGAGCGCATCGACGCGCTCAGCGAAGACGCCGACGAGCGCGGCGAGGCGATCCTCGGCGCGCTCTACGACTACGCCGAGATGATTGCTCCGCCGCTCGACTGATCGGCGATCAGAGCACTTCCGAAGCGAAGTCCGCCAGGCGCGAACGCTCGCCACGCGCCAGCATCACGTGGCCACTGTGCGGCCAGCCCTTGAAGCGGTCGACGGCATAGGTGAGGCCCGAGCTGCCCTCGGTCAGGTAAGGCGTGTCGATCTGCGCGAGGTTGCCCAGGCAGACGATCTTGGTTCCCGGCCCGGCGCGCGTGATCAGTGTCTTCATCT
>JANYJL010000191.1 GCA_025361845.1 Rhizobacter sp.
GCTCCAGGCCCTGCAAGAAGATGTCGCGCGGCAAACCCAGGCCTATGAAGACCATCTTGCTGGTCTTCTTCTCGCCCGGCGCCCACTTCGGGCCCAGGTCGCTGCCCATCAACTGGTGCACACCCTGGAAGATCACCTTGCGGTCGGTGCCCTTCCAGGGTGTGCACCAGTTGATGGGCAGCGACCTGGGCCCGAAGTGGGCGCCGGGCGAGAAGAAGACCAGCAAGATGGTCTTCATCGGCCTGGGTTTGCCGCGCGACATCTTCTTGCAGGGCCTGGAGCAGTGCCTGAGCTGACAAAGCGCCGATAACGCTTTGAAATCACCCTGAAATCAGTCTTTCGCCGCATGGCAACGTGGCTACAATCCGCGGCGCCCGATATGGCGGAGTGCTGGCGCCCGCCCCTCGTCCAGAGGGTATAACCGCCAGTGCGAGGAGACTCCAGTGAGCAAGATTCCGGTCAAGAAGACGATGCCGACCCAAGCAGCCGCCAAGAAGCCGGCGGTCGCAGCCAAGAAGGCGGCGCCTGCGCCCGCCAGGAAGGCCGCCCCGGCGCCGAAGAAGCCGGCAGCTTCTGCCGCGAAACAGTCCAAAGCGCCCGCCAAGGCGCCCGTCAAAACCCCCGCCGCGGCCAAACCCGTGGCCAAACCGATCGCTGCAGCTCCCAAGCCTGCTCCCGCCCCCGCCCAACCGGCCCTGCCGGCGGCCGCCGTGAAAGCTCCCGTGACGCCGACCAAGCCCGCCGCCCCCGTGGCACCCAAACCCGCAACGCGCCGTGCGTCCAAATATGCATCGATGGAGCAGGTTCAGGCCCCGCTGCCCCCGCCCACATCGCGTTTTGCCGACCGCTTCGCCCCGCCGCGCCCGCCGACCCGCCAGATGAACAACCTGGGCCTGGACGTGCTGAAGCAGGCCCACAAGTCCGACCCGAAACTGGTCAACGCCTGGAAAACCAAGGCCGGGCGGGACCTGACCGAGCCCGAGCTGATGGCCATGCCCGACTCGGAGTACATGAACGACAAGCAGTTGGAGTTCTTCCGCGTCAGGCTCCAGACCCTGAAGGACGACCTGCTCAGCAATGCCGGTGAAACCACCGAACATCTGCGCGAAGACACCTCGATCGTGCCCGACCCGGCCGACCGCGCCACCATCGAGGAAGAACACGCGCTCGAACTGCGCACGCGCGACCGCGAGCGCAAGCTGCTGAAGAAGATCTCGCAGTCGCTCGGCCGCATCGAGGCCGGGGACTACGGTTTCTGTGATGAAACCGGCGAACCAATCGGCCTGGGCCGGCTGATTGCACGACCGACCGCTACACTGTCTCTTGAAGCCCAGCAGCGGCGCGAGCTCAAGCAGAAAATGTTCGGCGACTGACCGGATCGGGCGGCACAGTCCAACATTGAGCCTGGCATGTCGGAACCCAAAGACACCACGAGTTTCTTTCGCAAGGTCGTCAAGTTCGTGGCCAACCCGACCACGGAGTGGGCCGAACTGGGCACGCCCACGGATGAAGCGCGCGAGAACGAGTACGCCAAGTCCGAGCTGAAGGCGATGATCGAGCGCAAGCGGCGCAACGACTTCGTCCGCAAACGCGAGTTCGACATGCTGCGCAAGGTGCGCCGCGAAGGCCTGACCAGCGAACAGCTCGCCGCCCTCGGCGGCTCCTCCCGCCTGGACGACTCGGAAGCGCGCATTGCCGACAGCGGCGCGAAGCAGGACATCGGCGTCAAGGCCAAGATCGACGAGATCGAGCAGCAGATGGTGGGCGACACCTTCCCGGGCAGCATGCGCCGGGCGCCCGAGTTCTACAGCGCGCCGACCCAGCCTGCGCCATTGCAATCGCAAGAAGCCGCACGCGCCGCGCAAGCGGCGGCAGCCGCAGCGGCTTCCGCGCAGCACGGTGTCGGCCCGCCGCGCAGCGACTACTTCCAGGCCACGGCCGTGCCGCCGCTGGATCACCGGCCGGCTTCGTCCGCGGTGATGAGCTCGGGCATGTCCCCGCTCTCGCCGCTGAACCTGGACGCCGTGGCACCCGACTTCGGCCGCCCGTTCACGGTGGAAGTGGGCGAGGTCATGCACGACCCGGAACTCGACGAGGCGGTGATCGCCTTCGCCAATGCCGATTTCGACCAGTGCGAGCAGGCCCTGTCCGGCCTCACCGGGCTGAACGGCGGGCGCGCCCAGCATGCCGAGACCTGGCTGGTGCTGTTCGATCTGTACCGTGCGATCGGCCAGCAGCACAAGTTCGAGAGCCTCGCGCTCGACTACGCGCAGCAGTTCGGCTGGTCGGCGCCGCAATGGTTCTCGATGCCGAAACTGGTGGCCGAAGCCGCCAGCGAAGAGCCCACCAGCAGCTCGCGCATCGACGGCCAGGTCGGCTGGGTCTGCCCCGACTACATCGACGCCGACGCGGTGGCCAAGCTGTCATCGCTGGCGCTGCAAATGCCGCTGCCCTGGGTGTTCGACTGGGCGGCGCTGAAGGGCATCGACCCGGAAGCCTGCGCGCGGCTGAGCGAGCTGTTCCGCAGCTGGGTGCCGCAAAAGCTCGACATGCGCTGGCTGAGTGGCGAACGCCTCTTCACGGTGCTGCAAGATTCATCGCCCACCGGCGTGCGTGACGTGGACCCGGTCTACTGGCAGTTGCGCCTGGACGCGCTGCGCATGGCGAACCGGCCCGACCAGTTCGATGAAACCGCGATCGACTATTGCGTCACCTACGAAGTCTCGCCGCCGTCCTGGGAGCGCGCGCGCTGCCAGGTGCGCGTGAGCGGCTCGACGCAAAGCACGATGTCGCCGCCGCTGTCCCAGGTCAGCGAGGTCTCGACCAGCTTCGTCGAGTCGCAGCAGGCCGAAGACAGTTCGATGGTCCAGGTGGCCAGCGTCGAGCTGTCCGGGCAACTGGTGGGTGACATCAGCGCCACCATCCGCAAGATGGACGCGCAACTCGGCAAGGCCTCGATGGTGCATGTGTCGTGCACGCGGCTGATCCGGGTCGATTTCATCGCCGCCGGCGATCTGCTGAACTGGGTGCTGGCCCGGCGCGGCGAAAGCCGCTCGGTCAGCTTCGTCGATTCGCACCGGCTGGTCGCGCTGTTCTTCGGCGCCATGGGCATCAACGAACATGCCCACGTGAAGGTCCGTACTCTCTAATCTCGGGCGGTCTGCGCCCGGTCGAAGTCGTCCGGCTTGAATACGGCGCACGCCGCCCTCACCTTGGAAGCTCATGGAAAACTACCACGGCACGACCATCATCAGCGTGCGCCGCGGCGCGCTCGTCGCCCTCGGCGGCGATGGCCAGGTGACGCTCGGCAACATCGTCGTCAAGTCGACGGCCCGCAAGGTGCGCAAGCTCTACCGCGATCAGGTGCTGGCCGGTTTTGCCGGCGCCACGGCCGACGCCTTCACGCTGTTCGAGCGCTTCGAGTCCAAGCTCGAAAAGCACCAGGGCCACCTGGTGCGCGCGGCCATCGAGCTGACGAAGGACTGGCGCACCGACCGCGTGCTGCGCCGCCTGGAAGCCATGCTCGCGGTGGCCGACAAGGACGCCTCGCTCATCATCACCGGCAATGGCGATGTGCTCGAGCCCGAACACGGCATCGTGTCGATCGGCTCGGGTGGCGCTTATGCGCAGGCGGCAGCACGCGCGCTGCTGGAACACACGACGATGACCCCGGCCGAGGTGGTGAAGAAGTCGCTCGAGATCGCCGGCGACTTGTGCATCTACACGAACCAGAACCACATCATCGAGACGCTGGGAAACGAATGACACCGTCCGGCATGACCCCGCAAGAGATCGTCAGCGAACTCGACCGCCACATCGTCGGCCAGAACGCCGCCAAACGCGCCGTCGCGATCGCGCTGCGCAACCGCTGGCGGCGCCAGCAGGTCGACGAGAAGATGCGCGGCGAGATCACGCCGAAGAACATCCTGATGATCGGCCCGACCGGCGTCGGCAAGACCGAGATCGCGCGCCGCCTGGCCAAGCTGGCCGACGCGCCCTTCATCAAGGTCGAGGCCACCAAGTTCACCGAGGTCGGTTATGTCGGCAAGGATGTCGACTCGATCATCCGCGACCTGATCGACATGGCCATCAAGCAGGAACGCGAGAGCGCGATGAAGCGCCAGCGCGCCCGCGCCGAAGACGCCGCCGAAGACCGCGTGCTCGACGTGCTGGTGCCGCCGCCGCGCGCGGCCTCGGGCGAGTTCGGCTTCACGGCCGCCACCCCCGCACTGCCCGACAACACCGCCCGCCAGGTGATGCGCAAGCGCCTGCGCGAAGGTCTGCTCGCCGACAAGGAAATCGAGATCGACCTGGCGGACACCAAACCCTCGCTCGAAATCATGGGCCCGGCCGGCATGGAGGAGATGGCCGAGCAGCTCAAGGGCATGTTCGCGAACATGGGTGCGGGCAAGCGCAAGACCCGCAAGCTCAAGATCAGCGAAGCCCTGCAGGTGCTGGTCGAGGAAGAGGCCGCCAAGCTCGTCAACGAAGACGAGATCAAGACCGCGGCGGTGACGAACACCGAACAGAACGGCATCGTCTTCATCGACGAGATCGACAAGATCGCCAGCCGCTCCGAGATGCAGGGCGCGGACGTTTCGCGCCAGGGGGTGCAGCGCGA
>JANYJL010000199.1 GCA_025361845.1 Rhizobacter sp.
CGGCGATTTCCACCGGGTCGCCGGCATCACGCAGCTCGACGAAATTGACGCCCTTGACGACGCGGCCGCCGGTCACGTCGAGGCAGGGAATGATGCGTTTGGCAAGCATGGGGATGGGCAAAAATTCAAGGGGCCGGGCGGGCATAACTGACGGTGAGCATTTCCCACTGGTGCCCGTCGGGCTCGTTCCAGTAGATGTTGCCGTACTCCGCATCGACCTGCATGTCCACCGGCCCGCGCACCGTGCTGCGAAAGGGAATGCCGGCCGCGCGGATGCGCCCGAGAATGGTCCCGAACGCGGCGGGCTCGACACGAAAGCAGAAGTGGTAGACCGGGAAGGCTGCGTCGGAGTCGATGAAGTCGAGGGTCAGACCCTCGTTGACGTAGACCGCGTAGAAGGGCCCGGCGGCGGCCGGCGCGCAGGGCACGCCCAGCACCTGGGCGAGCAGCTTTGCCGATACTTCCTTGTCGCGCGACGGGACGATGGTGTGATCGAGCTGAATGCTCATCGCTGACTCCTCGACACCCGAAGCGTCAATCAAAAACCCCTCAACTCATCCGCCCGCTTCTGCCCGGCCGCGAAATCGAGGTCGCCGCTGTAGATCGCGCGCCCGCAGATCACGCCTTCGATGCCTTCGTGTTCGACCGCGCACAGGCGCTCGATGTCGGCGATGTTACTGAGGCCGCCCGAGGCGATCACCGGAATCGTCAGCGCCTGAGCGAGCTTCACGGTCGCTTCGATGTTGATGCCGGTGAGCATGCCGTCGCGGCCGATGTCGGTGTAGATCACGCCTTCGACGCCGTAGTCCTGGAACTTCTTCGCCAGGTCCACCACCTCGTGGCCGGTGAGCTTGCTCCAGCCGTCGGTGGCGACCTTGCCGTCCTTCGCGTCCAGGCCGACGATGATGTGGCCGCCGAAGGCCGAACACGCATCGTGCAGGAAGCCCGGGTTCTTCACCGCGGCGGTGCCGATGATGATGAAGGAGAGGCCGTCGTCGAGGTAACGCTCGATCGTGTCCATGTCGCGGATGCCGCCACCGAGCTGCACCGGGATCTCGGCGCCCACCTCGGCCAGAATGGCGCGGATCGCCTGCTCGTTGACCGGCTTGCCGGCGAAGGCGCCGTTCAGGTCGACCAGATGCAAACGCCGCGCGCCGGCATCGACCCAGCGCCGCGCCATCGCGGCCGGGTCTTCGCCGAAGGTGGTGGAGTCGTTCATGTCGCCCTGTTTCAGGCGCACACAGTGACCGTCTTTCAGGTCAATCGCGGGGATCAGCAGCATGGCCGAAGGGGGAGGTGGGGGTGGGGGAGGTGCCCGAGACGGCGCCGGTGTGAAGACATCAAACTTCGTTCAAGGATTCCAGCGTAGGAAGTTGCGGTACACGGCCAGGCCATGTTCGGCGCTTTTCTCGGGGTGAAACTGCGTGGCGAAAATATTATCCCGCGCCAGCGCGCAGGTAAAGCGGCTGCCGTAATCGGTTTCACCCGCGCTGTGGCGTGGGTCCGACGGACGGGCGTAGTAGCTGTGCACGAAATAGAAGTACGCGCCGTCGTCCACACCCGCCCACAAGGGGTGCGGTTGGGCCTGAAACACCCGGTTCCAGCCCATTTGCGGCACCTTGTAGCGGCTGCCATCGGCTTGCAGCAGACCTTCGAGCTGAAAGCGGATCACTTCGCCATCGAACAGGCCGAGGCCATCGGTCGGGCCTTCTTCGCTGCGCGATAGCAGCATCTGCATGCCGACACACACACCCATCAACGGTTTGTTCGCGGCCGCGTGCAACACGGCGTCTTGCAGGCCGGAGGCACGCAACTCGTGCATGCAGTCGGGCATCGCACCCTGGCCGGGCAGCACGACACGTTCGGCCGCCATCACTTCCTCGGGTTTCGAGGTGACGATGACCTCGAAGCCGCTGCCCTGTGCCACGTGCATCACCGCCTGAGACACCGAGCGCAGATTGCCCATGCCGTAGTCGACGACGGCGACCGTTTTACTCATGTCAGTTGCTCCACCGCGGAGCCGGTCACCCGGTAGCCTCGGCTCGCACCGACCGGCGCATGTCGAGAAGCGCTGTCCAACTTCCGCAATGGGACGAAAGCGGTAGTCGGCATGCCAAGCTTCATTTCAGAGTGAGCCCTTGGTGGAGGGAATGACCCCCGCCGCTCGCGGATCGATCTCCAGCGCCATGCGCAGCGCGCGCGCAAAGGCCTTGAAGATCGTCTCGCACTGGTGGTGCGCGTTGTCACCGTGCAGGTTGTCGATGTGCAGGGTCAAGCCGGCGTGGTTCGAAAAACCCTGGAAGAACTCGTAGACGAGCTGCGTGTCGAGCGCGCCGATCATGCCGCTCTTGAAATTGACGCGCATGTGCAGCCCGGGCCGGCCGGAGAAGTCGATCACCACGCGCGAGAGCGCTTCGTCCAGCGGCACGTAGGCGTGGCCGTAGCGGCGCAGGCCCTTCTTGTCGCCGACCGCCTTGGCCATGGCCTGGCCGAAGGTGATGCCCACGTCTTCGACGGTGTGGTGGCCGTCGATGTGCAGGTCGCCCTTGCACTCGATCAGCAAATCGATCAGCCCGTGGCGGGCGATCTGGTCGAGCATGTGGTCGAAGAAGCCGATGCCGGTGGCGAGCTGCGCCGCGCCGGTGCCATCGAGGTTGATGGCGACGCGGATCTGCGTCTCGGCAGTGTTCCGCGTCACTTCGACCTTGCGTTGTGCGGTCAATCCGGTGTCCATCACAGGCTCGCTTTCAGGGCGTCGATCATCAGGGTGTTCTCTTCCGGCGTGCCGACCGTCAGGCGCACGCAGTTGGCCAGCAAGGGGTGCAGAGCGGCGACGTTTTTTACAAGCACACCGCGTGCCTTCATGCCTTCGAAGCACGCCTTCGAGTCGGGCACACGCACCAGGATCATGTTGGCTTCGCTCGGGTAGGGCTTGGCGCCTTGCAAATCGCCGATCGCCGCCATCAGCCGCGCACGCTCCGAGCGCAGCACCGCCGCTTGCCGCGCGAACTCATCGGCGTGCTCCAGCGCGAACAGCGTGGCTTCGGCATTCAGCACGCTCACGTTGTAGGGCGGGCGCACCTTGTCGATCTCGTCGATCAATGCAGCAGCACCGACCATGTAACCCAGCCGCACGCCAGCGAGGCCGAACTTGCTGAGCGTGCGCATCACCAGCACATGCGGGTGCGCGGCCATGCGCTGCATCCAGCTGCGCGAGGAGAAGGGCTGGTACGCCTCGTCGAACACCACCAGCCCGTCCTGCGCGCCGACGGCCGCGACGATTCGCTCGATCACGCCCTCGTCGAACAAGTTCGCGGTCGGGTTGTTCGGGTAGGCGAGGTAGGTGATCGCGGGGCGGTGTTCTTCGATCGCCGCGAGCATCGCCGCTTCGTCGAGCTCGAAGTCGGCCGTGAGCGGCACGCCGATGAATTTCAAGCCTTGCAGCTTGGCCGACATCTCGTACATCACGAAGCCGGGCAGCGGCGCCAGCACGCTGTTGCCGGGCACGTCGCAGGCCATCGCGATCAGGTTGATGAGTTCATCGGAGCCGTTGCCCAGCATCAGCTTGCGGCCGGCCGGCACCTGCGCGAAGGCCGTGAGCGCAGCCACCACATCGGCCACACGCTGGGCCGGGTAGCGGTTCAGCGCCACCTGACCGAGGCGCTCGCCGAGTTCGCGTTGCAGCGCGGCCGGCAGGCGGAACGGGTTCTCCATCGCGTCGAGCTTGACGAGGCCCGCGCTCGGCTGGATCGCGTAGCCGTGCATCGATTGCACGTCCTGGCGGATCACCTTCTTGAGTCGTCGGTCCAGATCGGCGCTCATGGCTTCTTGCCCTTTGTCAATCGCATCTCGGCCGCCCGCGCGTGCGCCTGCAAACCTTCACCGTAGGCCAGTTCGGCCGCGATCACGCCGAGCTTCTGCGCGCCCGCTTCGCTCACCTCGATCAGGCTACTGCGTTTCTGGAAGTCGTACACACCGAGCGGCGACGAGAAACGCGCCGTGCCCGAGGTGGGCAGCACATGGTTCGGCCCGGCGCAGTAGTCGCCCAGACTTTCGCTCGTGAACGCGCCGAGGAAGATCGCGCCGGCGTGTTTGAGCAAGGGCTCCCAGCGACCCGGGTCGCGGCTCGACACCTCCAGATGTTCGGGCGCGATGCGGTTGCTGATCGCGCAGGCTTCGTTCATGTCGCGGGTGTGGATCAGTGCGCCGCGGCCTTCGAGCGAGGCGCGGATCACATCGCGGCGCGGCATGTCGGGCAGCAGGCGGTCGATGGCGGTCTTCACTTGCGCGATGTAAGCGAGGTCCGGGCAGAGCAGGATGCTTTGCGCCAGTTCGTCGTGTTCGGCCTGGCTGAACAGGTCCATCGCGATCCAATCGGGTGGCGTGCTGCCGTCGGCCAGCACGAGGATTTCGCTCGGCCCTGCGATCATGTCGATGCCGACCTTGCCGAACACACGCCGCTTGGCCGCGGCCACGTAGGCGTTGCCGGGGCCGGTGATCTTGTCGACCGGGGAGATAGTCGCGGTGCCGTAGGCGAGGGCGGCGACGGCCTGCGCGCCACCGATCGTGAAGACGCGGTCGGCACCGGCAATCGCCGCGGCCGCCAGCACCAAGGCGTTGCGCTCGCCGTTCGGCGTGGGGACCACCATGATGATTTCGCCGACACCCGCCACCTTGGCCGGCACCGCGTTCATCAACACGCTCGACGGATAAGCCGCCTTGCCGCCGGGCACATAGATGCCCACGCGGTCGAGTGGCGTGACTTTCTGGCCGAGCAGGGTACCGTCCTCGTCGCGGTAGCTCCAGCTGCGGCCGCAGGCTTCCAGCTGGCGCTCGTGGTAACTGCGCACACGCGCCGCGGCGGCTTCGAGCGCGCTGCGCTGCGCGGGGGTGATGGCATTCAGCGCGGCCTGCAATTCGGCCTGCGTGATCTCGAGCGCGGCGACTGTCGAGGCAGCCAAGCCGTCGAAGCGCTGCGTGTACTCCAGAACCGCTGCATCACCGCGCGTCTGCACATCGGCCAGGATCGCCGCGACCCGTTCCTCGATGGCCGAATCGGTCTCGGCCGACCAATGCAGCACACGCTGGAACTCGGCCTCGAAATTCGCGGCCGTGGTGGCGAGCTGGCGGACGTTCACGCTCATCGCTTCACCCCACCGCCGCCGCAAAGGCATCAATGATCTGCCGCAGCGGCTCGCGCTTCAACTTCAAGGCCGCCTGGTTGACGATCAGCCGCGCCGAGATCGGCATGATCTCTTCCACCTCGACGAGGTTGTTCGCCTTCAGCGTGCTGCCGCTCGACACCAGATCGACGATCGCGTCGGCGAGGCCCGTCAGCGGCGCCAGCTCCATCGAGCCATACAGCTTGATGAGGTCGACGTGCACCCCCTTGTCGGCGAAGTGGTCGCGGGCGATCTTCGTGAACTTGGTGGCCACGCGCAGGCGCGAGCCCTGTTTCACCGCCGCGGCGTAATCGAAATCGGCGCGGGTGGCCACGCTCATGCGGCAACGCGCGATCTTCAGGTCGAGCGGCTGGTACAGGCCCTGGCCTTCGTGTTCGAGCAGGGTGTCCTTGCCGACCACACCGAGGTCGGCGCCGCCATGTTGAACGTAGGTCGGCACGTCGGTCGCACGCACCAGCACCAGGCGCACATCGGGGCGGTTGGTGCCGATGATGAGCTTGCGGCTCTTCTCCGGGTCTTCGGACACCTCGATGCCCGCGGCACGCAGCAGCGGCAGGGTCTCGTCGAAGATGCGACCCTTCGACAGTGCCAGGGTGATCATCATGTCAGGGCCCGCCCGGCCGCCATGGGCCACGAAGGGGCCCACTCACGTGGACCCTTGGACCTGAGCGCCCCCTTGGGGGGCAGTGAACGAAGTGAGCGTGGGGGCATCATTTGGCGCGCTCGATGTCCGCGCCGATGCCGCGCAGCTTCGCTTCCATCTGGTCGTAGCCGCGGTCGAGGTGGTAGATGCGGTCGATCACCGTTTCACCATCGGCCACCAGGCCCGCGATGACGAGGCCGGCCGACGCGCGCAGGTCGGTGGCCATCACCGTCGCACCGGAGAGTTTGTCGACGCCGTTCAACATCGCGGTGCGCCCGTCGACCTCGATCTTTGCGCCCAGGCGCACCAGTTCGTTGACGTGCATGAAGCGGTTCTCGAAGATCGTTTCGCTGACCTTCGACGAGCCGACGGCGATGCAGTTGAGCGCCATGAACTGCGCCTGCATGTCGGTCGGGAAGGCCGGGTACTCGCTGGTGCGAAAGCTCACCGCGCGCGGGCGCGCATGGTTCTTCACGCGGATCCAGTCGTCGCCGGCTTCGATCCGGATGCCGGCTTCGCGCAGCTTCTCGATCACCGCGTCGAGGTGCGCGGCATTCGCGCGCCGCAGGATCACGTCGCCGTGCGCGGCCGCCACCGCGCACCGGAAGGTGCCGGTCTCGATGCGGTCCGGCACGATGCGGTGCGCCACGCCGTGCAGGCGGTCCACACCCTGGATGCGGATGCGGCTGGTTCCATGGCCTTCGATCTTCGCGCCCATGCCGATCAGCATCTCGGCCAGGTCGGGAATCTCGGGTTCCTGGGCGGCGTTTTCGAGCACCGTTTCGCCTTCGGCGAGCGTGGCGGCCATCAGCAGGTTTTCGGTGCCGGTGACGGTGACCATGTCGGTCGTGATGCGCGCGCCCTTGAGCCGCGTCGTCTTCGCGATGATGTAGCCGTGCTCGACGGTGATGGCGGCACCCATCGCCTGCAAACCCTTGATGTGCTGGTCCACCGGCCGCGAGCCAATGGCGCAGCCGCCGGGCAGCGAGACCGTGGCCTCGCCGAAACGCGCCAGCAGCGGGCCGAGCACGAGGATCGATGCGCGCATCGTCTTCACGAGGTCGTAGGGCGCTTCGGGCGAGGTGACGCCGCTGGCATCGAGCGACACGGTGTCGGGCTGCGCTTCACTGCGTTCGGCTTTCACGCCCATGTTGCGCAGCAGTTTGAGCGTGGTGCTCACGTCCTGCAGGCGCGGCACGTTCGTCAGCGTGACGGGCTCGGCCGTCAACAACGCCGCGCAGAGTTCAGGCAGCGCCGCGTTCTTCGCGCCGGAGATCGTGACTTCGCCTTCGAGGGGGCGGCCACCGCGGATCAGAAGTTTGTCCATGAGCTTCTTCGTGCCCCCATGTCCGCACGGCCAATGAACCCGCCGGCGCGAGTTCGCCAGCCGCAGTGAACACTGCGGCGGGTTTCAGTGGTGGTGTTGGGTGGCGGCGCGATCCGGGCTGGAAGCCCATTCGGCCGGTGTCAGAGTCTTCATCGACAGGGCGTGGATTTGCTCACGCATTCTATCGCCCAGCGCCCGGTAGACCTTTTGGTGGCGCAGCACCCGGCTCGCGCCGTCGAATTCTGCCGACACGATGGTGGCGAAGAAGTGGCGCCCGTCGCCCTGCACTTCGAGGTGCTCGCAGACCAGCCCCTGCGCGATGTAGCGCTCGACTTCGGTGGGGGTGGGTTCGGTCGACATGGTGACTTGATTCTAAGCGGTGGTCTTTGCGGGACGCCCTCAAGCAAATGTGGCTTTGCCACTTTGCTTGAGCTGCCCTTGGGGGGCGGGCCGGGCGCAGCCCGGACCTTGGGGCCGTCAATGTCTGATCTTGTAGCCGATGCGCAGCAGGTGCAGGCACAGCGCGCACACCGCCAGCAGGCTCGCGCTCACCACGGCCAGGCTGAGCCAGGGCGACACGTCGCTCACGCCGAAGAAGCCGGCCCGGAAGCCATCGATGATGTAGAAAAACGGGTTCGCGTGGCTCACGCCCTGCCAGAAGGGCGGCAGCGAACCGATCGAATAGAACACGCCCGATAAAAAGGTCATCGGCATCACGATGAAGTTCTGAAACGCGCCGATCTGGTCGAACTTCTCGGCCCAGAGCCCGGCCACGAGCCCGAGCGCGCCCATCACCGCCGCCCCAGCGAAGCTGAAGAACAGCACCCACAGCGGCTGCGCCAGGTGCAGCGGGGCGAACCACATCGTCACCAGCAGCACGCCCGCGCCGACCACCAGGCCACGCACGATCGAGGCGCCCACGTAGGCCAGGAACCAGGCCCAGTGCGAGAGCGGCGTGACGAGCAGGAACACCAGGTTGCCGTTGATCTTGCTCTGGATGAGAGAGGAGCTGCTGTTCGCGAAGGCGTTCTGCAGCACGCTCATCATCACCAGGCCGGGGATCAGGAAGCTGGTGTAGCCGACCGTCTCGAACACCTTCACGTGGTTCTCGAGCACGTGGCCGAAGATCAACAGGTAGAGCACGGCCGTGAGCACCGGCGCGGCGACCGTCTGGAAGGCGACCTTCCAGAAGCGCAGCACTTCCTTGTAGAGCAGGGGGCGCGTGCCGGCGAGCAATCCGAAAGCCGAACTCATGCGGCCACCTTCAACGCCGGGGCGTCCTTCATGATTTCAAGGAACACATCTTCCAGGTCGGCGCGGCCGATTTCGAGGTCTTCGGGCCGACAGCCGGCGGCGTGCAGGGTGGCGAGAATGGCTTCGACCTCGCGCGCATCACGCGCCTTCACCTGCATCACACGCCCGGTCACGCGCGATTGCGCCGCCAAGGCTGCGGGCAGCGGCGTATCCATTTTGAAACGCAGCATCGTGCTTGCCCGCCCGGCAAGCAGCGCCGAGGTGCGATCGAGCGCAACCACGCGCCCTTGTTTCAGCATCGCCAATCGACCGCACAGCGCCTCGGCCTCTTCCAGGTAATGCGTCGTCAGCAGCACCGTGTGGCCTTCCTTGTTGAGCCTCGCGATGAACTGCCACAGCGTCTGGCGCAACTCCACGTCCACGCCCGCGGTCGGCTCGTCGAGCACGATCACCGGCGGGCGGTGGACGAGTGCCTGCGCGACCAGCACACGACGCTTCATGCCGCCCGAGAGCTGCCGCATGTTCGATTCGGCCTTGTCGGAGAGGCCCAAGTTGGCCAGCAACTCGTCGATCCACGCATCGTTCGCGCGCACCCCGAAGTAGCCGCTCTGGATGCGCAGCGCCTCGCGCACCGTGAAGAAGGGGTCGAACACCAACTCCTGCGGCACGATGCCCAGGCTCAGGCGGGCGGCGGCGTAATCGCTCACCACGTCGTGGCCGAGCACGGTCACGTGGCCGCTGCTCGCACGCGTGAGCCCGGCGAGGATGCTGATGAGAGTCGTCTTGCCCGCGCCGTTCGGCCCGAGCAGGCCGAAGAATTCGCCCGGCTCGATGTCGAAGCTCACGTCGTCGAGTGCATGCACTGCACCGCGTGCGCCGCTGTAGGTCTTGGTGACGTTCTGGAATGAGATCGCAGGCATGGAGGGCGCGATTGTAGGCAGGCTGGCCCTTTCGCGCTGGCGGCGCCAAGACTAGGGCTCGCCACATGGGAAGCCCCGGTCGTTGGTGCTAGATTGGCCGACGATGGTCACGCAAACCAAGAAGCCGCGCCGCACGGCCGAACGCATACTGGAAGTCACGCTCGAGCTGTTCAACCGCTTCGGCGAGCCGAACGTGTCGACCACGCTGATCTCGGCCGAACTCGGCATCAGCCCCGGCAACCTCTACTACCACTACCCGGCGAAGGACGAGCTGATCAACAGCCTGTTCGACCGCTTCGAGAAGTCCCTCAACGAGCTGCTGCACGCCGCCGACAGCGTGCGCCATGTCGAAGACGCCTGGCTCTTCTTC
>JANYJL010000213.1 GCA_025361845.1 Rhizobacter sp.
CCAGACTGTTGCGGAAGGTGTCGAGGGTGAGCGTGTTCATGGTCAGGTCTTTCGAGGTTTTGCGGTTCATTCGGAGCTGCTTTTGCAGTGAACGAATGATCTGGCACACACCCGACCCGACGACTAACCGATGACTCACACCACACCCATCTTGTTGGGGGGTGTCCACCACCAGGCGCGCAACGCCCGGCCCGCAGCAGCGCGTGCAACAGCGTGTTTCAAGGTGTACTTTCGCGGGTTGTACCCTTCCGCCACTTTCGGCAAGACCCCCACGCGCCCATGCTCGGCTCATCCAAACCCGTTCCCTTCGATCCCTACCGGCGGCAGCGCTCGCGCTGGCGCATGCCGCGCTGGCTGATCCTGCTGCTCAGCGGCACGGCCATCGGCGCCGGTGGCGTGGTGCTCGTGCAGGAGCGCTACCTGCCGCCGCGCCTGTCGGCGACCGAGACGATCTCCCTGCGCAGCGCCTACGACGATGCCGACGCCGCGCGCCTGCGCCTGAAAGGCGAACTGGCCGACACCACGAAGCGCCTGCAAACCGCGCTCGCCGATCAGAAGACTCAGGCGGACCAGCTCACGGCCAGCCAGGCCACCGTCGAGCGCCTGCGCCTGGACCTCGCGTCCACGGTCGACTCCCTGCCGCCCGACCCCCGCGGCGGCACGGTCGAGGTGCGCGCCGCGCGTTTCATCGCCAAGGGCGGCAAGCTCGCCTACGACCTCGTGCTCACACGCGAGCGCGCCACGGCCACACCGCTGCCCGCCGTGGTGCAACTGCTCGTCGAAGGCGACTCGGCACGTGGCGGCGACACCACGGTGAAATCGCCCTCGTTCGCGCTGACGGTCGCTGCCCACGAAATCGTGCGCGGCAGCCTGCCGCTGCCGGACGGCTTCCGGCCGCGCATGACGACCATCCAGGTGCTCGACCGCAGCGGCCGCCCGCTGGGCATGCGGGTCTTGCCGGTCAAGTAGCCGGAAGGAAGGGCCGGCTCGAGCCTCAAGCCTGCGGAATGCGCGCGGCCAGGGCCAGTGTTTCGGCCGAGGGCGGCACCTTCAGCAAGGTGGCCAGCAACTCGTGGCAGCGCTGATAACTGCGCAGCGCAGCAGCCGGCTGGCCGAGCGCGAGGTGGCAACGCATCAGCCCGCGGTGGCAGGGTTCGGCGGTGGCGTCTTCGGCGACGCCGTGTTCGTACAGGCCGATCGCCGCCACCCACGCCGCCTGCGCCTCCAGCCGCGCGCCATGCGCCTCGACGGCGGCTTCGAACTGGCGCGCCAGGCGCTCGCGTGGCCGCACGCTCCAGGGCTCGGCAGCCCCCGGGCCGAACAGGCGCAGGCCCTGCCGCTGGCGCAACCGGCGCAAGGCCGCGGCGCGCGCCTGCTCGTCCTCGACCCGGCTATCGGTGTCGCCGCCTGGTTCATCTTGCGGCCCGATCAGGGTGGCGCAGTCCTCCGCGAACGCGGCCACATCGCACCACACCAACCGCGGGTCCAGCCACAGCCGGCCTTCGGCCAGGCGCAGCGCACCATCGACCCGCAAGAGCTTGCGCAGGCGCAACAAGGTCATGTCGAACGAGGCCTTCGGCGCGTCGGCTTCCAGGTCGGGCCACAGCATGTCGATCAGCTCGCCGGTCGGCAGGCCCTGGCCCGCGCTCATCGCGCCATGCGCGACGAGCGCGCGCAGCAACTCCAGCGGCTTGCGCTGGCCCTTGCCTTCAGCAGCGAGCGGCGCGCCGTCGCGTTCCAGCGTGAAGCGGCCGAGCGCGTGGATGCGCAGCGGCCACGGCCAGGCATCGGGCGCCGGCTCGGGCGGCGCGAGGCCGCATTTGCGGATCAGGCTGGTGACGAAATCGACCTCGATGTGCTGGGCCAGCGCCAGCGCGCACAAACGCGCGCGGAAGGCCGGGTGGCCGTCGAAGCTGTCGTAGAACTGGCGCTCGCGCAGGCCGGCCCAGACCGCCGCCATGCGGGCGCGGCCACCCGGTTCGCCACCCATCAGGGCCTCGTACGCGCCGATCATCTCGATCATCTCGCGTACTTCGAGCGCGAAGCCTTCGGGCAGCAGCGGGATCGCCTCTTCCATCTGCCGGCGCGCGCCGCTGTAGTCGTCCGTCAGCAGGCGCACATTCGCTTCGTTGACGATGTAGGCGCCCATCATCGGCCCCGGGCATTGCAGCTCCACGGCGTACTTGCGCGCGCGGCTGGCGCGGAACAGCGCCTCGTCGTTCTGGCCTTTCAGGCGCGCCACGCGCATGCGGGTGATGTCCAGCAGCATCAGCTCGCGCAGGCGGTTCGGGTCCACCTGCGCTTCGGCCTGCGCCAGGCCGCGCTCGGCACGCGCCAGGTCCGCGCCCGGCAGGCTTTGCGCCACCTCGTCGAAAGCGAGCGCGAAGTGGATGTAGCGCAGGCCGTGGCGTTCGGCCAGCGCGCGTGCGGCGTGGGTGGCTGCATCTTCCTGCAGGCTCTCCTTCGCGTAGCCCGAGCAGCCACGCCATTGCAGCAGCCACTGGCCGTGGCGGTAGGGCACCACGGCGGGGTCGGCCAGCAGCGGCTGCACGAGCGAGTTCACGCGTTGGCTCAGCTCGCGCAGTTCACGCGGGTCGATGTAGTACAGCACCATGCGCGCGGCGGCCAGGCGCAGGTTCACGTCCGCCTCGTGTTCAAGCAGCTCGACGATGCGCGCCGTGCAGCGGTCCACGTCCGGGTCTTGCAGATCGAAGAACAGCTGGCCGATCAGCAGCGCCGTCAGGCCCAGCAGTTCTTCATCGGCCGATTGCACTGGCGGTGGCTGCTGCTTCATCGCCTGAACGAAACCGAGCCACTCCGGAAAGTCGCGGAAGCCGGAGAGCGTCTGGCTCGTCACCACCAGGGCGGCGGCGCTGAGCAGGCTGCCGCGCACGTCAGCGGCGTCACGCAATCGGGCGTGAACCGCGCGCAAGGCCGGCAGCGCGCGGTCGTCGCCGGCGTGCGACAAGGCCAGGCCGGGTTGCAACAGGGCCCAGGCATCGGCGGGCGGAGGATTCGAGGGGGCTTTGGAGCGTGTCATGTCGGGGCGCGTTCAGCCTACACCGGCCTGCGCCTGCGCGAGCAGCCAATCGAACGCGCGGTTCGCGACCGGGGTGCGCGGCGTGAGCCGGCTGCGCATCAACCACAGGCGCGGCCGGGCGGTGGTCGGCACGGCCGCCACTGCCACGCAGCGGCCCGCCTGAAGCGACTGCGCGGCCAGCACCTGCGGCAGGTAGGCGATGCCCAGCTCGTGCTCGGCCGCATCCAGCAGCAAACGCTCGTCCTGGATGGTCGCGGCGCGGCGCAGCTTCAGCGCCTTGAGGGCCGACGCGGACAGCAGGCCGCCCCATTCCGGCTCGCCTTCCAGCAGCAGCAGCGGCGCCTTTTCCAGCAGCTTCGGCCACGCGGCGTTGCCGATGCGCAGCGCCGTCTGCGGGCCGCAGACGGCGAGACTGCAGTCTTCGAGCAAAGGCACGCCATCGACATCGGCCGTGTGCAGTGGCTTGCGCGAAACGATCAGGTCCACGTCGATGCGGTCGATCGTGCTGAACTCGCGCTCGGGCATCAGCCACACCTCGAGCGCCGGGTTCAAGGTCTTCAGGCCAGCCAGGCGCGGCATCAGCCAGCCTCGTGCGAAGTCGGCCGGGCAGGCGAGCAGCAGCGAGGCCTTGTTCTTGTAGGGCGCGATGCGTTGCAGGCCCACGCGCAGGCGCTCGAGCGTCTCGCGCGTGGTGGCCAGCAGCAACTCACCCGCGCCGGTGAGGTCCACCCCCTGGCCGTGGCGCACGAAGAGGCGCTGGCCGACGAAGGCTTCGAGCTTGAGCACACGCTGGCTGACAGCCGATTGCGTGAGGTTCAGTTCATCCGCCGCACGCGACACGCTGCCCAGCCGCGCCGTCGCCTCGAAGGCCACCAGGCTGCGAAAGGGCAGCTCGGCGCCGCCGGGGGTATTAGAAAAAGTCATGGCGAGGTGGACAGGGCTAATGGACGCGGCGGCTGCGGGCTGGGAGCATGCGATGCACTGTACTTCGCAACCCCGCTGCAGCACGCCATGACCGAACTCGACACCCCCCGCCGCGGCGACCTCGCCATCCACCGAACCGACGACCGCGGCCACGAGAGCGAGAACACCTACGCCGGTGTGCTTTCCTTCATGCGCCGCCGCTACACCCGCGATCTGCGTGGTGTGGACGTGGCCGTGACGGGCATTCCGCTCGACCTGGCCACCACCTTCCGCCCTGGTGCGCGGCTCGGGCCGGCGGCCATCCGCGCAGCGACGGTGCAACTCAACGAACGCCTCTACCCGCACGGCGCGGGCGCCTGCGAGCATCTGTCGGTGATCGACTACGGCGACTGCGTGCTCGACCACCACCGCCCCGCGACGATCGTGCCCGCCATCACCGAACACGCACGAACCATCGTCGCCAGCGGCGCGACCATGCTGAGCCTCGGCGGCGACCACTTCATCACCTACCCGGTCCTGCGCGCGCACGCTGAAAAACACGGCCCGCTCGCGCTGATCCACTTCGACGCGCATTGCGACACCTGGCCCGACGACGCGCCCGATTCGCTCAACCACGGCACCATGTTCTACAAGGCGGTGCGTGAAGGCCTGATCGATGTGAAGCGCTCGGTGCAGATCGGCATTCGCAGCTGGAACGACGACTTCATGGGCATCGAGATACTCGGCGCCGACTGGGTGCACGAACACGGCACGAAGGCCACGGCCGAGCGCGTGTTGCAGATCGTCGGCCAGCACCCCGCCTACCTGACCTTCGACATCGACTGCCTCGACCCCGCCTTCGCCCCCGGCACGGGCACCCCCGTGCCCGGCGGCCTGAGCAGCGCACAGGCACTCGCCATCTTGCGAGGGCTGGTGCCGACGCGCCTGGTCGGGCTCGACGTCGTCGAAGTGGCCCCGGCCTACGACTCGAGCGAGATCACCGCGCTTGCCGCCGCGCACGTGGCCGCAGAAATGCTTTGCCTGCTGGCCCGCCAGCGCCGCTGATTCAGCGTCCACTCACCGAGTTTCGCCATGCGCCTCATCGCCAGCTTCATCGCCGCCCTGCTCACCATCCCCTTGGCACACGCCGCCGAGGAGAAGGTGCTCAACATCTTCAACTGGTCCGAGTACATCGGTGACGACACGGTGCACCAGTTCGAGAAGGAGACCGGCATCCACGTGCGCTACGACAACTTCGATTCCAACGAAGTGCTGCTCGTGAAGATGATCGCCGGGCGCACCGGCTACGACGTGATCGTGCCCTCGTCCGATTTCGGCCGCATCATGATCGACGGCGGCTTGGTGCAGAAGCTCGACCGCAACAAGCTGCCGAACTGGCACAACCTCAACCCGACCGTGGTGCAGATGCTCGGCAAGCTCGACCCCGGCAACCAGTTCATGGTGCCCTGGCTCGGTGGTGCGGTGAGCGTGGGCTACAACGTCGACAAGGTGAAGGCCGCCCTCGGCGGCGAGCCGATCCCGGCGAACCCCTTCGAGCTGGTCTTCAACCCGAAGTACACGAGCAAGCTGAAGGCTTGCGGCATCTCCTTGCTCGACAGCGCGAGCGACTTGTTCCCCTCGGCCCTGATCTACACCGGCAAACGCGCCTACAGCAACAGCCCGGACGACTACGCCGAAGCCGCCACGATGTTGCAGAAGGTGCGCTCGGACATCGGCCTCTTCAGCTACAACGGCTACATCACCGACCTGGCCTCGGGGCAGATCTGCGTGGCGCTCGGCTACAGCGGCGACTTCAACAACGCCACGCAACGCGCCAAGGCCGGCCGCACCGGCGTGACCATCGCCGCACCCTTGCCGGCCGGCGGCATGCAGTTCGGTTTCGAATCGATGATGATCCCGATCGACGCGCCGCACCCCGAGAACGCGCACCTCTGGATGGACTTCATCCTGCGCCCCGAAGTGCAGGCCGCGATCACCAACAAGGTGATGTTCACGAGCCCGAACTTGGCCGCCCGTGCCTTCATCCACGCCGACGTGCTGGCCAACGCGATCGCCTTCCCGCCCGACGACTACATGGCCAACAAGGTGCAGTTCTACGAAGTGCGCCGCTCCGACACGCGGCGCACGCTGACGCGGCTGTTCACAAAGTTCAAGTCGGGCATCTGATCGCGCTTCTGATTCTTCAGGCCTCGACCCAGACCTCAGCGTCCGACAGCAAGAGCTCCTCGCAATCGTCCGCCGCGTCCGACCCGCCGCGGTCGATGACCAGGAAGTCACCGCCCGCATCGAGTGCCAGCAGCGGGTGGTGCCAGGTGCCCCGCGCGTAGTTCACGCCCTGGCCGGGTGCTGCCATGAAGCAGCGCAGCTGATCGACACGCGGGGCCGGCCCGGCCGCCGCCACGACAACGAGGAAGCGCTGCGGCGTGAGCGGCATGAAGGCCTGGCTGCCGAGCTGGTGGCGTTCGACGAGCTCCAGCTTCAAGGGCAGCTCACGCGGCAAGGCGCGAAAGATGTTGAGCAGCGGGCGGCCCTGGCCCTCGCCAGTGTCGATGCGCGCGAGGTCGTGAAAGCGCTCGGCGTAGCCGGCATTGATGGTGTGGTGTCGCGCTGTCGAGCCGGCTTCGATCACATCGCCGAAGGGCCGGAAGGACTCGGTGGTCAAAGGCTCGATGCGGAGCATGTGGCGCTGTGCAGTGGTGGCGGTCATTTCAGTGAGGCGTGAAACACGCGCAGGGTTGGAGCGGCAGAGCCGAGGGCGGGCCGGCCACAGCGGGCTGAACTTCTGGCCGGCGCTCCCGCACCGGCCTGCCAGTCCTTTATGCCCGCTATGGCCGGCCCGCCCTCGGCTCTGCCGCTCCAACCCTGCGCGTGTTTCACGCCTCACTGAAATGACCGCCACCACTG
>JANYJL010000275.1 GCA_025361845.1 Rhizobacter sp.
GACATGGGCCCGGGCGCCGGTGTGCACGGCGGCCGTGTGATCGCGCAGGGCACGCCGGACGAGGTGGCCGCGCACCCCGATTCACTGACCGGGCGCTACCTGTCGGGCAGCTTGAAGATCGCGGTGCCGACGAAGCGCCACACGCTGGCCGACATGCCCGAGCCGCCGCAACTGCTGCGCATCACCAATGCGCGGGGCAACAACCTGAAGAGTGTCAGTGTCGATATCCCGGTCGGCCTGCTGACCTGCGTGACCGGCGTGTCGGGCTCGGGCAAGAGCACGCTCGTCAACGACACGCTCTATGCGGCGGTCTCGCGCAAGCTCTACAACAGCCATGCCGAAGCCGAGCCGCACGACAGCATCGAAGGGCTCGATGCGTTCGACAAGGTCATCAATGTCGACCAGAGCCCGATCGGCCGCACGCCGCGCAGCAACCCGGCCACCTACACGGGCCTGTTCACGCCGATCCGCGAGCTGTTCGCCGAGATGAACACCGCCAAGGAACGCGGCTATGGCCCCGGCCGCTTCAGCTTCAACGTGGCCGGCGGCCGCTGCGAGGCCTGCCAGGGTGATGGCGTGTTGAAGGTCGAGATGCACTTTCTGCCCGATGTGTACGTGCCTTGCGATGTGTGCCACGGCAAGCGCTACAACCGCGAGACCTTGGAAGTGCTCTACAAGGGCAAAAACATCACCGAGGTGCTGAACCTCACCGTCGAAGATGCGAACGGCTACTTCAGCGCAGTACCCAACATCGCGCGCAAGTTGCAGACCCTGCTCGATGTGGGCCTGGGCTACATCCGTCTCGGGCAAAGCGCCACCACCTTGTCGGGCGGCGAAGCGCAACGCGTGAAGCTGGCGCTCGAACTCAGCAAGCGCGACACCGGCCGCACCCTCTACATCCTGGATGAGCCAACCACCGGCCTGCACTTTGCCGACATCGACCTGCTGCTGCGTGTACTGCACCAGTTGCGCGATGCGGGCAACACCATCGTCGTGATCGAGCACAACCTGGATGTCATCAAGACGGCCGACTGGCTGATCGACATGGGCCCCGAAGGCGGCTCGGGCGGCGGCACGGTGGTGGCGGTGGGCACGCCGGAGGATGTGGCGGCGAATGCGGCGAGTTTCACGGGCAAGTATTTGCGGCCGCTGCTGGGAGCAACATGACGATGCTCGACAAGGTCTTCACGTGCCGGGCAACCCCCGCTGACCATTGTTGAACCAAGCCGCGTCAAAGCCTTCAGCCAGCAAAATCGCCTTTACTGAGCTCTGCCCTGCGTCATTGAAGCGGCGCGCGTACTTGACCAGAGTTTGAGCGTCCTCTGTCAGGATGTGCGTGAGTGATTCGCAAATTGCCTGCGCGATCAACTTGATGTCATCTTTGACGGCGCTCCGATCGTCACCCGCATCGCGCTGCAAATCGCGCATCAACAAACCCGCGGTCATTGCATGGTCGATGTTGAAAGGCAACACAACGAAGTTGCGCAGAGGTAGGTCCGTCACTGCCTGCTTGACCTGAAATTCCGAGGCGGCAATCGCCGAGAGATAGAGGGGAACGTCCCGGCGCAGAGCTTCGCGAAAATAGGCAACTGCTGCGTTGTGGTGTTTGCGATGTCGATCAGCCAGCGAATTGAGAAAGCTGGTGTCGACCAAGACGGCACTCAATCTTCTCTACCTCCTCGAAGGTTGTCCACCCATGCCCCAGCGTCAGCCACATCGCGCCACGCTTTCGTACCACGCTGGGTCAACCGGTCGAGGTCTTTCTCATCGAGTCGCCTGTCATGTTCGACAAACTCCAGAAGTCGGGCGTTGCGGTACTCACGCGTCATCACGTTGTACTCGGCCACGATGCGAACCATCGCTTGCTTGTAGAGCCGATTGCTTTTCTCATCTCGCAAGACTTCGCGTGAGGCATCCACCAACAGGGCCTTACCGTCGGGAAGACGAATATGGGCATTGGGCCTCGCGTGGCCGCCCATGTCCTCAATCTCGCCACGGACGTAGCGCTCGACTCGCACCCACTGGTCGGCATCATCGGTTCGGTAGTCGGTCTCCGCGCTGATCTTGATCGGCCCTGTCAAGAAATCCGCCTTGATCTCGATGCGGATATGACGTGCACCTCGCGCCGCCTTCTGCCAGCGCTCGATCACTGCCCGTCGCTTGCTGCCAATTCCATCGAGAAGCTCACTGTCGACCAATTTGCGAAGATCACCCAGCAGCGCCGGGTTGGCCGTTGGTGCAGTGCGCAGGCCGAGCGACCCCTTCACCACAGCCACATCCAGGCTTGAGGTGTCCACGTCGTTGCCATCGCCGCGCAGGAACTCATCTACATCCTTGGCAAATGAGCGCAACGCAGACAGCGGCACCCGGTCTGGCGTGATCTCGTACCCCGCCGAGCCATCGTGAAGAACTATTAGCAGTGCCTGGGCTTCCATGCGATGGATTCTAGGCACTAAGGGGAAACATGCATCCGGTGTCACCCGATCGCCGCAGTCGATTCGGCTTGACCCACACTCAGCGCTGGCCCGCCTCGGCCTCGGGCCACAGTGCCGGGAAGTAGAAGCGCAGCGCATGCAGGGGCACGCCAAAACGCAACAGGCCTTTGGGTGTGTCGGACGCCAGCAACTGCCGATCCAGCAAAGCTTTGAGCACACGGTCGGCGGTGCGCGGCGCCAGGCCCGTCATGGCCTTGAAGCTGCCCCGCTCCATCGGCCCGCCCAGGAACAGGTAGTGCAGTGGTGCGAGGGCTTCCATGCGCATGCCACTGCCTTCCTGGCTGGCTTCGAAGGCCAGGCAGGCGGCGATGCGCGCCTTCATCGCCGGCATGTCGAGCAGCTCGTTCATGAAGGTGGCCTGGTCGATGCACAGGTCCAGAAAGTAGTCGCAGAACTTCACCAGACCGTCTTCACTGAGGTTGCCACGCCCATCCAGGTCATTGCGGCGATGCAGATCGGCTTGCGCCAACAGTTCGCAGTAACGCGCCTGTGTACGCGCCATGCCACGCAAGGGTGACCAGATGCCATGGGTGAGGCCCAGGCCTTGCAAAAGCACATGCGAATGCAGACGTGCGACACGGCCATTGCCATCGATGAAGGGGTGCACCCACGCCAGCCGGTGGTGCGCGGCGGCCACTGCCACCACCGCCAATTCACCCCCGCGGGTGTGGCCATAGACCTCGGCAAACCGGTTCATGAACAAGGGCAAGGCCTGCGCACGCGGGGCCACATGGCCACCGACCGAGACATCGCGCTGGCGCCAGGCGCCGGGCACCAGCAACTCGCCCTGTTCACCTTGCAGATCGGCCGGCGGCAATTGCGAAAACAAGTGCTGATGCAACACCTGCACCACCGAAGGCTCGAACAGGCGCGGCCACTCGGTGTGGGCGGCATGCTCGGCTGCCCAGGCTTCGGTGGCCATGTGGGCCACGGCCAGACGCTGGCGGCGGCGGGTGTCGGCATCGGCCGCAAAGTCCTGGCGCAAGGCCTGTTCGATCTCGGCCGGCAAGGTGTGCTGGCCTTCAATGCGGTTGGTGTAGTAGGAATTCATGGCGCGCAACATCGGCGCCAGCAGTTCCATCACGCTGGCATGCGCACGGCCACGCGCCGCATGGGCCACACACTGAAGGTGATGGGCCTTTTCAAGCAAGCCATCGCGCCGGTTCGAGGCGGGAAGCAGGGGCTCGAACTGGCTGATGTGGTCGTACATGGGTGGGCGCACGGATTCGGGGAAGGGCAAGTATCGGCCAAAGAAGCCTATTTGGCGAATCTTTGAGTTGATGGATGAACTGCTGCCCGTGGCCATCCACACCTACGGAGATTCAGATATTTCCCACATCCTGAATCCAGGTTGGCGCATTATTTGGCGAATCATTTGGCGAATCTGCTGCTGCGTCGGCGCTGGCCCCAGCCTCGGCCCTTCACCCCACTCGCTGCACAAACTCGAACCCCTCGCTAGACTGCGCCCCAAATGACAAGGAGACCCCGATGGCCCTGACGATCGACTACTACTTCTCACCGAATTCGCCCTATGTTTATCTGGGCCATGCGCGCTTCGCCGCGATTGCCCAAGCCGCGGGCGCCACGGTGCGGGTGCTGCCGGTGGACCTGGGCGGCAAGGTGTTTCCAATCTCGGGCGGGCTGCCCTTGAACAAACGCGCGCCGCAGCGCCAGGCCTATCGGATGGTCGAACTGAAACGCTTCAGCGAGTGGCTGGACATTCCACTCACGCTGCAAGCAAAGTACTTTCCTGTGGCCGCCGACGAAGCCGCCAAACTCATCATCGCGGTGGACCTGAAAGACGGCACCGAGGCCGCGATGAAGATCACCGGCGCGGTGCTGCGCGCGGTGTGGGTGGAAGAACGCAACATCGCGGACGAAAGCACGCTCGCGGCCTTGCTGACCGAACAGGGCCTGAGCGCGGCGCGGCTCGAAGAGTCGCATTCGCAGGCGGTGCATGAACGTTATGAGATCGACAGCCAGCTCGCCATCGATGCCGGTGTGTTCGGCGCGCCCAGCTATGTGATCGACGGTGAAATTTTCTGGGGCCAGGATCGGCTCGATTTCGTGCAACGGCGCTTGGCGCGCGGCTGAGCACAGCATGGGACAGCTCATCGAACTCACCGCCACCGACGGTCACCGCCTGGCCGCTTATGTGGCCACACCGCCCGGCCCGGCGCGTGGCGGTCTCGTCGTCGTGCAGGAAATCTTCGGCGTGAATGCGCACATGCGTTCGGTGGTCGACGGCTATGCCGCCGATGGCTACCTGGCCGTGGCACCGGCCCTGTTCGATCGCGCCGAGCGTGGTGTCGATCTGGGCTACACGCCCGAGGAAACGCAGCGCGGCATGGCGCTCAAGGTCGCCTGCGCCGATGCGCCTGCCTTGCTGGACATTGCCGCTGCGGTAGCCCATGTGCGCACAGCCGGCCATGCAGGCATCGTCGGCTATTGCTGGGGCGGGTACCTCGCCTGGCTGGCGAGCGGCACGGTCGAGGGCCTCGCGGCCAGCATTCCTTATTACGGCGGCGGCATGCCCAAACGTGCCGACGTGCAACCCCGCTGCCCGGTGCTCGCGCATTTTGGCGAAAAGGACGGCCACATTCCCGTCGATGGTGTGAAGGCCTTGCAGGCCGCCCACCCCGCCATCGCGGTGCACCTGTACCCGGCCGGCCACGGCTTCAACCGCGATGTGTCGCCCGCGTTCGATGCACCGAGCGCCCAGCTCGCACGCGAACGCACGCTGGCCTTGCTGCGCCAATACGTCGGTTGACGCGGGCGGTTCGGCGCGCCGCGGCCACACCCAGGCGCCAGCTCGGGTGGGCCACAATCCCGCATGGCCGTCACACCTCCGCTGCATGACGACGATCGCCGAAGCGAACGCCTGCGTGCCGTCGGTTTGCCGGACGATGCTGTGGCCGACAACACGGTCGATCGCCTGCTCGACCTGGTGCAGTGCCTGCGCACCAACGACTCGCGCCTGTCGGACTTCGCGCGCGCTTCGGGCGACTGGTTGTGGGAAACCGACGCGGCGCTGAACATCAACTGGCTGTCGGACACCTTCACGGCCAGCACCGGCGAACCGGCTGCGAACTTCATCGGCCGCAACCTCGGCCAGGCCCATCTCTTCACCGCCGCCGGGCCGGCCAATACGGCCGATGCCGTGGCCGCCTTGCTGCGCGAGCGCACCGCCTTCACGCGCGTGCTGACCGTGATGCCGACCTCACGCGGCGCGCTGAAGATATCGCACAGCGCCGTACCCACCTTCGATGCCGGAGGCCGTTTCGCGGGCTACCGCGGCACCGCACGGGATGTGACGGCGCAGGTGGATGCCGAAGTACAGGCGCGTGCACAGGCCGTGCTCTTGCGCCAAAGCGAGGAGCGTTGGGACATGGCCGCACAGGCGACCGGCATCGGCATCGCCGAGCTGGACCTGGCCAGCGGCACCATGCAACTGGACGACCGCGCGCGCATCAACCACGGCATGCCGAACACGACCGGGCCGATGACCTTGATGGACTGGCTGGCCCAGATCCACACCGACGACCGACCCGCGGTGCACAGCGCGGTCGAGGCCGCCATCGCCGAATGCGGGCGGGTCGAAATGCGCTACCGCATGCGCGGGGGCGACGGCATCGCGCGGGTGCTCGAAATCATCGCGCGGGCCACGCCCGGCCCGGACGGGCGCACGCAGAGCATCGTCGGCACCTGCCGCAACGTGACCCAACAGGTCGCCCACGAACAGTTGCTGCGCGACAAGGAAGGCGCCGAGCGCGCCAACCGCGCGAAGAGCGAGTTCCTCTCGCGCATGAGCCATGAACTGCGCACGCCGCTGAACGGCATCCTCGGCTTCACGCAGTTGATGGCGCTGGACCGCGTGCATCCGCTGGCGCCCGACCAGCAGCGCCGGCTCGACAGCGTGCACCGCGCCGGGCGCCACCTGCTCGGGCTCATCAACGATGTGCTCGACCTGGCGCGCATCGAGAGCGAAGACTTTTCCCTGAAGCTCGAAGCGGTGGACCTGAGCGCGGCGCTCGATGCCTGCCTCTCGCTCATCGTGCCACTGGCACGTGATTCGCGCGTCGTGCTGCCCGTGCCGCCCAATGCGCCTTGCTGGGTACAGGCGGACCGGCGCGGGCTCGACCAGGTGCTGATGAACCTGCTCTCCAACGCCATCAAGTACAACCGCGCCGGCGGGCATGTGGGCGTGGCTCTGCATGCGCAAGGTGGGCGCGTGCAACTGGCCATCCAAGACGAAGGCGTGGGCCTCACCGCCGCGCAGCAGGCGCGCCTGTTCCAGCACTTCGATCGGCTCGGCGCTGAAGCGAGCCGGGTCGAAGGCACCGGTCTCGGCCTCGTGATCTCGCTCGATCTGGCGCGTGCGATGGGCGCGGATTTGCGGGTGCACAGCCAGCCCGGCGCGGGCTCGACCTTCACGCTGAGCCTGCCTGTGGCCGCCGCACCGCCAGCCGACACACTGGCGTTGGCCACGCCGCAGGACGCGCAAGCCGCAGCCACCGGCCCGCAACGCCAGGTGCTCTACATCGAAGACGAGCGGCTCAACGTGGTGTTGATGGAAGAGGTGTTCCGCACCCGGCCGGAGTGGGCGCTGAGCATCGCCGAAGATGGGGCCGAAGGTTTGCAGATGGCGCGCGAGTTGCGACCGCACTTGGTGCTGATCGACATGAACCTGCCGGACACCACCGGTCTGGCGCTGATCCGCACGCTGCGATCGGACCCGGCGACCTTGCCGCTGACCTGCATTGCACTCTCGGCCGATGCGATGAGCGAGCAGATCGAGGCCGCGCTGGCGGCCGGCTTCGACGAGTACTGGACCAAGCCGATCGATGTGTCGCGCATGCTGCAAGACCTGTCCCGTTGTCTCGGCTAGAGCGGCTCGCCCATGAAAAAAGCCGGTGCTTGCGCACCGGCTTTTTGCTGGGTGACTGCTGTGATCAGCTCAGGTGAGCGTTGATCAGCTTGGTCATCTCGAACATCGACACCTGGGCCTTCTTGAAGATTTCCTTGAGCTTCGCGTCGGCGTTGATCATGGTCCGCTTCGCTGCGTCTTGCAGCTTGTTGGCCTTGATGTATTCCCAGACCTTCTTCGTCACCTCGGTGCGCGGCACCGGCTTGCCGCCGATGATCGCGGCCAGGGCGGCGCTGGGGGTCATGGGCTTCATGAAGGCGGCGTTCGGGGTGCGCTTCTTTGCAGGAGCGGCCTTCTTCGCCGGAGCAGCCTTCTTGGCCGCAACCTTCTTCGCCGGAGCAGCCTTCTTTGCAGGAGCCGCCTTCTTGGCCACAGGGGCCTTCTTCGCTGCCGCTTTTTTAGCGGGAGCCTTCTTCGCAGTTGCCATGTTGATTCACTCCATCAAGTAAGTTGTTGATGTGTTCGGCAAGGGCGAGGGCCGCATGGGCCTTCATTTCTCCTCGGAACCGAACGGAGCGAATGGTACTGCGTGTACCGGGCGAAGAGAAGCAGTTTTCATAGGTAAAACGCGCATTCTTTCGAGGTAGAGCGCGCTTTGTCGCAGCGGCGCGTCACTGCATGGCATCAACAGGCCCGCGTCAGCTCATGCGTTGGCCCACATCCGCAACAGGTTGTGATACGTGCCGGTGATGCCGATGGCGGCCGCATCGGCCTCGCCGTGTTCGGTGCGCAGGCGCATCAGATGCGCGTCCAGATCGAACAGCAGGCGCCGCTGTTCGTCGCTGCGCACCATGCTTTCCACCCAGAAGAAACTCGCGATTCGCTGGCCGCGCGTGACCGGCTCGACACGGTGCACGCTGGTGCCGGGATAGAGCAGCATGTCGCCCGCGGGCAGCTTGAGCCGCGGGCTCTCGAATGGATCTTCGATCACCAGCTCGCCGCCGTCGTACTCGTGCGGCTCGCTCAGGAACAGGGTGCAGGACAGATCGGTGCGTACCCGCGCACCACTGCCCGGCACGTAGCGGATGGCGTTGTCGACGTGGTTCGCGAAGGCGTTCGTGACGCCGCCATAGCGGTTGAACAGCGGCGGGAAGATCTGCCGCGGCAGCGCCGCCGAGAAGAACATGGCGTGCCGCTGCAAGGCATTCAGCACCAGCGCCTGCACGTTGCGCGAGGCCTCGCAGCCCTGCGGCAACTGCTCGTTGTTCTTCGCGAGCGCCGATTGCACGCCGGCCGTTACGCGGCCATCGCCCCAGGGTGCCGCGGCCAGAACCTCGCGCGCCTGAGCCAGCTCTTGCGGCGTCAGGACCTGGCGCAAATGCAGCAGCATGGGACGACCTCCAAAATCAAACCGATCAGAACTTCGTCGTCATCGTGAGCTGCACGCTGCGCGGCGCACCCGGAATGTAGTGGGCGGTGTACAGCGAATCCGCATACAGCTTGTTGGTCAGGTTGGTGATGTTGAACTTGAGGGTCGAGTTCTTGTCGATGGTTGCTTCCGCCATCAGATCAGCGGTGACGAACTTCGGCGCGGCAAAACCCGGGTTGCGGTTCGGCGTTTGCGAGCTGCGGGCGTTCAGGCCCGCACCGAAACGAAAGACCTGGGTGAGTTGGTACGTCGACCACACCGTGCCACTGTGGCGCGGGGTGAGCGATGAGCGTGTGCCCGTGCCTTCGGCGACACCCGGCGTCGAGCCCGGTGC